>NZ_JACHDR010000001.1:2515224-2829627 GCF_014201135.1 Neomicrococcus aestuarii | reverse complement strand
CGAGGAGCGGTCAACAGCGTGCCGTTGAGCTCCCCGAAAGTTACCACTGTTTCCTGACCGGGAACTGCGAGCGCGGCAGCGCAAACGAACTTTGCGCCGCGGTGTTGTTCGTCGATATCGGCGAGCTGATTCAGCAAGAGGTTGAGGTTGGCGGTGTCATCGCCGTGAGCGCCACTCCACCGTGCACTGAAGATTCCTGGGGCGCCATTGAGGACGTCGACGGCAAGTCCGGAATCATCAGAAACCGACGGAAGACCCGTGGCTTTGGCTACCGCTTCTGCCTTGAGGATGGCGTTCTGCGCGAAGGTTACACCGGTTTCTTTCACGTCCGGCGCTCCCACTGAGGCGGCGTCAAAGACGTGCGCGGTTGCGTCAAAGTCCGGCATCGCAGCAGTGAGGAGCTGACGGAATTCGCGCAGCTTGCCTTGATTGTGGGTAGCCAGGACGACGCCGAAGCTCGGCTTCTGCGGGCTGGTTTCAGTCATCGTTGCCAAGGGTTTCGCGCTGGATCTGGGCCAGTTCTGCGGTTCCCGAGACGGCTAGATCCAACAAGCGGTTGAGCTCGTCACGGTCAAAAGGGGCGCCCTCGGCGGTGCCCTGAACTTCTACGAAAGTGCCAGAGCCGGTGACGACGACGTTCATGTCCGTTTCGGCACGGACGTCCTCGATGTAGGGAAGATCCAGCATGGGGATACCGTCGATGATGCCAACGCTCACCGCTGCAACAGAGTCCGTAAGAACCTTGGCGCGGTGGTCGATGATCTTGTTGGCCTTGGCCCAGCGAATCGAATCAACGAGCGCTACGTAGGCACCGGTGATAGCGGCGGTGCGGGTTCCACCGTCTGCTTGGAGGACGTCGCAGTCCAAGACGATGGTGTTTTCACCGAGCGCCTTGGTGTCAATGATGGAGCGCAACGAGCGGCCGATCAGTCGGGAGATCTCGTGGGTGCGTCCGCCGATCTTTCCCTTGACGGATTCGCGGTCGCTTCGCGTATTCGTGGCCCGTGGGAGCATCGCGTATTCGGCGGTGACCCAGCCGCGGCCTTCGCCCTTGAGCCAACGGGGTACGCCAGCGGTAAAGGAAGCGGTGCAGAGAACTCGGGTGTTTCCGAATTCGATCAGCGCGCTACCTTCAGCTTGGCTGGACCAGCCACGGGTGATGCTGATGGGTCGAAGCTGTTGTGGGGTGCGGCCATCGGCACGCACGACGGCAGGGGCCGGTGAGGAAGTCTCTGGGGGCATGATGTCCAGTCTACTGGCGTGGAAGCGCGCGGGTGTTGCTTTTCGGTGCGGGGATTCGTGACATGGCACTAGTCTTTGGCGGTTCCAGTCGGTCACCGGAGAGCACACCGTAGGTCACGCCGGAGACGGCTGCGGCCAGTCCGCCCTCATAGACTTCAGCCGCCTCGTTGATAACGGTATTGGTATCTGTCCACACGGGGATGTGCGTCAACAAGAGGCGGCGCACTCCCGCTTCCGTGGCGGCTTCGCCAGCACGCTTGCCGGTCAAGTGAATGCCCTGAATGGCGTCGTCACGGCCTTCTTCATAGGCAGCTTCGCACAAGAACAGGTCTGCGTCCTCGGCGGCCTCGATGAGTCCTTCGCACGAGTCAGTGTCCCCCGAATACGTCAGTACCGAGGTACGAACATCGCCAAAGAGATCCTCGGTGGCTTCTACGCGGATGGCGTACGCCTCCGGGGTGGGGTGACGTACCGGGTAAGCAGTAATCCGGAAAGGTCCTAGCTCAACGACTTGGCGCGGAACCCAGTTAATGAAGTCAAATTCTTCGGTCATGCCAGGTTCGGGATCCATCCCGTACGCGGTGGCCATGCGTTCTGCGGTGTCCGCTGGACCCCACACCTTGATGCGATCGCGACCCCAGCCCATGGGGTCCCAACGTACTGCGACGTGCAACCCGCACAGATCCATGCAGTGGTCCGGGTGCAAGTGGGACAAGAACACGCCGTCGATGTCCTTGAGGTCCATGTAGCGCTGCAACACGCCAAGCGAACCGCTACCCAGATCTAGGAGGATTCGCCAGGGCCGTTGTCCGTCATGGGCGCTGACGAGATAACACGACGCTGGAGAGCTGGGACCGGGAAACGAACCCGTGCTGCCGATAATGGTCAGTTTCACTGTGATCCCTTCGCAAGGCTCTTAATGCGAGCTTCTTCGAGCATTTCGGGGGTAATTCTTGCCATGACGCCGGTGGGAAAATGAGCCGCAACGTGGTCGGCGTGCTGAACGCCAAGCACCTCTGGGCCAAGGAAGCGTCGGGCCAAGACTTCAAAACTTTGAGCGTCGCCGGTGGCCAAGAAGTCGTGCGTTGGCGGCAACGACTCTTGCCGCATGAGCCCGTGTCGAGTGAGCTCGCGAAAGACGTCTTTCGCGGTTTCCTCGGCACTGGACACCAGCGTCACTGAATCCCCCACCACGTAGGAGATCACGCCGGTCAACAGCGGGTAGTGAGTGCAACCCAAAACTAGAGTGTCGACGCCGGCATCCATGATGGGCGCCAGGTACTCGGTGGCCGTCTGAATCAGTTCGTCACCCGAGGTGATGCCGCGCTCGACGAACTCGACGAATCGCGGTGCGGCGGCGGAGACAATCTCCAAGTGGGGAGCGGCCGCGAATGCGTCCTCGTAGGCTCTTGAGCCAACAGTCGCCTCGGTGCCGATAACACCGATTTTTCCGTTGCGTGTTGCCATGACAGCGCGGCGCACTGCTGGCTGAATCACTTCGACCACAGGTATCCCGTACCCACCGGTGTACCGCTCGCGCGCATCGCGCAGCACGGCCGCGGACGCTGAGTTGCAGGCAATGACCAGAATCTTGACGCCTGCAGCCACGAGCTCATCCATGACGCCGAGCGCGTTCGCGCGAACCTGGGCGATCGGCAAAGGTCCGTAGGGACTGTTCTTGGTATCCCCCACATATACGGTGGACTCTGCTGGCAGCTGATCGAGGACTGCGCGCGCTACGGTGAGACCGCCGACTCCGGAATCGAAAATGCCGATAGGCGCGTCCGGATGCGGCGCGAAAGGTTCCCCCAGAGAACCCTCCGTGAGCTGGGTAAAGCGATCGTTGTGTCGAGGCATGATGTGTCGAGAATACTCGCCCGCCGTGAGAAAAGCCGGAATCTGGCGCGGCGGTGGTGAGTATTACATACGTTTTAGCAAGGCATTCATGAGCGATTCTTGGACCCAAGAAACGAAATTGTAGACAAGAGCCATCTGGTCTCGATCAGTACTGGCATCCGAGTGATCCACCATCATGTAGATGCTTTCGGCGTCTTTCTCATCCTTGATATCCAGCCGCTCCGCCAGAGCGAGTCGCGCGGAATTCAACGACTTCGAGAGCACCACCGCTTCATCCGTTGAAATCACCAAAGGGGTGCGCTCGAGAATCTCAATCGAGGACTTCAAATGCCCCAGTTTGGCGCTGACAAGGCTCTGCTCCGTCAGACGACGATACTCCGCAGACTCTTCAGCATCCGAAGAAGCAACTGTGGGAATCAACCGCTGAACGACGGCGTCTTCAGATTCATGCAAACCCACGGATTCTGGAACCATGCCCGTCAGTGCCCACAGCGGGTCGCTAGTGGTGGCACTTTCCGGTGCTGCGACGTCGTTCTCTAAAAGCTCCGCAACATCCGCAAGTAACTCGCGAAGCAAGCCAATCTCGCCCGCATCAAAACCCGCCACAATTCCTGCGGCCGTTGACTTGAATCCTCGCGCCATTACGATTCATCTGCTTTCTGGAACGTAGCCCACAGACCAAATTCGTGCATAGCGAACGTGTCTGCCTCAATTTTCTCTTTAGAACCCGTGGCAACCACGGACTTCCCATCGCGGTGCACTTCCAGCATGAGCCTTTTAGCCTTCGACTTGCTGTAGCCGAAGTAGCTCTGGAAAACATAACTGACGTAGGTCATCAGGTTGACCGGGTCATTCCAGACAATGAGGACGTAGGGCGTCGCTTCTTGAACCCGCTCATCGACGCGGGTATCCGTGTCTTCTCTTACGATCGTGTCCGGTAAAGCCATACGGGTATTCTACGCGCGCTATGCGTCACCGAGCCCGCAGTTGTGGCTAAAGTGTGAGGAGATACGTACGTCGCCGCGCGCGATTGTGCTCCTGACTTTGCGAACGAGGAAAGCATGAATCTTCCATCAACAGCCCTACTCACGGACCACTACGAGCTCACGATGCTTCAAGCATCGCTGAAATCCGGAACCGCACACCGCAAGAGCGTCTTTGAAGCATTTGCTCGCCGCTTGCCAGATGGTCGCCGCTACGGCGTAGTTGCCGGCACCGGACGTGTCCTCGAGGGCTTGCAGAACTTCCGATTCCTTCCGGAGCAGATTGAATTTCTGCGGGAAAAGAAGGTCGTTAACGAAGAGACGCTCGAGTACCTCGCGAACTTCAAGTTCTCCGGAAATGTGTACGGTTACGCCGAAGGTGACATCTACTTCCCAGGTTCACCCATCCTGATTGTGGAATCAACGTTCGCCGAAGCGTGCATCTTGGAAACGTTCATCCTTTCAGTCCTCAACTATGACTCCGCCGTGGCCTCAGCCGCGTCCCGCATGACGGCTGCAGCGAACGGTCGCCCCTGCGTAGAAATGGGTTCGCGACGCACTCAGGAAGAGTCTGCTGTGGCCGCCGCACGCGCGGCCGTCATCGCTGGTTTCGCATCCACTTCCAATTTGGAAGCCGGCATTCGCTACGACGTCCTGACTGTGGGCACTGCCGCACACTCCTTCACATTGTTGCATGACTCCGAGCGCGAAGCGTTCGAAGCTCAAGTGGCTTCGATGGGCAAGAACACCACACTCTTGGTTGATACTTACGACGTCGAACAAGGCGTCCGCACTGCCGTTGAAGTGGCTGGTCCTGAATTGGGTGCTGTGCGTTTGGACTCCGGCGACCTGGTGGATCAGGCCCAGTGGGTGCGCCGCCTCCTCGATGATTTGGGCAATAAGGACACCCGCATCATGGTCACCTCTGACCTCGATGAATATGCCATTGCAGCACTGCAGTCCGCTCCTGTGGACGCTTACGGCGTGGGTACTCGCGTGGTTACTGGATCCGGGGCGCCGACCGCGTCGATGGTCTACAAGCTCGTGTCTCGCCAAGGAAATGACGGCGAATGGGTCAACGTGGCCAAGGCGGCTGCAAACAAAGCGAGCGTCGGCGGACGCAAGTTCGCACTTCGCCGTCTCAATGATCGCGGCCGTGCGGTCGCCGAGGTCATCGGTATCGGTGAAGTTCCCGAGAACGACGGCAACGACCGCGAGTTGTTGGTGCAGTTCATCAAGGACGGCGTCCTCACCGACGGCTGGACGGGCGCTGAAGGCGTTCGCCGGGCCGCTCAGCGTCACCACGATTCCGTTTCGGAGCTGCCCGGAGCTGCTAAGCGACTCACTGCTGGCGAGCCAGTCATCCCCACCACATACCTTCACGAGGACGCAGCGAACTAACCACGCTCACTAGCGCGCGCTACTTCTGAAAACACGGAACGAGCCGGTAGGTCACCTGAAAAGGTTCCTACCGGCTCGTTTTGCTTTGCTTACTTACGTCCCACAAACCAGTTCTGTAGCTTGCTAATGCGGTGCTCTAACTGCTCTACACTCGCTTGAGCGACGGCCGGGCCGCCGCACTCAGAGCGAAGCTGCGAGTGAATGACGCCATGTGGAGTGCCGGTTCGGGCTGACCATGCAGACACGTTCTTCTGCAGCTGGGAACGTAGCTCCCGCAACTTGCGGTGATCCACCACATCTGCAAACTGCTCATCGTGATGCGTAGGCGCCTCGGTTCCGTCCGCTACGTTCTTACGACGACGCGAGACCTGTTCCGCTTGGCGCTGGCGCAAAAGCATCGACACTTGTTCAGGTTCAAGCAGGCCGGGGATGCCCAAGAAGTCCAGCTCTTCTTCGGAACCAACTTCAGCGCCAGTTCCGAATTCGCCGCCATCAAAGAGCACTCGGTCGAAAGAGGCTTGGGAGTGGACGGCTTCAAACTTTCCGCCGCTGAGCTCCGAGCTTGCTTTCTCTTCCCGATTGGCCTCGGCCATGAGATCTTCTTCGGGAATGTGCGCGAGGTCATCGACCCCGGAGCCCTCCCGATCCAACGCGTGGTCGCGCTCGACTTCCATCTCATTTGCAAGAGCCAGCAACACGGGGACGGACGGCAAGAACACGGACGCCACTTCGCCGCGCTTACGTGCACGCACGAATCGACCCACAGCCTGCGCAAAGAACAACGGCGTCGAAGTGGAGGTGGCATAGACACCGACGGCGAGACGCGGAACGTCGACGCCTTCGGACACCATGCGCACAGCAACCATCCAACGGCTGTTTCCAGCCGAGAATTCCTCGATGTTATTGGAGGCCTTGGCGTCATCGGAGAGGATCACATAGACCTTCTCCCCCGTGATGGCCTTGAGCTGCTTGGCATACTCTTTGGCGTCCGCGTGGTCTGTTGCAATGACCAAGCCGCCAGCGTCCGGAACCGTGCGGCGCACCTCGGTGAGTCGCTGATCTGCAGCTCGAAGAACGGACGGGATCCATTCGCCGGACGGATCAAGGGCGGTACGCCACGCGTGCTGCGTGATGTCCTTGGTGGCCCCAGCGCCCAAGATGGCTTCCATCTCTTCGCCAGCGGACGTGCGGAACCGCATCCGACCCGAATACGCCATGAACAGCACTGGGCGGACCACGTGGTCTTTGAGCGCGTTCGCGTAACCGTACGTGTAGTCAGCTTTGGAGCGGCGAATGCCGTCCGCATCCTCTTCATAGACCACAAAAGGAATGGGAGCGGTATCAGAACGGAACGGGGTACCCGTGAGGGCGAGTCGACGCTTCGCAGGCTCGAAAGCCTCTCGAATACCATCGCCCCAGCTAAGGGCATCGCCGCCGTGGTGGATTTCGTCCAGGATCACGAGGCTTGGAACAGATTCCACCTTGGCGCGGTGCAGCATGGGCTTGGACGCCACCTGAGCATAGGTGACCGCCATGCCAATGAAGCCGGAACCAATGGAGATGTCCGCGTTCTTGAAGTTCGGGTCAATCGACAGGCCAACGCGCGCAGCGGCATCCGCCCACTGACGTTTCAAGTGATCAGTGGGGGCTACCACCACAATGCGGCGCACGGTTCCTTGCTCTACAAGCATCTTGGCGACGCGTAGTGCGAAGGTGGTTTTACCAGCACCTGGGGTTGCCACGGCCATGAAATCTTGGGGCGCCATCTGGAAATACTTCTCCAGGGCTTCCGCCTGCCACTGACGCAGCTTAGGCGCGGTGCCCCACGCAGCCCGGTCAGGGTATGCCGGTGGCATGTCCTCGCCCAACGTGAAAAGGGCATCAGACATGAACAGTTCTCCTTAAAGCAGTGTGTGAATGGGTCAGCGAAGCGGCACTATTTTTCGCCGTCGCCGCCACCACCGTTCAAGGATTCGAAGATGCTCTTGCACTCAGGGCATACGGGGAACTTGTTGGGATCGCGGCCGGGAACCCACACTTTGCCGCACAGAGCGATGACAGGATCACCGGTCAGAGCGGATTCCATAATCTTTTCTTTGCGCACGTAATGCGCGAAGCGTTCACGATCACCGGGTTCCAGCTCTTGAGCGAGTTCCTCGCGCTCAAGGGTTGCCGTTCCCCCACCCACGCCGGGGTTTTGCGGATCATCTACAAAGGGATCTGGAGGAAGACTCATGGGATCAATCCTAGCAATTCGAAGACAAGGAAACGCCGAGCACCCTCAGCGCTAACGGTTCCGTACCGTCGCCTGCATGAGCTCTGGCCAGCCCTTATCCAGCCATCTTCCGCCGATCTTCACGCCCAACCACACGTACAACACGCCCAAACCGACGCCCAGAGGCAACAACAGCCAGGCCCACAACGAGTTGTTTGTCACGAGGTATGAAATCAACAGCGCAACCGCGGGAGCTGTCAGAATCGCCATGGACACCATGATCACCAATTGGGTCACCATCATGCGCACGCCGGAACCGGGATGTGATTTGAACGGGCTCTCTCCTGGGAGGGGAACGGCGTAGGTATAGCGTGCCGATGCAATGGAGGAAACACCAAGACCGGCCATGAGTGCACAGGCATTGATGCCCAAGAGAGCTGGAATGAGTGCGAGGTCCCCCAGAATGAAAGGAACGCCTAGCGACAGAATCAGATACAAGGGCGCGCTCACTGCGGCGCAGGCCACGACGCGTCCCCAGCGGTCGTCACGTCCGGTGATTCCGGAAAGGACATGCAGTGAGAATGCGGTGGAGTCGTAACTGACATCGGCGGAGATTGAGAAGCCCATGAGTGCCATCACCACAGGGGCCACCCAGAGGACCACATGCAGGTTCTCGGTCTGGTTATACATGATCCAGGCGAGCACCAGCATCAGCGGAACGACCACCAAGCTGCCGGCATAGCGCGGATCCTTGAGCCAATAGATCAAGGCTCGTGCAGACACGGCACCCCACGGAGTAGCCGGAACCTTGCCAAAAATTCCCAGCCCCTCAATGCTTCCGCTGGCTTTGGATTCAGAGGGATTCTCGAGCGAGCGCATCAATAGTCGAGACCACACCGCGTAGCCCAGACCAACATAGAGCACCGCTACCAGCAATCGAAGAAGCGCGATCCACAGGTGTCCCTGTGCCACGTCCCAAGGGATGGCGGCGAAGATTCCAAAGGGAGTCCAGCCAAGCACGGCAGCAACAGTGGGCAGCCATTCCATGGCACGCTCAAAGCCATCCGCCAACGATGCCATCGCTGGGCCAATCAGCATCAGCGGAATGAACAGGAGAATTGCCGAGATGTCCCGGAAGCGCCGGTTCGCGGTTACCGCTAGGGCGGCCGTAGCTACTAAGCGCGACAGTACTTGGCTCATCAATGCGCCAAGCAACGCGCCCAGCAAGGCAGCCGTCATGGTGCCAAGTTCTGGTCGCCACATAAGTGTTTGACTGAGGAACGCCAGCAGCGTCAAAGCAGCGGGAATTCCCACGAATCCACTGAGCAGAAGCCCCATTGACAAGTCACGCCGCGAAAGCACAAAGGTGTTGAAGCGCGCCGGATCCATAGTGAGATCAACACCCGTGATCAATACGGGGATGAAGGTCCAACCCAAGAGCACCACGGAGAACACCAGGACAGCGATGGAACCACGAAGCTCTACCGATTCATCAGCTAGCTCGAAGGATCCAAATCCCAGCAAGACCACCCAAAACAGAGCGTAGAGACCGCCAATGATGGATCCCACCAGTTGCCACGTGCTGCGTTTGAAACCATTGACCAGCAGGTTCCATTTCAGGCTTAGGAGGTGTGCAACCACGACAAGCCCTCCCCGGATGAACGCCCGCCCACGAGGTCCACGAAGCGATCCTCGAGGCTGCCACCTTGGCGCACCTCGTCGACGGTGCCCAGTGCAAGCAGATTTCCGCGTGCCATCACGGCGACGTGAGAGCACATACGCTGCACTAGATCCATCACGTGGCTTGAAACCACCACGGTGCCGCCATGCGTTACGTAGTCGTGGAGGATCGAGCGAATATTCGCCGCCGAGACAGGGTCTACAGCTTCAAAAGGTTCGTCCAGGATGAGAGTCCGGGGCGCGTGAATCATGGCGGAGGCGAGGGCGATCTTCTTAGTCATACCGGCGCTGTAATCCACCACCAGTTTGTCGCCTGCGTCTGCAAGGTCTAGCGCTCGCAGCAGATCGTCGGTACGTTCGGCGACGGTCTCACGGTCCATACCTCGTAGCAGTCCCGCGTAAGTGACCAGCTGCCGGCCGGAGAGACGGTCAAAGAGGCGGACGCCGTCCGCGAGCACGCCCAACAGCTTCTTTGCTTGCAGGGAGTCCGCCCACATGTCCACGCCGTTGATCCAGACGTTTCCGGCGTCCGGGCGCAACAGTCCTGTCACCATGGAGAGCGTGGTGGTCTTACCGGCACCGTTGGGGCCCACCACACCGAAGAAGGAACCCACCGGGACGTCAAAGCTGACGCCGTTGACGGCCACGGTGCCGTCGAAGGTCTTGCCGAGGCCTCGCACAGCGATTGCCGGAGGTGCGTCCTGAGAAGGGTGTCCCTCTGGCGCAGTCACCATCGCTGGTCCGGTCCTGGGTGCGTCCACCGGAAGTGGTTCGTTTGCTCGCTCGTCGCTCATGTTCCAAACCTACTGAGGAATTCGCGTTGATGGATCACACTCAGGGTGGAAGGGGCAAATTTACGCCTAAAGGATGATGAAAGCCCCCGGCGAGTGCGCCATGAAGTTGGCGTCACCCTCCGGGGGCTTTCATTCTTCGAGAGTCAACGACTCTGCGAAAGTTTCACACTCTTAGTACAACGTGCGTGCCAGCTTCTGCCGTGCAGCGCTCACGCGCGGATCGCTGGCGCCCACCACGGTGAACAAGTCCACGAGGCGTTCACGAGCGCTCTCGCGCTCATCATCGAAGTGGGTGGCGATGAAGGAGATGATGCGGCGGAACGCATCTTCCACGTGGCCACCGGCGACGTCGAGGTCAGCAACCGCCAGCTGAGCATCAAGCGAGTCAGGTGACTGCGCCCCTTCAGCACGTACCGCGTTCGCGTCCATGGAGGACACGCGGTGCAACAGTTCAGCGCTCTTGAGGCCTTGCTGCGCTTCAAGGTCGTTTGGCTTTTCAGCCAGCGCCTTGTTGTAGTGCGTGACAGCGCCCTCGTAGTCACCGGAAGCCATGGCTTCTTCGGCTGCAGCGTGCAAAGGGTTTTTCGGTGCAGCAGATGGCTCTTCTGCTGAAACGGGTGGCACCGTGCCGGTGATTCCGTTCTGCAGAGCGAGCGGCATGAGTTCGTCCAAAAGAGACTTGATCTCCGCTTCCGCCGGAGCGCCCTGGAACAAAGGCACCGGACGACCGCCCAAGACGGCCACCACAGCAGGAACCTGCTGCAAACGGAAAGCCTGCAAAATGTTCTGATTAGCATCCGCGTCAACGGTGGCCAACACCACCCGGCCCTCGTAACCGTCCACCAAACGTGCCAACAGGGCATCGAGCTCGGCGGAACCAGGGTGCCGTGGTGTCCCGAAGGAAATCACCACAGGAACTTGGTTGGACAGCTGCAGGACCTGCTGGAAGCTTGCCTCGTTCACAGCAACACGCCAGCGCCCCGAAACCGCAGGTGAGTGCGGAACGGAAGCTGCGGCGTCGTACTGGGAAGAACCGGCCGAAGTCTGCGCCGCAGCGGACAAATCCACGGCGCCCCGAGCGGACGCAATATGCGGCTCCGGTGCTGCGTTATGTGTTGCTGACACAGGTGATTCGCTCACAGTTCTCCTTGTTCTGAATGCTCAACGATGGGTTGCTAGGGCTTAGTCGATCGGTGCGGCGCGCGCAACGATCTTTGCCTGGTACTGCAACACGTTGGCGCCCACGAGGGTGATTTTCTCTTCAGAGTCTGCCGGCGGAATGTAGATCACTACTGGCTCGACGTACTTGATATCCACGCCACCGGTCGTGGTGGTGGTGCCCGCCATGCGTGCGGTGGATTCGTCCAGCGTGATGCTGTCGCCCTTGGCGCGCGGGCGCACCTTGGTCTGGTTCTGGTAGTAAGCCGTCACGAGCGCTCCTCCATCCGGCGTGCGGAAGGAGACGGTGCGCTCAGGGTTGGTGAGGCGACGGAAGTAGAACCGCGCGTACTCGCCCTGTTCCTTGAGCTCAGCCTGATCCTCACGGGTCTGCGTGATGAAGTCAGAGGCGGCGAAGATCTTTGGATCCGAGCCACCGCCAAGGAACTTGGACAGCGCGTTGATGGCGTATTCCGGGGTTGCCTTCAAACCGGAGGCATCATCGGCGATCTCACCAACGGACGTGTCGCCAATTGCCACACCTGGGAACTCGGCGCCAGGAAGCATGTCCACAGCGTTGATGAGCTTGTAGTTCGAGCGCGCGGTCTTCTGCTCGATAGTCAGGATCTGCGGAAGATCAGCGGAGCTCTTCTGAGTTGCCACCATGATGCGGCGTGGGAACGTGCCGTCCGTGGTCACCACGGAGGAACGCACCGGTCCGGCCACAATGGCGGACGGCTTCTGGAACTCGTAGTCATCCTTGCTCAGCTTGTAGGAGTACGTGCGCAAGGACAGCGCCGCTTCATCCAAGCGAGACTTCGCGGCGTCGATCTTGCCGGACTTATCTGCGGCGTTCACCGTGGTGGCGATCTTTCCGAGAATCGTGTCCAGCTGCTCCGGCAAAACTACCGGGTACTTCTCCGTGGTTTCGGAGGCGCTTGCGGAGCCTTCAGAAGAGGAAGGTGCAGCGCTGCTGGCGTTTGCCGGTAGTGCGCTAGTCACGGCGAGGGCAAGGATGGCAACGGTCGCGGACGACGACGCAGCTACAGTCGCGGAGGTACGCTTCAGAACGCTCTTCGAGCTTCCGGCGCCGGAAGTAGCCGCACGAGCCTTAGAAATAGCCCAGCCCAGCAGACCGAGGCCCAAAAGCAACAGAATGGAGCCAATCACGATCAGCGGGATAGACCATGGGGTGTCCTGTGGATCTGCCCATGACACTTCGATGGAAACCGGAGCATTTCCCTTGCCATCCTTGGAGGCCAACACAAGGGTCCACGGGCCATCGTCGGGAACGGTCCACTGGTGAACCATCTGGCCCTGGGATTCTTGCTGCGCAACCCAGAGATCGGACGAAGCCGGCGCTGGGATGGAAGCTGCGCCGTCGTGCTGGACAGCAGTAACCACCTTGGAATCTTCAGTTTCCTCGATGCCGGTGAGCTCGTTGTAAGCAGAACCCTTCACCCACGCGTTCACGTCTCCGGTGCGACCCAAAGCCGCAACAAACGGAGTCTCGGACGTAATCGTGAACTCGACGGGCTCCTTGCTGATTGCTTGGACATCGGGACGGATCAACGTGACAGGCGCATCATCTAGCGACTGGGTGATCGTGGCTGTCGCCGTCTGAGAGGGCGCCCACATGGTTTGCTGGGCGATGCCAACAAAGAGTGCCACTCCTCCCAAGATCAAGGCCAACACTGCAGCTACGTAACGCACAAAAACACCAATCGGAAGGGAACATTGTCTTGAACAACGGCGCACGAAGGCCGTCGCAGAAAAAGACTGCTAGTCGACCCATCATAACGAACGGATCTCACTTTGTGTTCCGCACTGTGTCAGAGTTAACAGGAAAATGTCCCCACCTGTAGGTAGGCTCAACCTGTGAAATACCCCTCGCCGCCATCGCAAGGTTCCGAATTCGACGACGAGTCAGATTCCCCCCTTGATCAGGTCACTCCCTCCCCCGCACGCGGAGGGAATCAGCGGCCTACCGGCCAGCATGGTGCGCCTGTTTCAGCAGCCTCTCATCCCCAGACTCCACAAGAGGTTGCCGCGTCTTCGGCGGCCACTCTTGAAGATGTCATTGGACCGCAGCCGCAGGTCAAACCGGTAACAGCATCGATTCCCGTGGTGCCCGCGGCCGGGACATCTGCGCAGGCCACGGATCAACCAGCGAAGAAGCGAAGTATCTTTGGCCGGATCTCGGATGCGATTGGTGCTCGCCCGCACCGTCTTAAGTACGACGTTCCGCCGGAGCCCTCCGCGCAGCTTGGCGAGAGCGCAAGCGTGAGCGATTCTGCTGCTACTCCACGCCACCCCATCCAGACCGGATTCTTACTGACGGTCGGCGTGGGCATCGCCTTGGGCTTGTACTTCATGCTCACCAACGTTGGCCAGCTGGTGATGTGGATTGCGGTTGCCCTCTTCATTGCATTGGGGCTGGACCCGATTGTGCGCTGGTTCGAGTCGCGCAAGATGCCGCGAGCGGTCGGCGTCCTTGCCGCCATGTTGCTCTTGGTAGTGGTGGTCGGCGGCATCATGGGCACCCTGATCCCGACCATCATTCAACAGACCACTCAGTTTGTTGAGAATGCGCCCACCATTGTGGCTGACTTCTTGAAGTCCGACTTCTTCTTGACCATCGACGAGCAGTTCCACGTCTCCACGCGCATCACGGATGAGGTCAACAAGTTCTTCGCTGACAGTGCAGCGGTGGGAGGACTCTTTGGCGGCGTCATTGGCGTCGGCGGCATGGTGTTCAACGGCTTCTTCGGCGTCCTAACCGTCTTGGTACTGGCTATTTACTTCTTGTCATCGTTGCCGGCCATCAAAGCGTGGGCTTACCGCTTGGCTCCTCGCTCACGTCGCCCGCGCGTCCAGATGCTCTCCGAACAGATCACCAATTCCGTGGGTAACTACGTGATGGGACAGGCCATTGTTGCCACCATCAACGCCGTGTACGCCTTCATTGTCATGAGCATTGTCGGTGTCCCCTACGCCCTGCTGTTGGCGTTCGTCGTCATTATCCTGGCGTTCATCCCGCTAGTGGGCGCAGTGATTGCGGGCATCATCGTCTCGCTCATCGCCCTGACGGTGAGCTGGCAAACAGCCGTCATTTACGCCATCTGCTACTTCGCCTACCTGCAGTTCGAGGCCTACTTTATTTCGCCGCGCATCATGCAGCGTGCAGTTGCTGTACCCGGTGCCGTTGCTGTGATTGCCGTGATCGCAGGCGGTGCGCTCATGGGGATCGCCGGCGCGCTGATGGCCATCCCTTTGGCCGCCGCCGTACTGCTCTTGGTTCGCGAAGTGTTTATCGCTCGGCAGGATCAGCTCTAAGCTCAGGCAGTCTAGCCCTAGAAGAGCGTCCCGCGGGCGCTCCAGCACTTGACGTGCCAGTGGCGGCGCTCGGCAGCGGACTTCTCTTCTCCACTCCAGTGATCGCTCCGCCATGCCACTTTGTGCGGAGTGCCTGGCGTGATGTCACGACGGCAGCCCGGGCAAATGTAAGTCTTCATAGCGCGGAATCCTGGAATATCCACCACGTGCCATTCGCCGTCCTTCGCGGACTCCACTCGGTAGTTTCCGGTAAAGAGCGGGGATTCGCGCCGTTCGCTGATGTCCCGTGGGTCTCCGCCTCCGAAGTCCTTACCGCGGAAGCCGCTACCCTGACCGGAGCCACGGCGGGCTGCAGAGCGGCGGGGGCGGTTAGAACGTGGCACGCGTCTATTCTCTCCCATGAGTGAGGGTCCCCCGGCATCACGGCGCGCAACGATTACGGCCGCGCTACCGTAAGCTATCGGGGTGCGTTTAGTGATTGCTGATTGTTCCGTTGACTACGAGGGCCGCTTGCGCGCGCACCTCCCGCTAGCTACACGATTGCTCGTGCTCAAAGCCGATGGCTCTGTTTTGGTGCACTCCGACGGCGGCTCCTACAAGCCGCTGAACTGGATGTCTCCCCCAGCGACCTTCCGCGAAAGTGAGCCCGACGAGGAAACGCAAGCCAGCGGCGTCGTACAGGTATGGACCGTGCAGCATGCCAAGAGCGATGACCGTCTCATCATCAACATTCATGCGATTCATCAAGATCTCACGCACGATCTGGGTGTGGATCCCGGGCTCATCAAGGACGGCGTGGAGGCGGACCTACAGCGCTTGCTCGCCGAGCAGATCGAGGTTCTCGGCGCCGGCTTCAAGCTGGTGCGCCGCGAATACATGACCGCCATTGGGCCGGTGGATATTTTGGCACGCGATGCGAAGGGGGCCTCGGTTGCTGTCGAGCTCAAGCGCCACGGCAACATCGATGGCGTGGAGCAACTGACACGCTACCTTGAGCTCATGAATCGCGATCCGCTGTTGGCGCCGGTGCGCGGTATTTTTGCGGCTCAGACCATCAAACCGCAGGCTCGAACGCTTGCTGAAGATCGCGGAATCACGTGCGTGACTCTCGATTATGACGCACTACGCGGGTACGACGACGTCGCCGGGCGTTTGTTCTAACCCTTACGCGGGTGCGGCACCCCTAAGATGGGACTATGTACGCCGACGCGCAGACCAACAGCAACGACGCTCGCTACTTTCGCGGTAAGGCCTATGTGGACGGCACCGTGGTGGAGGACGCCGCTGTGTCCTACCAAGGCGATCGCATTGTGTATGCCGGGCCCTTTGCGGAATTTCGCAATGACGAATCGGCTGTAGAGACTGCCCTACCAGCGGGACACATGGTGATCCCAGGGCTGGTTGACCTGCATGTTCACGGCATCGCAGGCGTTGATTTCTCCACCGCATCCGCTGACGACGTTGCCCGCGGTCTGCACGAACTACACCGCGCTGGCACCACGACGGCACAAATTTCGTTGGTTACCTTGCCTCATGCCGATCTTCTGACGGCTATTGAACAGTGCACGTCAGCTTGTCATGACAACTTGGCTGCCGGAATTCACCTCGAGGGTCCGTTCCTCTCCCCCGATCGGGCCGGCGCCCAGGATGGCTCCGCCATCCTCGATATCGATCTGGAACTAGCCGAAGAATTGGTGCTCGCCGGAGAAGGCCGCGTGCGCTGCATGACGCTGGCGCCAGAACTTCCACGGACGTCCGAACTTGTTGAACTGCTGGCCAGCCACGGAGTCCTGCCAGCTTTCGGACACACTAACGCTTCGGCCCAACAAATGACCGCCGCGCTAGCAGAAGCACGAGAGCAACTCGAGAGCGCCGGCTTCAGCGGCTATACCGAAGTCCCGCTCATCACGCATCTTTTCAATGCCATGCCCGTCTTCCACCACCGCGAGCCCGGCGCCGTAGGAGCAGCGCTCAAGGCGGCGTCTCTTCGTGGAGCGGTTCTCGAACTGATAGCTGACGGCCACCACGTGGACTACGAGGTTTTGAACTTTGTGTTCCGCATTGTTCAGTCTTCCAACATCGTTATCGTCTCCGACTCCATGGCCGGGACACAAGCGCCCGAGGGTAAGTACGCGTTGGGTGCCTCTGAAGTGAACGTGACTCGTCAAGCTAGCGGTGATTTCACTGCGGAGCTGATGGTGGATGGAGAGCTGCATTTGGCTGGCGGCACCATGACGCTGCTAGACGCACTTCGAGAAACCACGAAGAATGGCGTAGAACTTTCCCGGGTACTTGACGCGATGACCAAGATTCCTGCGGGAGTCTTGGGTCTCGAGGACGAGCTCGGTCTAATTCACCGAGGTTTCCGGGCGGATCTTGTGGTGGTTGATCAAAATTTCGAACCCACCGAAGTGATCCGTGCGGGAGAAAAACTCCGCTAGAAGGCTGGCGCGATTAGCGCCAGATACCCACGCCCACGGCTGGGCCAGCCTCAATCCATGCGGAGAGGCCGTTGTAGGCGCCGTACTTCATGGCGACGTTAAAGTCTTCCCCACGGCACTGCAATTGGACCATTACAGAGCCAGGCAACAGCCGTGCGCGCTCAAATTCTTCAGGCTCGCGCCATCCAAGAATGGTGAGATCGCTACGCACGTAAGTTTTCGCGGGCACCCACGAGACGGAGAACAAGCGCAAGAACTCGAGCGAGTCCTCCTGATAGCGGCAAATGCCCATGGTCCAATGACCAGGACGCGTGGAAAGTGACGCGTCAAATGTTCCTAGTTCTCTTCGCAGCTGAAAGCGGCGCACTGCCATGGCTCCCAAGAAGAGGAAGACCAATAGCAGTGCGCCGGCTAATACAGCGAAGACGATTCCTGAATCACCCAAGGCTGCGATGTGAGTTTCTACCTAGGCCGATTCTTGCATTTCTGCATTATCGGCAACAATGACAACTCGATTGCTGTCAACGGAGAAGAAACCACCATCAGCCTTTAGCGTGATTCGGTTCCCCTCGACGGGCACGATCTCGAGCTCGCCGGGGGCCAACACAGCAAGTACCGGAGTGTGACCGGGAAGAACACCGATCTCACCTTCAGAGGTACGAGCTTTGACCAAGGTGGCCGCACCGGACCACAAGAAGTGATCCGCTGCGACTACTTCTACCTGAAGTTCAGCCATCTTACTTGGACTGTTCCTGGATCTTAGCCCACTGACGCTCTACGTCCTCGAGGCCACCGATGTTGAAGAACGCCTGTTCTGCAACGTGGTCGAGATCGCCATCAGCAATGGCCTTGAAGCCTTCGATGGTGTCCTTGATGGAAACCGTCGAACCCTCGACACCCGTGAACTGCTTTGCAGTGTAGGTGTTCTGGGAAAGGAACTGCTGGATACGACGAGCGCGGGAAACAACGATCTTGTCTTCTTCAGAAAGTTCGTCAACACCAAGGATGGCGATGATGTCCTGAAGTTCCTTGTTCTTCTGCAAGATCTGCTTCACGCGGATAGCGGTGTCGTAGTGATCCTGACCAATGTACTGCGGGTCGAGGATACGCGACGTCGAGGTCAGCGGATCCACTGCCGGGTACAGGCCACGGGAAGCAATTTCACGGGAAAGTTCCGTGGTTGCATCCAAGTGGGCAAAGGTCGTAGCCGGTGCCGGGTCGGTGTAGTCATCAGCAGGAACGTAAATTGCCTGCATAGACGTGATCGAGTGGCCCTTGGTGGACGTGATGCGCTCCTGAAGGAGACCCATCTCGTCAGCAAGGTTTGGCTGGTAACCCACGGCGGAAGGCATACGGCCAAGAAGCGTAGACACTTCAGAACCTGCCTGCGTGAAGCGGAAGATGTTGTCAATGAACAACAACACGTCTTGGTTCTGCACATCGCGGAAGTACTCCGCCATGGTCAGACCCGTCAGCGCCACGCGAAGACGCGTTCCTGGTGGCTCATCCATCTGGCCGAATACAAGAGCGGTGTCCTTGAGAACGCCCGCCTCTTCCATTTCAACCCAGAGGTCGTTACCTTCACGCGTACGCTCACCAACACCGGCGAACACGGAGGTTCCACCGAAGTTACGAGCAACACGGGTGATCATTTCCTGGATCAACACGGTTTTACCAACACCAGCGCCACCGAAGAGGCCGATCTTTCCACCCTTGATGTAAGGGGTGAGAAGGTCGATCACCTTGATGCCGGTCTCGAGGATCTCGGTGGATCCTTCGAGGGATGCGAAGGCAGGAGCCTTGCGGTGGATTGGCCAGCGCTCGTTGATTTCAAGTTCCGAAGCTTCAACGTCGAGTGGCTCACCCAACACGTTGAAGATGTGTCCCTTGACAACGTCACCGACAGGAACGGAGATAGGAGCTCCGGTGTCGGTAACAGCTGCACCACGGACCAAGCCGTCGGTGGCCTGGAGGGAAATAGCGCGAACCATCGAGTCGCCCAAGTGCTGGGAGGTCTCGAAAGTGATCACGCGGGTCTGGCCGTTGAGAGTAATCTCAGCGGTCAAAGCGTTGTACATACCGGGAAGGGCGTCTGCTGGGAACTCGACGTCGACGACGGGGCCGATAACACGAGCGATGCGACCGGTTGCACCGGCGCCCGACTGTGCGGTTCCCTGCTCATTAAGTTGGGCAGTCATCTCTCTCACTTCATTTGATTCAGATGGCGTGGATACGTTTATTTAGTTGACGATGTGTCAGAGCGCGTCCGCGCCGGCCACGATTTCCGTCAGTTCCTGAGTAATTTCAGCCTGGCGGGCGTTATTACGCAGTCGCGTGTACTTCTTGATCAGCTCGCTAGCGTTATCACCGGCGGACTTCATAGCGCGCTGACGGGCTGCGAGCTCGGAAGCTGCTGCCTGAAGCATGGCCGTGAAGATGCGGGATTCGATGTAACGCGGCAAGAGAGCGTCAAGAACCTGTGCCGGTTCTGGCTCAAACTCATACAGCGGAAGAAGCTCTTCTTGATTCGTTACTTCTTGCTCGACGACTTCCAAAGGAAGCAAACGGACAACCGTAGGCTCCTGGGTCACCATCGACTTGAACTGAGTGAATACAAGGTGGATTTCGTCGACTCCACCGTCTTCGTAAGCTGCATTGAAGGAATCGACAAGAACATTGCCGATCTCTCGTGCTACTTCGAAGACTGGGGCGTCGGTGTTACCCGTCCACACCTGCTTGTACTCGCGGTTACGGAAGTCGAAGTACGCCTGGCCCTTACGGCCAAGAATGTACGTGACAACTTCCTTGTTTTCGTCGCGTAGCTTGGTGATCAGCGACTCGGCCTGCTTCAAAACGCTTGCCGAGTAAGAACCAGCCAAACCGCGGTCGGAGGTCATGACCAAGACAGCCGAACGACGAGCATCGGTGTGCTCGCGCGTCAACGGGTGATCAATCTCGTGTTGCGAGGCAACAGCCGACACAGCGCGCGTGATCGCATTGGAGTAAGGCAATGACGAGGCAACGCGGCCACGAGCCTTTCCAATACGGGAAGTAGCGATCAGCTCCATCGCCTTGAAGATCTTTCGCATCGCCGAAGTGGCAGTGATCTTCTGACGGTAGACCCGAATCTGGGCTCCCATAGTGATCCTTTCCGTTTTCCAAGGTTCGGCGCTAGGTATTCCCTAACGCCGAACCTTATGAAAACTAGCGCTTCTGGCGGACGATTTGTTCTTGGTCGACAGACTCAGCGTCGATTGCCTTGTGCTCTTCGTGTCCAGCGCCAACCAAGTGGTTGTCGCCTTCGCCGAAGAAGCCCTTCTTGAATTCAACGATGTTCGACTTCAAAGCGTCGACGGTCGAATCCTCAAGGAGGTTGGTCTGAGCGATCGTGTTGAGCACATCCGTGCGGTGCTTGAGGTGCGAAAGGAATTCCTGCTCAAAGCGAATTACATCTTCTACAGGAACGTCATCCAAGTAGCCGTTGGTGCCGGCCCATACGGAGACAACCTGATCCTCAACTGGGTACGGCTGGTACTGACCCTGCTTGAGGAGCTCCATCAAACGAGCACCACGGGTCAGCTGCTGACGGGATGCGGCATCCAAGTCAGATGCGAACATCGCGAATGCCTGCATGTCGCGGTACTGAGCCAAGTCAAGCTTCAAGGTACCGGAGACCTTCTTCATAGCCTTGACCTGTGCTGCACCACCAACGCGGGAAACGGAGATACCCACGTCGACAGCTGGGCGCTGGTTGGCGTTGAAGAGGTCCGACTGCAAGAAGATCTGGCCGTCGGTGATGGAGATAACGTTGGTCGGAATGTAAGCCGAAACGTCATTTGCCTTCGTCTCGATGATCGGAAGACCGGTCATCGAACCTGCGCCGAGCTCGTCAGAGAGCTTTGCACAACGCTCGAGGAGACGAGAGTGTAGGTAGAAGACGTCGCCTGGGTAGGCTTCGCGTCCTGGCGGACGACGGAGCAACAGGGACACGGCACGGTAGGCTTCAGCCTGCTTCGAGAGATCATCGAACACGATGAGAACGTGCTTGCCACCGTACATCCAGTGCTGACCAATGGCCGAGCCTGCGTATGGAGCCAAGTACTTGAAGCCTGCAGAGTCAGATGCTGGAGACGCGACGATGGTCGTGTACTCGAGCGCGCCGTGATCCTCGAGGGTCTGGCGAACTGCAGCGATCGTGGAAGCCTTCTGGCCGATAGCAACGTATACGCAGCGAACCTGCTTGGTAACGTCACCGGTTGCCCAGTTAGCCTTCTGGTTGATGATGGCGTCAACGGCGATTGCGGTCTTGCCGGTCTGGCGGTCGCCAATGATCAGCTGACGCTGTCCACGGCCAACCGGGATCATGGAGTCGATTGCCTTGAGGCCAGTCTGAAGTGGCTCGTGCACCGACTTACGCATGGTCACACCAGGTGCCTGAAGCTCCAGTGCGCGGCGACCCTCGGCGACGATCTCACCGAGATCGTCGATGGGGTTACCCAGTGGATCGACAACGCGTCCAAGGAAGTTGTCGCCGACTGGGACCGAAAGAATCTCGCCCGTGCGGTGCACTTCCTGGCCTTCTTCGATGCCCGTGAAGTCACCAAGAACAACGACGCCGATTTCGCGGGTATCGAGGTTCTGGGCCAAGCCCAAGGTGCCGTCTTCGAAGCGAAGAAGTTCGTTTGCCATGACGGAGGGAAGACCCTCCACCTTAGCGATGCCGTCGCTAGCCGTCGTGACATGTCCGACCTCTACGCGCTCCGTGGTGCCCGGTTGGTAGGACGCCGCGAAGTCGTTCAAGGCATTGCGGACGTCATCGGCGTTGATGGTCAAATCGGCCATCTGCAGTCCCTGCTCTCCTAATTGGTGATCAGTCCTTCTGTGAAAGAGGGCCGATCGGAAATGAATAAGTCTTTAGTCCGTGAGTGGCTGGAAAGTACCTTGAGGTACTTAGCTGGCCAGACGTCGTCGCAATTCCGCAAGGCGTGAAGCCGAAGATGCGTCAACAACTTCGTCCCCTACCTCAACGCGGATTCCGCCAATCAACGCCGGGTTGACGTTGACGTTGATCTTCAAGTCGCGCTGGTACAAATTGTTGAGCCCGTTCTGCAGACGGCGCAGTTGCTCATCCGTCAGAGGACGAGTCACCGTTACATCTGCAATCCAACGCTGCTGACGCTTGGCAACGAGTCCCAGGAAGGACTGCACCAAATCAGTTGGCTTGTGTCCGCGTGGAGCGGCAACTGCCTGACCAATCAGCGACTTGGCTGCATCAGAAGCGTTAGGTACCAAGGCGAAAGCAAGCTTCTCTTTCGCGGTGGCATCTGCTTGAGGTTCATCCAGCGCGCGCTGAACATCATGGCTAGAAGCAACAACACGATTGAACGAGAAGAGTTCATCTTCAAGTCGCTCGAGTCCTTCAGAACCATTCTTTTCAGCGGAGGAAATGGCCGCCGTTGCTCCAAGCGTCTCAAGCGCATCCCCGATGTCGCGGGGGTCGCCCCAACGAGAGCCAGCAAGTTTTGCGACGATTTCGTTCGTTGCGCCGGATACCTTCCCGTTCAACAGACCGGAAACGAGGTTTACCTTGTCCTGACCCTCGCGGGAAGGATCAGTCAGCGCACGCCGGAGACCGGCGTTGCTGTCCACGATGCCCAGAACCGCGAACAATTCTTTTGCAAGCTCAACGTCGTTCGAGCCCAATTTGGACTCGAGGACGGCCTGAGCTTGCGCGAGGGATTCACTTGATACGCGAGACATCAGTTGGAAGCACCTGCGTTCTGGGTGGATTCGAGATCTGCCAAGAAGCGATCAACCACACGAGAGGCACGAGCGTCGTCAGCGAGGGACTCGCCTACGATCTTGCCAGCAAGTTCAGTTGCCAAGGTGCCGACTTCGGTGCGAAGGGAAGCAACCGCGGCTACGCGCTCTGCTTCGATCTGCACGTGTGCCTGCTCGGTAATACGAGCGGACTCGGAAGCAGCCTTGGACTTCAGATCAGCAAGGATCTGAGCACCTTCAGCGCGGGCCTCTTCACGAATGCGGTTAGCTTCCGTGCGAGCGTCCTGGAGCTGCTGCTTGTACTCTTCAAGCGCGGCGTTGGCTTCTGCCTGAGCGGCTTCTGCCTTCTCAATTCCGCCTTCGATGGCGGCGGTGCGCTCAGCGAAGGTCTTTTCGAACATGGGCACTACGGCCTTGTTCACAATGAAGAGCAGGATCGCAAAACCGATGACGGTGACCACGATTTCCCACACGTTGGGGATCAGTGGGTTAGCACCTTCAACAGCTGCATATAGTACTGCGTCGTTCATTATTCACCCGTCTTTCACTAGTTCGGCTTGGTTACTGGAAAACCAGTAACTAGGCGCCGATAACGAAGGAGAAGACGAGGCCGAGGATAGCGAGTGCTTCAGTAAGTGCAAGGCCAAGGAAGGCGATTGGCTGAAGAACGCGCTGCGCTTCAGGCTGGCGAGCAACACCGTTGATGTAGGCCGCGAAGACCAAACCAACGCCGATACCACCGCCGATAGCGGAAAGGCCGTATCCAATGAGGTTAAGGGAGCCTTGGATTTCCATTTTGTTCCTTTCAAGAGCCACCATAGGCGGAGGCAATTTGATGCGATTGGTGGTTTCCCTCTTTATTCAAGAGGGACAGCTACTAGTGGGCGTCGGAGATCGAGCCCTGGATGTAGATCGCGGTCAGCAGGACGAACACGTATGCCTGCAGAACCTGGATCAAGATTTCGAAGAGGTACATTCCCACACCGCCGGCGAGGGTAAGTACGCCGAGGCCCTTCATGAGTCCTTCGCCTTCGAAGAGCAAGTACGAAGTACCTGCGGCAGACAAGGCGATGATCAAGTGGCCGGACAGCATCGTCGCAAAAAGACGGAGGCTGTGGGTGATGGGACGAACGAAGAAGTTCGAGATGATCTCAATGACGATGATCAACGGGAGGATGGCCATCGGCACTCCAGATGGAACCGTCATGACCTTGAAGAACTTGCCACCGTGACGCTGGAAGCCAAGGTAGATCCAGTAGAGGTAAACAATGCCGGCTAGAGCGTAGGCGGTTCCCACGTGGGAGGTGGTTGGCAACTGCAAGAGCGGAATGGATCCGAACAGGTTGTTAACCAAGATGAAGAAGAAGAAGGTCACCAGGATCGGGACGAAGCGCTTGAATTCGCGCTCACCGATCACGTCCTTTGCAACGCCATTGCGAATGAAGGAGTATGCCGACTCTCCAAGGAACTGGAACTTGCCCGGAACGAGCTTGCCCTTCTTGGAGGAAGCAATGAAGAACCAAGCAATCAGTGCAACGGAGATGAGGATGAGGAGCATCTGCTTACCGAAACCGGTTCCGTACTCAGCTCCCCACGGCAAGATTTCTGGAAGGTGAAGATCCTCGAGCGTGGGGGCGTGAAACACGCCGTCCTGGGAAGTAGAAGCCGGAAGCGCAAGCGCAATCAACGCGATTCCTCTCGTCAGTGTCCGTGTGGGCATGGCACTCCACCCAAGAAATTGAGGCGGAGTGAAATTAAGTTTTTGGGGCTACGTCCGTGGTCCCGCGTCGCGACCTTGCGCGCGTTCATTGCGGTGCATTACTGCTAGATAAAACCCGCCAACGCCGCCAATGACAACGCCTAGAAATTTTATCCAACTCAGCTGGAAGAGGTAATCCACTCCCCAGCCTATCAAACCCCACGCGAGCATCCCGCCAAGTATGTAGACAATAAGGTCTTTTCGGAATGAGACCTCGGTCTCACCCTTCGCTCTCTTATTAACTGTCAACGATGACCTTCGCTTTGGTGTGGTGATGAACGATGCCAAGGCTGAATGCCCAGTGGCTATTCTACGGAATTATGCGGTATCCCCGTAAAGCAACCACCTTGTGCGTGCAAATGTGAACATTTCAGCAATTTGCCACAGAATCACAGCGCCAATGGAAGACCAGAGGAAGACCGAAGGCATGAGCCAGTCCGGTCGTGGGAAAGCGAAGACCAAAATGCCAAAGCCCACGACCTTCACCACATAGGCAGCCAAGAAGGCGCCAATGACGGCAGAAGGATTGCGCTTCCCAACAATGTGCGCCACCAGGAGGCTGATTCCCGAGAAGACCATCACCAAGAGTGCGCCGGCAATAACGTTGACGGCGGCAGTTCCACCCAAAGCAACGCCAAAGACCACTGCGGCAAAGATGGCGACAGCACCGACCTTGATCAAACACTGGATAAGTATCTTCAGCCAGGGCGAGGAGGTGCCGGCAGACACCTGAACCCGCGATGTTCCCGAGGTCTCGGAGGGGTTCTGATCTGGTGTGGTCACGCTAGTTCTCTTTTCCTGGACGCGGCATGGTTTCGCCGTCGAAGACCCTAACCGGCGACTCCCCCGCACGCGCTCGTCTCAAGCGGCGTCGCTGCCATGGGTTGCTCGTGATGTATGCCGTTATCAAGAACAGGACCACCAGCACGGGAATCAAAATTCCGTAATGAACAAAGTTGAAGGCGACGGTACCGAACGCCACGAGCGCTGACCATAAGTACAACAGCAAGACTGCCTGACGCTGAGTCCAGCCGCCATCAATGAGTTTGTGGTGCAGGTGACCGCGGTCCGCTGAGAAGGGCGAGCGCCCGCTTGCGGTCCTACGAACCACGGCGGCGGCGAGGTCAACGAGAGGCAACAGGATGACAGCAATCGGTAAAAGAATGGGCATGTAACTTGGGACGTTGCGGAACCGGAATGCGCCCAGCGCGCCAACATCGGCGGTTACTGCTAAGGCAGCCGTGGACATGATGAGTCCAATGAGCATGGCTCCGGACTCCCCCATGAAAATGGTGGCCGGATAGAAGTTGTGAATGAGGAATCCTAGTGAGGCGCCCAGGAGCAACGCCATCAGCAGCGCTGCCAGGTTCGAATGATCGAACTCGTTGATGGTTCGCGCCAGCACGTAGGAATAGATGAAAAACGCCGCAGCCCCAATTGCCGCGACGCCGGCCGCCAATCCGTCCAGACCATCGACGAAGTTGATGGCGTTCATGGTCAGGACAACGACAAAAACGGTCAGGCCAATCTGCAAGCTCTCGCTGTTGATGTGAATCCATCCCACCGGCATGGCTTCCAGGCGGATTCCGTTCAGGGCAATCACCAATCCGGCGAGAGCCTGTCCGGCCATCTTGGCGTACCAGCGCAGGTCAAAGATGTCATCGATGACGCCGACCACGAGCACTATGAGGCAGGCGAGAAAGATTCCGTTTAGCGGCAGTGGGTTGGCAAATACGCCTTGAAAGAAGGGCATTTGCGAGCTCAGCGCCAGCCCGATCAGCACTGCGATGATCATGGCTACTCCCCCGAGCTTCGGGATGGGTCGCTGGTGAACGTCCCGTTCTCGAAGTGCTGCGGGTACAACAAAGCGTGATCCTACGGCCCGCATGACTGGTGTCAGTAAGAAGGCGATGACGCAGGACGTCGCAATGAGGAGCAGATAGAGCTTCATGAGGCGGAGGGCGTGCTCTCCTGGCCTTCGGTAGCTGTACTAGCGCTAGCCGTAGTCTCGACTGCCGGGTTGTCGACTGCCGTGGCCTCTACGGCCGTGGTCTCGTCATCGGCAGCGTCAGCCTCGGAATCGTTATCCGATTCCTCCGAGCTCTGCGGCATCCGAATGGCGGGATCCAACTCTTGAAGCTGTTCCAACGAAACAGCGCCGAGCCGCACCACAGTGGGAACCTCGGAGGTGTAGTCAACAATGGTGGACGGAAGCGCTTCGGTGCCAAACGGATCAGCGGTCAGCGGACGAGAACCGTCTTCGAGGTAGACCTCGACGGATTCCAAAAGCATCTCTTGTGCGTCAGCTGCCGTGGTTGCGGCGGGCTGGCCTGATCGGTTAGCCGAGGAGACGGCAAGTGGGCCGGTCTCCGCCAAGAGTTCGAGCGCCAGGGCGTCGTCGGGAACGCGCAACGCCACGGTTCCCTTGGTTTCGCCCAGGTCCCACGTGAGGGATGGCTGCGCGTGCAAAATGACGGTGAGCGGGCCGGGCCAGAGTTCTTCAACGACTCGGTGCACAGCCTCGGGAATGTCACGGGCCAAACCCTGCATGGTTCCGGGTTGCGGAATCAAGACCGGTGGCGGCATATTGCGACCGCGGCCTTTGGCTGCCAAGAGTGTTGCTACTGCCTTCGGGGAAAAGGCGTCGGCGGAGATGCCATACACAGTATCCGTTGGCATGACAACGCACTGTTTGGCCTCGATCGCGGCTTTTGCAGCGGCGAAACCAGCCGCGCGTTGGCCCGGATCATCACAATCGAAAAATTGGCTCACGGCTTCATTCTTTCATCTTCAGCGGGATAGTCGGCGCGCTGACGTGGCGCGGTCTCTGCCCGTCAAGTCCTGGTGCGTTTGAATATCGCGCCATAGACCTGTTCCAGCAAGGATTTTTGTCACGGCCGCAGCTTGCACTTCGGCGTGTTCCATCACGAAAAAGCCGTCATCCTCCAGCAAGAAGGCAGCCCGTTGCATCACGATGCGCGGGAACTTCAGGCCGTCTTCGCTGCCGCCGTAGAGCGCCATTTCGGGATCGTGGAGGCGAACCTCTTCATCCTGTGGCACGGCTCCGGTAGGAATATAGGGAGGGTTGGAGATGACGACGGCGAAGCTCGCCTCCTCTTCCTCCAGTGCGGTTCCAAAATCCCCGGCGAGGAGCCGGACACCCAGCGGGCTGAGGTTTCGTTCGGCCCACGCGAAAGCATGCGGAGAGAGCTCTACCGCCGTAACGTCGGCGTGCGGGACCTCGTGCGCGATGGAGGCAGCAATGGCACCGGATCCTGTTCCGAGGTCCACCACTTTGGACCCTGCGGGAGCGTCCTTGAGATAGTCGATAACCAAACCGGCGACGGATTCTGTTTCGGGCCGCGGCACAAACGCTCCAGGGCCCACCTCAAGTTCGAGGTATCGAAATGGAGCCTTACCGGTGAGGTGCTGCAACGGAATACGCTGAGCACGCTCGCTAACAAGGTCTTCAAACGTGTCGGCTTGCGCGTCATTGAACTGAAAGCCAGCAATCTTCAGGGCGCTCACGCGTCCCCTGCTCTCCCCCAGCGTATGTGCCGCTAATAACTCAGCGTCAGGCAGCGGCGTCGTAATCCCGGAATCCCTCAATAAGGAGACCGCCCACGAAAGCGCCGCCGCCAGATCCTTCTCAGACACTGAACTAGCTGGCGTCGTCGCCAAGGGCTTCGAGGCGGTGCGCCTCATCCACCTGGATGCACGACTGAATAATCGGTTCGATGTCACCGTTCATCACGGCATCAAGGTTGTACGCCTTGTAGCCCGTGCGGTGATCGGCGATGCGATTTTCCGGGTAGTTGTAGGTACGAATGCGCTCAGAACGGTCCATGGTGCGCACCTGCGAGGAGCGAACTGCCGCGTTCTCAGCGTCAATCTGCTCTTGCTGCCAGGCCAGAAGTCGCGAACGAAGCACGCGCATGGCGGCTTCACGGTTCTGAATCTGGGACTTTTCGTTCTGCATGGCCACCACAATGCCCGTGGGCAAGTGGGTGATGCGAACTGCGGAGTCAGTGGTGTTCACGGACTGTCCACCCGGACCGGAGGAACGGTAGACGTCGATCTTGAGATCGTTCTGGTGGATCTCGAGCTCTTCTGGCTCGTCCACTTCAGGGAACACCAGCACGCCAGCAGCCGACGTGTGGATACGTCCTTGCGATTCCGTGACCGGAACGCGCTGCACGCGGTGCACGCCTCCTTCGTACTTCAGGTGCGCGTAAACGCCCTGCGCAGGATCGTTCGAGTTGCCCTTGATAGCAATCTGCGCATCCTTGTAACCGCCGAGATCGGATTCGTTGTAGGAGATCATCTCCGTCTTCCAACCCTTGGTCTCCGCGTAACGCATGTACATGCGCAAAAGGTCAGCTGCGAACAGCGCTGCTTCGTCGCCACCTTCACCGCCCTTGACTTCCAAGATGACGTCGCGCGCATCGTTAGGATCACGTGGGATCAACAGGCGGCGAAGTTTCTCTTCGGCAACGGGCAAGCGCTCTTCAAGCTCTACCAGCTCGGCAGCGAACTCGGGATCTTCGTCCGCCATTTCCTTGGCAGCTTCGAGGTCGTCACCAATGTGCTTCCAGTTGTTGTACGCGTCCACAATGGCGTTCAGCTCGGCGCCGCGGCGACCCAACTTGCGGGCAAGCGCGGGATCCGCGTAGACCTCTGGTTCGCTGAGGCGTCGTTGAAGTTCGGCGTGCTCGTCGAGAAGGCTCTGCACTGACTCAAACATGAGGGGGTTCTTTCGTTCGATGGACTACCAAGAGTTAACGGCAAACTGCCTGAGCCCGGCAAGTGCGCGGGCTCAGGCAGTAGTTGCACTAGGACTCGTTCTTGGATCCTAAAGTGGTCTTGGAAACGAGCATCAAGAATTCAGCGTTGGACTGGGTTTCCTTGATCTTGGTGGTCAACAATTCCAATGCCTGCTGCTGATCGAGGCCCGAGAGCACGCGGCGCAAGCGCCACATGATCTTGATTTCCTCAGGTGAGAGCAGGTTTTCTTCACGGCGGGTGCCGGAGGCGTTGACGTCAACAGCTGGGAAGATGCGCTTATCCGCAAGGTTGCGGGACAAGCGAAGCTCCATGTTGCCGGTGCCCTTGAACTCTTCGAAGATGACCTCGTCAGCCTTGGATCCGGTCTCTACAAGAGCGGTAGCCAAGATGGTGAGCGAGCCACCGTTTTCGATGTTGCGAGCAGCACCGAAGAAACGCTTTGGCGGGTACAGTGCCGCAGCATCCACACCACCGGACAAGATACGTCCGGATGCTGGTGCGGACTGGTTGTAAGCACGGCCCAAGCGAGTCATCGAGTCAAGGAGGACCACAACATCCATGCCCAGCTCCACCAAGCGCTTAGCGCGCTCAATAGCGAGTTCGGCGACCGTGGTGTGATCGTCTGCTGGACGGTCGAAAGTCGAAGCAATGACTTCGCCGCGCACCGAGCGCTGCATGTCCGTCACTTCTTCAGGACGTTCGTCCACAAGCACCATCATGAGATGCACTTCTGGGTTGTTCTTCGTGACGGCGTTCGCAATGGACTGCAAGACCATGGTCTTACCGGCCTTTGGAGGCGACACGATCAAACCGCGCTGGCCCTTACCAATAGGAGCGATCAGGTCAATGACACGTGGGCCAATGATCTTCGAGTCCGTCTCAAGGCGCAAGCGCTCTTGTGGGTACAAAGGAACAAGCTTGTTGAACTCAACACGATCAGTGTTCTCATCAGCTGGCTTGCCGTTGACGCTCTGCAACTTCACCAGAGCGTTGAACTTCTGACGCTGGTTCTGGTTTTCGCCTTCGCGAGGTGCGCGGATGGCACCGACTACGGCGTCGCCCTTACGCAGGTTGTAACGCTTCACCTGGTTCAAGGAAACGTAGACATCGTTGGCACCCGGCAAGTAGCCGGAGGTGCGAATGAAGGCGTAGTTCTCGAGAACGTCCAAGATGCCAGCTACTGGCAATAGGACGTCATCCTCGGTGAACTCGGTGTCGTCAACGTCCGGCTGGTTACGGTTGCCGCGGCGGTTGCGACGATCGTTGTTACGGTCGTTGCGATCATTGCGGTTGTTGCGGTCACGCTGACGATCGCGGCGGTTGGTGCGCGAGTTATCGTTCTCAGAATCGCGCTGATTGCGAGTGTTGCGGCGATCATTGCGGCTGGTCTCGCCGTCAACTTCTTCGCGCTCCTGGCGATCGTTGCGTTCATTGCGGTCGGTGCGCTCGTTACGGTCGGAGCGATCATTGCGCTCGTTGCGATCATTACGCTCGCCGCGCTGTTCGCGGTCGTTGCGCTGTTCACGCTGCTCGGAGCCCTGTCCGCGATCCTGACGCTCGGAGCGGTCCTGGCGATCGCCACGATCTCCGCGCTGGTTCTCACCAGCGTTGTCCTGACCTTCTTGGCTTTCGTCCTCATTGCGGTTTCCGCGACCACGACGGTTGCGGGAACGGCGGTTCTCGTTACGAGAATCGTTGCGCTCTTCATCGCGGCCTTCGCCACGCTGATCCGAAGACTCGGCGTTTTCGCCGGTGTTCGTGGCGTTCGCAGCATCGGCCGAAGAAGCATCTGCTGCGGAATCGGAATCCTGGCCCGGCTCGCCTGCTGGGGCAGACGCACGGCGTCCGCGACCACGGCTTCGAGAATCACGTGAACGGGATTCGCGTGGTGCTTCTTCTGAGTCACCCGAAGCAGCAGGAGCTTCCTGAGCTGCCGGTGCTTCCTGAACGGCCGGAGCCGAGGAAACTGGGGCTGCAGTGGTAGCGGAGACTGGCGACGTCTCGGCTACTGCTGTCTCGCTACCGGCAACAGGTGCGCCTGCGGCGGCGCCGGCAACACGACGGCGACGCGTGCTGGTTGCGCGAGCGGCCGGAGCGGCGGTCTCAGTTGGAGCAGCAACAGCGTCAGCGCTTGGCGCCGCTACGGAAGTTTCAGCAACTGGGGCAGCTGCCGACTTCGACGAAGATGCCGAATCCGAGGAAGCTGATTCACCGCGCTGGTGGCTAGAAATTGCGGCGACGAGATCGCCCTTACGCATGCGAGAACCGCCTGAGATTCCCAACTGCGAGGCCAAAGTCTGCAACTGAGCAAGCTTCAAGCCTGCAAGTCCAGCACTCTTGGTGGTATTTGTGGTGTCCACGCCCGCTTCGGGGCTAGTGGTTTCGGTCACGAAGGTTCCTTCTCCCTCGTCAGGCAAGTTCTACAGAATGAACTTGCTTATGAATGATGCAACTCCACGTCAGATGTGGAGAGTAGTGAAAACGGGTCATCACCCGCATCTCCCGAGAGTTCTGGCACGTCGCTCCACGGCGATGTCATCCAAATTTGTCAATATTGGCTTGAGACGTACTCAACCAGATACGTGGGAGTGAGCAAGAGCGTTGCGCGCTATGAGATAGCTGCAGAATGTTGCTATTGCTCTTCTACTCTAACACCGTTTTCATCTACTGAAGTCACTAAGACACGCCAGCCCTCACGGCCTTCTACTCGGCGCGCCACTTCTTCCGCCACCGACTGTGACGAGCACATGACCATCACAGTAGGTCCAGCCCCGGAAACCACGGCAGCGTATCCCAGCTCGCGAAGTTCGGCGATGAGTGCGGCGGAATCCGGCATGGCTTCGGCCCGGAAATCCTGGTGAAGCTGATCAGCTGTTGCCATATGCAACAAGGTCAGATCAGAGGCAAGAGCGTGCACCAAAAGACCAACGCGCCCACCATTTGAAGCGGCCACGGAATGCGGCACGGAAGCAGGGAGGAGCCCGCGGGCACGGTGCGTTGAGAGTTCAACGTCCGGAACCATCAAAACCGGTACTAGATCCTCGCTCAGCTTGGCGCGCACGGTTCCAAAGGATTCAATGTCCTCTTGCCACGAAATGGTGAGACCACCAAAGACTGCCGGGGCAACATTGTCCGGGTGACCTTCAAGGATGGCCGCTCGTTGGAACAGCTCCACGGTCTCCAGCTGACGGTCTTCCGGCAGCGCCGCGTTAGCAGCCCACAGCGCGGAGACAATTGCGGCAGCCGAGGATCCCATTCCTCGACCGTGCGGAATCACGTTGTGCGCAGTTAGAACAAAACCGGTTGGTTCGCACCCTTCGGCAGCCCAGAATTCGCGAATCGTCCGCGCTACCAAGTGGGTCTCATCGGTCGGAAGCGAAGCGGAACCCTCACCTTGAACGCGAACCGACACTGCGGCGTCGTCCGTTGTCTCTAACCGAATTTCGTCATGAACGTTCAGCGCTAAGCCCAGCACGTCGAAGCCGGGGCCAAGGTTTGCGCTGGTTGCTGGTACGCGGACGGTGATGGTTTGTCCGCTGGCAATTTTCAGTAGAGCGTACGACGACGCCGCGTGAGTCTGCATTAATGCTTCGTTTCGAGGGTTCGGCAGTTCTGGTGACTGGCTGGGAGCAAGGGCCGCCGCTTAGGCGAGGCCCAGGACCTTTGCGGTGGAGAGGACGTCAGCGCCCACCTTCGTAGGCTGAACCTCGGTGCCATCGGCACCCTTGAGAGCCCACTGTGGGTCCTTCAGTCCGTGACCGGTCACGGTGATGGCGATGGTTGCACCCGTTGGGGCGTTACCAGCGCGGTGGTACTTGAGCAGACCTGCGACACCCGCTGCGGAACCTGGCTCCACAAAAACGCCTTCCTTCGAAGACAACCAGCGGTGAGCTTCCAAGATCTCTTCGTCCGTCACAGCGTCGATCAGTCCGCCGGATTCGTCGCGAGCAGCAATGGCGCCGTCCCACGAAGCCGGGTTGCCGATGCGGATCGCTGTCGCGATGGTCTCAGGGTTCGTGATGGGGTGACCCGCAACGAACGGGGCCGCACCTGCAGCCTGGAAGCCCCACATGATGGGACGCTTCGTGGACACGGCTGGCAAGACGCCACCGGTTGGGGAATCGTAGGGCTGGCTGTACTCGGTGTAACCCTTCCAGTAAGCCGTGATGTTACCGGCGTTACCAACGGGCAAAATGTGGAAGTCCGGAGCGTCACCGAGAGCGTCAACAATCTCAAATGCTGCGGTCTTCTGACCCTGAATACGGGCGGGGTTCACGGAGTTCACCAGGAACACCGGGTAGTACTCGGAAAGCTTGCGAGCAATGTCCAAGCAATCATCAAAGTTGCCGTCTACCTGCAAAAGCTCGGCGCCGTGGGCAATAGCCTGGCTGAGCTTGCCCATGGCAATGCGTCCGTCCGGAACCAACACTGCACACTTCAAGCCAGCCTGCGTTGCGTAGGCGGCAGCGGAAGCGGAGGTGTTGCCGGTGGATGCGCACACCACAGCCTGAGCGCCCGCCTGAACGGCAGCCGTCATGGCCATGGTCATGCCGCGGTCCTTGAACGAACCCGTGGGGTTCATTCCTTCAACCTTGAGGTAGACCTTGTTTCCGGTGAGTTCGGACAACGCCGGTGCGAACACCAACGGAGTGCCGCCCTCGCCGAGGGTAATGACTTTGGTGTCCTGGTCAACGGGGAGTCGTTCCGCGTATTCGTTGATGACGCCGCGCCACTGATGTGCCATGCGGTTAGTTTCCTTCCACTCGGAGGACAGAATTGACGCGCGAGACTACGTCGAGCTCGCGAATGCTTGCTACGGTCTGGGCGAGCGCTTGCTCGCTACCGCGGTGGGTGATGATGCGCAGTACGGACGCCTGGTTTTCTTCATCGTTTCCGCGAGACTGACGCATTTGTTCAATGGAGACGCCGTTCTCAGCGAAGATCGCGGCGATGCGAGAGAGCACACCGGGGCGGTCCGTGACCGTCAAACCGATGCAGTAGCTGGTCATGACGTGCTCGATGCCCAACGGCTTGAGATCCGAGGAACGAACTTCCACCACTTCGTCGGCATCCTTAGCGGCGCCCACACCGCGCGTCAGGCGACGCACTGCGGAGACCAAGTCGCCCATGACGGCAGAAGCCGTGGGACGACCGCCAGCACCCTGGCCGTAGAACATGAGCTCGCCCGCGTTGTCCGCTTCGACGAACACCGCGTTGAAGGCGCCATGAACGGCACCCAGCGGGTGAACGCGAGGAATGAGCGTGGGGTGCACGCGCATCGCGACACCGTCTTCAAGACGTTCCGCGATCGCTAGAAGCTTGATTACGAAGCCGGCTTCCTTCGCTGCGTCGACGTCGTCAGCGGTGATGGACGTGATGCCTTCGCGGTAAACATCTCCAAGACGGAAGTCTGCGTGGAAGGACAGCATCGAGAGGATTGCGGCCTTCGCGGCGGCGTCGAAGCCTTCAATATCGGCCGTCGGGTCCGCCTCGGCGTAGCCCAGATCTTGAGCCTGCTTCAAAACATCGGCGAAGTCAGCACCCGTGGTGTCCATCGCGTCCAAGATGAAGTTGGTGGTGCCGTTGACGATGCCCATGACCTTGGTGATGCGGTCGCCGGAAAGTGACTCGTTGATAGGGCGCAGGATGGGGATCGCGCCAGCAACTGCTGCTTCGAAGCCCAAGTGGCCGCCATTTTCACGAGCCAGCTGGAAGAGTTCGGCGCCGCGCTCTGCAAGGAGCGCTTTGTTACCGGTGACCACTACGGAGCCGCGTTTCAATGCACGAGCCACGAGCGATCCCGCCGGTTCAATTCCACCGATGAGCTCAATGACAAGATCCGCTTGATCCACGAGGGCTTCAGCGTCCGTGGTCAAGAGTTCGGGAGCAATGTGCTGACCGCGCTTCGTTGCGGTATCACGCACCGCAATGCCAATCAGCTCAAGCTTTGAGCCAGCACGAGCTGCGAGTACTTCTGAATCTTCAATCAGAATGCGGGCTACTTCAGAGCCAACATTTCCGGCGCCGAGGAGGGCGACCTTGAGGGTATTCACGTATTTACTTCGCTCCCAAATCACGATCGAACAAGTCGTCTTCTGTTTCGCGGCGAATCATCAGGCGCGCTTCTCCCTCGCTGACGGCTACAACAGCGGGGCGGCCTAGGTAGTTGTAGTTGCTAGCAAGCGCCCAACAATAGGCTCCGGTTGCTGGAACGGCCAACAAATCCCCGGCGGTGATGTCAGCGGGCAAGTATGCATCCTTGACCACGATGTCTCCACTTTCGCAGTGTTTGCCTACAACTCGCGAAATTATTGCGTCGGCCTGTGACGACCGATTAGCTAGGACAGCAGAGTAATCGGCGTCGTAGAGTACGGGCCGAGCGTTATCGCTCATGCCGCCATCCACGGACACATAGTGACGCGGGGAATCGCCAAGTTCGCTATCCACGATGACGGTCTTGCGCACTCCCACTTCATACAGCGTGAACGTGGTGGGGCCAACAATTGACCGTCCTGGCTCAATGGAAATGCGCGGCGGCGTAATTCCCGCACGTTCGCAGGACACCTTCACGATTTCAGCCATAGCGTTTGCGAGCTCTTCCGGGCTGCGCGGCTCGTCCTGTTCCGTGTAGGCGATGCCGAAGCCGCCGCCGAGGTCCAGTTCTTTAAGTACGACGCCGTGGTGTTGCGAGATTGCCCCGAGGAACGTCACCATTCGTTCGGCTGCGAGCGCGAAACCGTCGGTGTCGAAGATTTGGGAACCGATGTGGCTGTGGATGCCGAGCAGGTTGATGCTGGGGTCCTTGAGCGCGCGGCTGACAGCGACGGAGGCTGGGGACTTTCCTTCAACTTCGCCGGCACCATCGAGCAGCGGGTCACCTTCCACCATGGAGAGGCCAAACTTCTGGTCCTCGTGGGCGGTGGCGATGAATTCGTGAGTGTGCGCGTGAACGCCAGGGGTCAAGCGCAACATGACGTTGGCTTGCTGACCAAGGCGCTTGGCGATGGTTGAAACGCGTTCGAGTTCATCGAGCGAATCCACCACAATGCGACCTAACCCGGCTTCGATGGCACGGGTGATTTCGGCGACGGACTTGTTGTTGCCGTGCAAACCGATGTTCGCGGGCTCAAGTCCCGCGCGCAGGGCGAGGGCTAGCTCTCCACCGGAGCAGGTGTCCAGACGGAGGCCTTCTTCCTTGACCCAGCGGGCCACGTCGAAGCTCAAGAATGCTTTGCCTGCGTAGTAGACGTCTACTCCCCCGCAGATCTCAGCGAAGGCCGCATCGAAAGCTTGCTTGAAGGCTCGCGCGCGGGAACGGAAATCATCCGCATCCATGACGTACAACGGCGTCCCAAACTCAGCCGCAATGTCCTTGACGCTGAGTCCCTGAATCGAGACTGCGTCGTCGTCCTGGGAACGGCTCACGCCAGCAGCCCATTCAGCCGGGCGCAGCGCGTTGACATCCGCAGGGAAGCTCAACCATTCGGGAGCCAGGGGTGAAATCGGCACCTTTACATCCTTTCCGGAGCGGACACGCCCAACAGGCTCAGTCCGGACTTGAGCACCTGAGCCGTGGCGTCGTTGAGCCACAAGCGTGCCTGGTTCTGTGCGGTAATCTCTTCGCCCGCAAGCGGAGCAATGCGGCTGTTGCCGTACCAGCGGTGGTACGTACCGGCAAGCGATTCGAGGTAGCGGGCAACACGGTGTGGCTCGCGGAATTCGGCCGCGGCCGAGACCATCGCGGGGAACTGTGCGAGTGCCGCGAGCAGGTCGTTATCCCACTCGGAGACCAACTGGGTAGCGTCCAATTCTCCGCGCACCACGCCCGAGGCCTCCGCATTGCGGGCAGCCTGACGGGAACGAGCATGCGCGTACTGCACGTAGAACACCGGGTTCTCGTTGGTCTGCTGCTGAAGCAGATCCAAGTCGATGTCGATGTTGGAGTCAGTGGAGTAACGAGCGAGGGAGTAACGCGCCGCGTCTACACCCACGATTTCCACGAGGTCCTCGAGCGTGACGACAGTGCCGGCGCGCTTAGACATACGCACGGGGGTGCCGTCCTTGACGAGGTTCACCATCTGGCCGATAAGCACTTCGATGCCGTCCGGGTTGTAACCCAGAGCGGCCGCGGCAGCTTTCAAGCGTGCGACGTATCCGTGGTGGTCAGCACCCAGCATGTAGATGCTGGTGGTGAAGCCGCGCTCGAACTTGTTGCGCGCATAAGCGATGTCTCCGCCAATGTAGGCAGCGTTGCCATCGGACTTGATAACCACGCGGTCCTTGTCATCACCGAACTCGGTGGAACGAAGCCACCAAGCACCGTCATTGAAGTAGAGCTTTCCGGAACCCTTGAGTTCCTCGAGTGCCTTCTCAACAGCGCCTTCTTCAAAGAGCGAGTTCTCGTGGAAGTAGACGTCAAAGTCCACCCCGAAGTCGTGGAGCGAATTGCGGATCTCAGCAAACATGAGGTCAACGCCGCGCGCACGGAACTCTTCTTGCGGATCCTCAGATTCCAAGATGTCTGGTTTCTGAGCCGTGACGGCTGCAGCGATGTCATGGATGTACTGTCCGCCATAACCGTCCTCGGGGGCAGCTTCACCCTTGGCGCTGGCCAGCAAGGAGCGCGCGAAGCGGTCAATCTGGTTGCCGTGGTCGTTGAAGTAGTACTCGCGAGTGACCTTTGCGCCTTGCGCGGTCAAAATACGAGCCAGCGAATCGCCAACTGCCGCCCAGCGGGTTCCACCCAAGTGGATGGGACCCGTGGGATTAGCGGAGACGAATTCCAGGTTGATGCGCTGACCCTTGAGGGTCTCGCCCGTTCCGTAGACGTCGCCGGCTTCAACAATGGTCTTTGCCAGTTCGCCTGCAGCGCCTGCCGCTAGGCGGATGTTCATAAAGCCGGGGCCGGCGATCTCGACGGACTCGATTCCGTCGAGCGCGGATAGCTCGCCTTGAACCAATTCGGCGAAGGCACGTGGGTTCATCCCCGCCTTCTTGCCCAACTGGAGTGCAACGTTGGTAGCCCAGTCTCCGTGCTCGCGGCTCTTAGGCCGCTCCACTCGAACCTCGTCAGGCAACTCAACGGCAATAGCGCCTTGTGAGATGAGTTTGTCAAGGACGGAACGAATGGCAAGGGAGAGTTCTTCTGGAGTCACCCGTCAAGGATACCCGCGAGGAACTTGAGTTTTCGCGCCGCTACAGCGGAAAGCCCCGTTGTGACACTCTTTGAAAAAATTGTGCCCACTTCTGGTGTTTCGAGAACCACTTACCGCAATAAATCGAGAGAATAGTGTTCGTGGACTCGTTTCTTGCCCTTGTTTGGTGGATCGGTGGCGCCGTCGCGGCGCTGGCCGTTCTTGTTGTGGTTGCCGATAAGCTTCGTCGCCATCTGGCCAACAAGAAGCTTGCGCGCCAACTGATGGAGTATGAGGAACGTCACCGAAAGGCAACGTCCTGGCCCGGTTCGGTCACCGCTGAGGAGCTTGAAAACGTCAAGTTCTCCGCCGTGACGTTCCACGAGGGGTACGAGACTCTCGAGGTTGATAACCTCCTAAGCCACGTTCATGAGGCGCTCGTGGCCCATGAACGGGGGCCCCGGTACCGCCTTCCGGCCGGCATTCTGATGTCCACCGAAATTCCAGAGATCGCTTTTAGTACCACCAAGAATCGCGAGGGCTACCACCAAGGCGAAGTTGACGCTTTCGTGAATCGCATCTTCGAAACCCTGCACCGTTACGAACAGGGCCGCGGCGAATTCGCGTTCCCCCGGGTGAGCCAGGTTGAGTCGGCCTCAGCACCTAAACCGTCAGAAGAGTCAATAATTGCTCCCGAGCCTCGCCGCGAATCACGCCCGGTAGCTCGTCCGCAGGTTCAATCTCCCGCGCCTCGCATCACCGAGGCCGCAGCATCGCAAGAGACTTCTGCACGCAAACCGCATTTCCGAATTCTTCCCGGACATGTGGATGGCCCGCCGGCGCGCCTGCCTGAAGCTCCACGATCAACTGGTTCTGAAGAAGACCCTGACGTGGAGCACCGACGCACCGGCAGTTGGGGCTGAGCTAAAAAGTCCTGCTAAGCTCTTAGCTGTCCTTTCGGGACCCCCGCCCTCGTAGCTCAGGGGATAGAGCGTCTGCCTCCGGAGCAGAAGGTCGAAGGTTCGAATCCTTTCGAGGGCACCATCTTTTACTAGCCGACTAGGCGTTCGGCGCTTCCACCACAGACTTCGTGTCAGTGATCGTGGCAATGTTCAACAAGGCGAAGCTCAAAGCAGCCTCATGCCATTCCGCATTGATGCTGGACGTGGCGTCGGAAACAATCGAAACTTCAAAGCCGTGATCAGCTGCGTCACGCACGGTGTGCTCAACGGCCATGTTGGTCCAGCCACCCACCACAACAACCTTGGAAACGCCCAAGTTGCGCAGGATGAAGTCCAGTCCACTGCCGTTGAAAGCGCTCATGCGGTTACGGTCCAGAACAATGTCACTGTCAGCTGGCTTGAGCTCGTCAACGATCTCAGCTCCCCAGCTTCCTAACTTGAATGACTCTGAGCCCAGCATGTTGGAGATCGGGGCGTTGGTTCCGCCAGCTGCACCTGGGTACACCACAATGCGGTTAAAAATCACAGGAGCGCCTGCTGCACGAGCGGCGTCGAGGATGGTGCTGACGTTGCCCACCAGATTCTGGGACTTAGGGTGTGATCACGGGTCGCTCAAAGCACCCCGTTCAGGCTCAGTTTATGAGCCAAAGAGCGCCTATCGCCCTTGGCTCGTAAAATCGCAATTTAGCTCACAACAAGAGACAACTCACCGGTGGTAGCGCTTGTTCCTCAACGCGTTCAGCGCCACCACAAAGACACCCGTACATTCGTAACGCATCCCACTCCTTGTGCAGCGACAGCGTTAGTCCGATTCTTTCCCCATTCACGTTCTGGTCACCTTCGCGTCGCTTGCACGTCACTTCTCGAGCCTACGATCGCGGGTGTTCCATAGTGGATACTTTCTCTTCCTTCTTTAGGAGATTCTCATGACTCGCACTTTCTTGACCCGCCTCGGCGCGGTAGCAGGCGCCGTCGCCCTTGCCGCCTCACTTTCCACCCCAGCCGTCGCCGCACCTGCCGCGGAAAACACCAAGGACGCCTACACTTTCGGCGTGTTCGGCGACGTCCCTTACGGCGCAGCCCAGGTTGCCGAATTCCCTTCCATGATCTCGGATCTGAACACGCAAACGGATTTGTCCTTCCTCACCCACGTGGGTGACATCAAGGCCGGCTCCGCTCAGTGCACGGACGAGTACTTCCAGATGATTCGCGCGCAGTTTGACCGCCTAGAGACTCCCCTGATTTACACTCCGGGTGATAACGAGTGGGTTGACTGCCACCGCACGAACAATGGCTCCTACAATCCTCTCGAGCGTCTTGACACGCTGCGCGAAATCTTCTTCCCAGTTGCCAACAAGACTCTCGGCGCCACCATGCCAGTGAAGTCTCAGGCAGCGATCGGTTTGCCGGAGAACGTGAGCTTCACGAAGCAGCGCGTTGAGTTCGCTGTGGTGGATGTTCAGGGCTCCAATAACTCGTTGGCTCCATGGTCCGGCTTGGGCTTGACGGAGGCGACTGATGAGCAGCTCGCTGAGGAAGCGCACCGCACCGAGGCCAACGTTGCGCTGATCAACCAGACGTTCGCGAAGGCTGAGAAGACTAACGCTCGCGGCGTGGTCATCATGACGCAGGCTGACATGTTTGATCCATGGCAGTTGACTCAGAACGTGGAGCAGAACCCAGAGCTGGTCTCCGGCTTCCATGAGACGGTTGAGGCAATTGCAGCTGGCGCTCGTTCCTTCGACGGTCCGGTGTACTTGTTCAACGGTGACTCCCACGTCTACAACGCTGATGAGCCGCTTGCTGAGGGTTCCCCTTGGGTGAACGTCTACGGCATTGAGCCGCTCACCAACTTGCAGCGCATCACGGTTGCGGGTGCCGCTACCAGCAATGAGTGGTTGAGTGTTTCCGTGGCTCCTGCAAACCAGCAGACTGATGAGCTGTTGACCTGGGAGCGCGTTCAGTTTCAGAAGTAAGTAGTACGACGACGCCGCTCGGCTTCGAGGATTAACTTCCCGAGACGAGTGGGTTGAGTTCGGTTAGCCCCGGTTCTCGCGCCATTGCGTGAGGGCCGGGGCTTTCCACTAAGCTTGGTGAGCTATGGCCTTGACGATTTCATACCCCGAATCCCTGCCTGTTAGCGCGCGCCGCGAAGATATCAAGAAGGCAATTTCTGAGCACCAAGTGGTGATCGTTGCCGGTGAAACGGGTTCGGGCAAGACCACGCAGCTCCCCAAGATGCTTTTGGAGATGGGGTACGGCGAGCGCGGTGTCATTGGACATACGCAGCCCCGTCGTCTGGCAGCACGCACGGTCGCTGAGCGTCTTGCTGAGGAGCTTAGCGTGGAGATCGGCGACGAGGTGGGCTACCAGGTTCGCTTCACCGGCGAGGTCTCTAAGCAAACCCAAGTGAAGCTCATGACGGACGGCATTATGCTGGCCGAGGTCCCGCAGGATCGTAAGCTCGAGCGTTACAGCGCCATCATCATTGACGAGGCCCACGAGCGCAGCTTGAACATCGATTTCCTCATGGGGTACCTCAAGCGGCTCCTCCCCCAGCGCCCGGATCTGAAGATTGTCATCACGTCGGCAACGATTGACCCCGAGCGCTTCGCCAACCACTTTGGTACCGAAACCACCCCGGCACCCATCATCGAGGTGTCCGGGCGTACCTATCCGGTGGAAATCCGCTACCGGCCGTTGGCTGCAGACCCCTCCTTGGATGAGGATGAGCTGGATCCCGAGTCCGCTCTTGAAGAAGACAAAGACCCCGTCGACGGTATTTGCGATGCCGTGGTGGAACTGTCCAAGGAAGCCCCCGGCGACATTCTGGTGTTCCTCTCGGGAGAACGGGAGATCCGCGACGCCGCGGATGCACTACGTTCACTTGTGGAACGCAATCGCCGTCTCGCTGGCACGGAGATCCTGCCGCTGTTTGCACGCTTGTCCTTGGCCGAGCAGCACCGCGTCTTCAATCCCGGTTCCCAGCGGCGCATTATCTTGGCAACGAACGTTGCGGAAACCTCGCTGACGGTTCCGGGCATCAAGTACGTGATCGATACAGGTGTTGCACGTATCTCCCGCTACTCACACCGCACTAAGGTTCAGCGGCTCCCCATTGAACGTATCTCGCAAGCGAGCGCTAATCAGCGTTCGGGCCGTTGTGGCCGCGTGAGCGATGGCATTGCCATCCGCCTGTATTCCGAAGACGATTTCACCTCACGCCCGGAGTTCACGGACCCTGAAATCCTGCGCACCAATCTGGCCTCGGTCATATTGAGCATGAGCGCGATGGGCATCATTTCTTCCCCGAAAGATGTTGGCGATTTCCCGTTCGTTGAGAAGCCGGATGCGAAGGCCGTGAACGACGGCGTGCTGTTGTTGCGTGAGCTGGGCGCCATGGGTGGCGGCAGCGGCGCGGGCAGCGGGACTGCCGGCGGCAGGAACGCCAACGGCATCACTCGTACCGGACGCCAGCTAGCCAAACTTCCCGTGGACGTGCGCTTAGGTCGCATGATCCTAGAGGCCGGTCAGCGCGACTGTGCCAAGGAAGTCATGGTTTTGGCTGCCGCGCTGAGCATTCAGGACCCTCGAGAGCGCCCTTCTCAAGAGAGCGGAAAGCGCGAGCGCGCCACCGAGCTTCATCGACGTTTCGAGGACGAATCCTCTGACTTCTTGGGTTACTTGAATTTGTGGCGTTACCTTCAGGAGAAGCAGCAAGAACTCTCCTCGTCCGCTTTCCGGCGCTTGTGCAAGCAAGAGTTCATCAACTATCTCCGCGTGCGCGAGTGGCAGGACCTGTTCACTCAGTTGCGCCAGTTGGCCAAGTCCGTGGGCATCAAGATCGCAGCGGCTCCCATTGATCCAGTAGCCAACGCGGACAACGTACACATGTCTTTGCTCTCCGGACTGGTGAGTCACATTGGTTTATGGGATGAACGCAAGCGCGAATACCAAGGCGCGCGCGGCAGTCGCTTCGCAGTCTTCCCAGGGTCCTCCTTGTTCAAGAAGAAGCCCGACTGGGTCATGGCCGCCGAGCTCGTGGAAACCTCCCGCCTCTGGGCGAGGACTAACGCGAAATTCGATCCCGCGTGGGTGGAGCTTGTTGCTCCCCACCTCGTGAAGAAGACCTACTCTGAACCCCATTGGTCTTCCACCTTGGGATCGGTCATGGCTTATGAGAAGGTCACAGCATTTGGTCTCCCGGTGGTTCCCCAACGGCGTATCCAGTTCCGCAACGTCAACCTGCGTTTGGCGCGCGAAATGTTCATTCAGCACGCGCTCGTGGAAGGCGATTGGAAGACCCGCCACGCCTTCTTCGCACGAAACCGTAAGCTCCTTGAGGACATTGAAGAGCTCGAAACTCGAACTCGTCGCCGCGACCTCCGTGTCTCCGATCAAGACCTCTTTGACTTCTATAACGAGCGCGTCGGTCCCGACGTCACGAGTGAACGCCACTTTGACGCGTGGTGGAAGAAGGCCCAGCAGGACAACCCCACACTTCTAGACTTCGACGCCGACGCTCTGCGTAGCGATGAAGCGGACAACGTGGATGAGAGCGCCTACCCGCGCACCATGCGGCACGGCGATCTTGAGCTGGATTTGCGCTACGAGTTCAATCCCGCGGCGCGCGACGACGAGAGCGACGGTGTAACCGTTCGTGTCCCCGTGCTGTTCTTGAACCAGCTGGATCCGGCACGTTTTGCCTGGCAGGTTCCGGGCTTCCGAGAAGAACTGGTCACGGCGCTCATCAAGTCTTTGCCCAAGAACATCCGGAAGAACTTTGTCCCGGCCCCGGACGTGGCCCGTCAAGCAACTGCCGCGCTCAACGCCGAGTTTGACCCCACTACCGATGCGCTGGAGCCTTCCCTTGAGCTGGTTCTTCGACGTCTACGCGGATTCGTCATCCCGCCCGGCTCCTGGAATTGGGACGCAGTTCCTGCACACCTTAAAGCGAAGTTCGAAGTCCTCGGTTCTACCAACAAGGTGTTGGCTCGTTCCGAAGACCTCAAGTACCTGCAGGTCTCTCTTGCCACCCAGAACCGACAGGCGATTGCTGCAAGCCTAGAATCACCCCAGCCCGGTGCATCAAAGACACCCGGGGCTAAAGCGACTGCCGGCGCTCAAGGGAACAAGAACGCACCCAGCGCCACACCCAAAACTTTGCCGAAGGGTAAAAATGCTCGGACGGCTGGCAACTCTGCAGCCTCGGAGGTGCGCGGCACGTGGGAACACGCAGGCATCAAACAGTGGGACCAGAACGTCGGCGAACGCGGAGTCATTCATCGCAAGATCGAATCCACGGTTGCCGGGAAAACCATCACGGCCTATCCGGCACTTGCGGACGAAGTCACTACCGTTCGGTTGACGGTTTTTAGAAGCGTCGCCGAACAACAAGCGGCTCACCGTGCCGGTGTAGTGCGTTTGCTTCAGCTGACCATTCCTTCGCCGGCTCGCTACGTGCTGGATCACCTGAAAAATAACGAGAAGCTGGTGTTTTCGCAGAACCCGCACGGTTCCGTGGATGAGCTGATTCGGGACAGTTCGCTGGCCGCAATTGACGCGTTGGTGCCGGCGAATCTGCCCTTCACGCAAGAAGAGTTCCAGAAGCTCTACGATGCAGTGCGCGCGGATTTGATCGACACGGTCTTTAGCATCACGGCTTTGGTGGAGAAAACACTGTCCAGCTCGCTGCGCATCACCAAGCGACTCTCTGCTTCACATTCCCCGGCTTTGGCCGCGAGTCTGGCAGATATCAAGAGCCAGCTGGAGTTGCTGGTGTACCCAGGGTTTGTGGCCCGCACAGGTGCAGCACAATTGCGACACCTTCCGCGGTACTTGCAGGGCATGGAGAAGCGACTGGATAAGCTTCAGTCCGGTTCGGCTCCGCGAGAAGCCCAGAACATCACAGCAATTCAGGCGCTCGAGGATGAGTATGACTCCGCGTTGGATCAGTTGTTGCCCAACCAAAGCACGCCAGCGGAGCTAGCAAAGATCAAGTGGATGCTTGAAGAGTTCCGTGTCAGCTTGTTTGCTCAAGAACTCGGCACGGCGCATCCGGTGTCAGAAAAGCGGATCCGCACCGCGCTCCGCGAAGCGTTGGCCCAGCTCAAGAACTGAGCCAACGCCCGCTCGGGGCGGCGGATTCAGCGGCCCGGGTACGTCATAGACGATGCCCCAGGTTCTCCCTAAGCAGGCAACGGACCCGCGTCAGCCACAGAATCCGTGTGGCCCGCTTGCCGCAAAGCAACGCGCAAGAGGTGAGCTGCGTCGTCGAACTCCGCATCTGGAACATCAGTGCGCGCATTCGCAAGATTGAAATCATCCAGCGAATTCACGGGCCACACGTGCACGTGAAGGTGCGGCACTTCGAAGCCCGCAATCATGAGGCCTGCGCGCTCGGCACCAAACGCCGTCACCTGAGCGGCACCAATCTTCTGGGCCACTTCGGTAGCGTGCGCCACGAGCTCAGCGGGGGCGTCCGTCCACTTGTCGATCTCTTGACGCGGCACCACCAGAGTGTGTCCCTTGGTGATCGGTCCGATCGACAAGAAGGCAACAACCTTCTCATCGGCCCACACAAAGCGACCAGGGAATTCACCGGAAATGATCTTAGAAAATACGGTGCTCACCGTTACGCTCCTACGGTTTCGGCAGAGGCTGCGGCCTCACGCAAGCTGTTGACGTCCAGCACAAAGCGGTACTTCACGTCGCCAGCCACCATGCGCTCCCAAGCCTCGTTAACCTGGTCCACGGTGACAACTTCAACGTCGCTCACGATGCCGTGTTCGGCACAGAAGTCCAGCACCTCTTGGGTTTCAGCGATCCCGCCGATGTTGGATCCCATGTAGGTCAAACGGCGAGAGATGAGTGCGCCGGGTTTGATGGGAGGCATGTCTTCAGAAGGCAAGCCCACCTGCACCAACGCACCGTCCACCTTCAAGGTGCGCAAGTAGGCGTTCAGATCATGAGGGGCCGCGACGGTGTCGATGATGACGTCCAAGGATCCGCGAGCATCCTTCATGGCTTCCTCATCGCGGGAGAGCACCACGCGGTCTGCACCGAGTTCACGAGCGGCCTCAATCTTGGATTCAGACGTGGTGAAGACGGTGACAACGGCGCCCATGGCCTTGGCCAGCTTGACGGCCATGTGGCCGAGCCCGCCCAAACCAACTACACCTACCTGATCATCCTCGTCCACGAACAAGTGGTTCAGTGGGGAGAACGTGGTAATTCCGGCGCAGAGAATCGGGGCTGCGGCGGCCGGGTCAAGGTTCTCCGGAACGTGCAGCACGAAGTCCTGATCCACCACAATCGAGGTGGAGTATCCGCCCTGAGTGTATTCGCCGGTCTTCGGGTTGGTGGCCGCGTAGGTGCCAATGGCTCCGTTGAGGCAGTACTGTTCCAAGCCCTGTTCGCAGGATTCGCACTGTCCGCAGGAGTCCACGAGACAGCCCACGCCCACGCGCTCGCCAATTTCGAAGCCTTCAACCTCGCCACCAAGTGCCACTACACGGCCCACGATTTCGTGACCGGTGACGAGCGGAAGCTTCTTGGTGCCCCACTCACCGCGAGCGGAGTGCACATCGGAGTGGCACAATCCGCAGAAGTCAATATCAATATCGATGTCGCGGGGTCCTACGGCGCGGCGCGGAATGTCGAGGCGCTCAAGCTGTCCGCCTTCTTGCACCATACCCACGGCGTGGGCGGTGCGGCCGGCGGAAACGCTATCGCGCAAAGCTGCTAGATCTTTTAGGGCGGGAGGCACGGGGCGGCCAGCGTTTGGAGTCATACCTCGAAAGTACCACTTCTCAACTGCCGCGAGCAGGCCGCCTAATCTAGTGTTCGTTCGTTTCCGGTAGCCACGGGGAGGTGCTCGTCAGCGGACCATTGTGACCACGAACCCGGATAGAGTGCCGCCTCGATTCCGGCCACCTCGAGCGCCAGAATTTGGTGCGACGCGGTAATTCCGGATCCGCAGTACGCGGCGACCGGACGATCCTTCTCATTCCCTTCTGTAAACAGCGGCGCAAAGCGCGCTTGCAGTGCTTCGGTGGACTTGAAATACCCTTCTGCGGTGACGTTCTCGCTGGTCGGCGCACTGATAGCACCGCGGATGTGTCCGGCACGAGGGTCGATCGGTTCGGTCTCACCGCGGTAGCGCTCCCCCGCTCGCGCGTCCAGAAGTGACCCGAATTGGGCGAAGGAGGCGACGTCCTGATGCTTCACTATGGGCTTAAGATTCCACGGGAGTACGACGACGCTGGGTTGCGGCCGCGGGACATTTCCGGTTTCGAGGGCTCCCCCTGCGCTGACCCAGGCATTGAGCCCACCGTCCAAGACCGAGCAACGAATTCCTGCGTTGCTCAGAAGCCACCACGCCCGCGCTGCAGACATTCCTGCGACCGAGTCATAGACCACCACGAGGTCATCTTGTTCAATACCCAGTGATCGCACCGTCTCTTGGAATGCCTCGTGGGACGGCAAAGGGTGGCGGCCATCTTCGCGGGTGGGCGGAGCCGCGAGTTCGGTCTCGAGATCCACAAAGAGCGCGCCCGGCAGGTGACCAGACTGGTAGTCCTCGAAGCCCACCGGCGTAGTCGACTCTTCAGTCTTGGCGAGTGATGCCGCTAAGGACCAGCGCACATCTATCAGGACCACGCGATCCCCGCGGTCTAGTCGAGCTGCAAGCTCGTGGGTATCCATGAGAGCCGGCTGAGGGCGCACGTCGGCGCTGTTCTCAACGCTGTTCTTGGAAATAATGATTTTAGAGTTGTTCTCAGAGCTCAACGCCCACACCGCTCTCAAGATTCTGGTACGAGGTTCCGAAGCGAGCAGAGATAGAGGCCAAGTGTTTTTCGATCACCGCACGGCCTCGGTCATTGACCATGGCGTCGTGAATGGGAAACGCACGCGCCGGGCGCACGGAGATCACGAAGTCCAACACTTCGGCGGTCTTTGACCAGGGAGCCTGAAATGGCACCAGAAGCACCTCAAGCTGGGAGGTGGCAACGGCCTCCGGCACCGTGAAGGAATCTCCGGGGTGGAAAACTTTCCCGTCAATCAAGTACCCCAGGTTTGCCACCACGGGAATCAGCGGGTGAATGACGGCGTGCTGACCACCAAAAGCGTCGATGCCGAACCCGGCAACGTCGAAGGGCTCACCAACGGCCGGAACTTTCACCCGCTGGGCGAGGGACGCTGAGGCTTGATCGCGGATCGCATCGGCGACTGTCTTCGGCGCGTAGATCGTGACGCCAGGATTCGCTTCCAGCAATGGCATCACGCGGGCGGCATCAAAGTGATCAGCGTGTTCGTGGGTGATGAGGACGGCGTTCGCACCGCTGAGAGCTGAATCGACGTCGCTTTCGCTCCCGGGATCAAGGACCAGAACCTTCAAGTCCTTTTCCAGGCGAACACAAGAGTGGCCAAACTTGGTGAGCTTCATGGCTTCAGCCTACGACCCCGACATAAGGTGAAGCACGCTTTCGGCGCCGGGATATTAACGACGTAAAATGGAGGTTCTTGTCCAAGGAGGAATATGTCCACCGAGCAGGCTCCCACCGAACCGACGTCCGCCACCAACGCAGCTGAGAACCGTTCCGTTCCTGTGCGCAATACTAGGCAACGCCGATCCGTTGAAGCAGCGTTGGGTGAAGTTCCGGACTTTATGAGCGCTCAAGAGCTTTTTGTGTGGCTTCAGAATCGAGGCGAAAAAGTCTCGCTAGCAACGGTCTACCGCATTTTGCAGTCCATGGCCGATGAAGGCACCGTGGACGTAGTGCGCACTCAAGAAGGCGAATCAATTTTCCGGCAGTGCCACATGGACGAGCACCATCACCATCTCTTGTGCCGCGGTTGCGGCAAGACGGTAGAAATTGAGGCCCCCCACGTCGAAGAGTGGGCGGCCTCAATAGCTGCGAAACATGGCTTTACTCAAGCCACTCACGTGGTAGAAATTTCGGGATTGTGCGCGGAGTGTTCCGCGCGTGCCCGCGCACGGTAGTTGCGTCGTCGTACCCAATTGTAGGTGCGGCAGATCGCGTAAATCAGGAAGCTCAACGTGGTCACGTAGGGGCTAATCGGCAAGCGGCCCGCAAGGGACAACAGAATGCCACCCACCACGCTTGCCATCGCGAATACCACGCTCAACGCCATCACCACCGGTGGACGCGAGGACACCAGAAGTGCGGCAGCCGCCGGCGTGATCAAGAGGGCGAGCACCAGTAGTGAGCCCACCACTTGGATGGACAGCGCTACGGCAAGGCCCAACACCACCATGAACGCGATGGACAACCCGCGAACCGGTACGCCCTTGGCCATTGCCACCGTGGGATCCACGGAGGCAAACATGAGCGGTCGCCACATCACGATGAGCGCGGCAATCACCACGATTGCGCCCCACATCAGCAGCTCCAGCTGCACGGTATCCACGGAGACAATCTGACCTGTGAGCAGGCCGAACTTGTTGGCGCTACGTCCCTCATACAAGGACAAGAACAAGATTCCAAGTCCTAATCCGAACGGCATGATGACACCGGTGACGGCGTTGCGATCGCTGGCTTGAGATCCCAGCGCGCCGAGCACCACGGCGGCGATCAGCGATCCCACCACGGAGCCCCACACGACGTTCGCACCAATGAGCAGCGCAAAGGCCGCTCCCGCGAAGCTGAGCTCCGCGATGCCGTGCACCGCGAAGGCCATATCGCGAGTCATCACAAAGACGCCAATCAAGCCGCCCACCACGCCAAGGATGGCACCCGCGATGAGCGAGTTTGTCACGAGCGGCAAAAGCTCCCGGTAGTTCTCGAAAGAGAAAATGGTGCTCCAAATATCACTGAAGTCCACGCTTAGAACGTCCCTTCTTGGTGGTTGTGAGCAATCCCGTCCGGCAAGCCAACAATGGCGACGCGGTTCTTGGAACGCAAAACATCAATGTGAGATCCGTAGAGGTCAGAGAGCACTTCGGACGTCAGCACCTCGTCAGGGTGACCCATGTTGAAGCGCCCACCGGCCAAGAACAGCACTTTGTCCACGAACGGCAGCACGGGGTTGATTTCGTGCGTCACGAACAGCACCGCCGAGTCCTGATCAACAGTTTGCTGATGGATCAACGAAGAAACGGCGCGCTGATGGTTCAAGTCCAGGGAGAGCAACGGTTCGTCGCACAACAGCACGCGCGGCTTGCCAGCCACGGCTTGCACCGCGCGAAGGCGCTGCTGTTCTCCGCCCGAGAGAAGCCCCACGGGTCGGTCAGCGAAGCTCTCCGCTTTCACTCGCGAAATGAGCTCGTTGACGCGGGCCTTCGTCTTGCGGGACGGTAGGCCCGGACCCCAGCGGTGGCCTTGGACGCCAAGCGCCACTAGGTCACGGCCGCGCAACGGCGTGTTTTCGGGAAGCATCTTCTGCTGGGGAATGTAGCCCACTTCCCGATTTCCGCGGCGCGCGGACTGACCTGCAACGCGGACCGTACCGCGATCGAGTTCTTGGAGGCCCAAGAGCACCCGCAGCAGGGTGGTTTTTCCGCAACCGTTCGGTCCGAGTACGGCCACAAATTCGCCGGGCATCACGGAGAAGCTCAGGTTGTCCCAGAGGGTGCGCTCACCAAAGCTCAAGCACGCGTCTTGAAGCTCGATGGCAGGTTGGCGCTTTTCCGCAGCCTGGATCTGGCCTGCCGGTTCACTGTTACTACTTGGCACTGACGCCCTCGATGCTAGAAATGTTCTCGCTCATCCATTCCTGGAAGTTCTTGCCTTCTGGCAAGAGCTCCAGAAAATCTAGCACTGGTATGCCGTTATCTTCGGCGGTCCCGCGAATGGAATCGGTTTGCGGCGTGGAGGTTTGCGGATTGAACGCGAGGAACGCGAAGGTCTTTGCCTTGAGCGCGTCTTCCATCTCCAGGGCTACGAGCGCTGGGACGTCATTTCCCGCTTCGATGGCGGAAGTGAAGCCCTCTGGCGTAGCGTCTGCGAAGCCCGTCTCCGCAAGCAAGTAATACGGAACTGGCTCCGTCATGGCGAACTTCTTACCGGCGTTCTTTTCTGCGAGCGCGTGGGTGCGTTCGGTGAGTGCTTCGAGGGACGCCACGAACGTCTTGGTGTTGGCCTCGTAGCTGTCCGCATTGTCAGGATCCGCTGTGACAAGCTGATCCTTGATGCCTTCTGCGAGCGCTTCCATGGTGTGCAGGTCATACCAGACATGCTCGTTACCGCTACCCGAGTGATCGTGACCGTCGTGCGCATCTTCGCTGGCAAGCTCTGTGGTTGCTGATGCGGAGCTCTCAGCGACGTCAGTCTCCGCGGGCGAATCGGCGAAGTCCACGGCGTGCAGTACCGGGGTTGAATCGCTCGCCACGAGCTGATCCAGATAATCGTCATACCCGCCACCGTTGGCGATCACCAAGCTGGCTTTAGAGACGGTCAACCGATCTTGAGCGGTGGCCTCATACGAGTGAGGATCCTGGGTCTCGCGATTGATGATGGAGTCCACACTCACGTGCTCGCCGCCGATTTGCTCGGCGATGTTTCCGTACACATTGGTGGAGGCCACCACGAAGATCCCGGCGTCAGCAGCACCCGCGCTGGAGGTGGCGGTGCTGCTCTCACCACACGCTGCCAACATCATGGCGGCGGGAAGGGCCAGAGCCATGAGGGCACGGCGCTTGAGCGGGGTGGAGGGTTGGAAGATCACGAAGGGACCTTTCTAAGCGGCAGGGCCGCGGACATAAAAGTTGAGAATACTGCTAAACAGAGAGTACGACGCCGCATGGTTGCGTCGTCGTACTCTCTAGCGTATCGCAAATGCGAACGATTTGCATTTAGCGGGAGGCGCGGCTTTCGCTGTCCTCTTCATCCAGGAGATTACGACGACGATAGCCCTGTTGCTGGGTGGCATCGTGAATCTCACCCACCAACTGCTCCAGAACATCTTCAAAGAAGAGAATGCCGATGGTCGAGTTACCCTCATCCAACACGCGAGCCACGTGCGAGCCCGTGCGCTGCATGACAGCAAGCGCATCCTCAATTTCCGCCGTGGCCTTGAGGTTCGCCATGGATCGCAAGCGCGTCACGGAGATCGGTTCGCCATAGAGCGAATCAGGAATAGCCAAGACATCCTTAAGGTGCAGGTAACCCGCGTAAGCCTCGTCCTCATCCAACATGACGAAGCGCGAGAAGCCGGTACGTCCCACGGCCTTTTCGAAGCTCTTAGGTGTGGTGTCAGCCGGTAGGGTCACCAATTCTTCGAGCTTCACCATGATGTTCTCCACCGTGTAGTCAGAGAACTCCAGTGCGCTCGAAAGAATTCCCGCATCATCATCCAGCGTGCCGTGCTTCGTGGATTCCTCCACGATTGATTGCACTTCTTCGATCGTGTAACTCGAGGTGACCTCGTCCTTGGGCTCCACACCCATCAGGCGCAAAGCATGGTTAGCGATCCAGTTCAGCGAGAAGACGATTGGCTTGGTGATCTTAGAAAGCCACAGCAGCGGCGTCGCCAAGAGCAGAACGGCCTTGTCCGCAACGGACACCGCCATGTTCTTAGGAACCATTTCGCCAAAGGTCACGTGCAAGAAGGTCACGATCAAGAGCGCGAGCAAGAACGCCACAGTGTCTGAGATCGGCTCGGGTATGCCGAGCGCCTCAAGAGGGACCGCGAACAAGTGGTGAATCGCCGGTTCGGCAACGTTCAAGATCAACAACGAACAGACCGTGATGCCCAACTGGCAAATGGCCAGCATGATGGAGACGTTCTCCATGGCCTTGAGCGCGTTGAGCGCGCGCTTGTTACCGGTCTCCGCGAGCGGTTCAATCTGACTGCGGCGTGCTGACATGACGGCAAACTCGCCGGCCACGAAGAACGCGTTGGCCATCAACAGGACTACAAGCCAGGCAATACCCATCCAGTCGCTCATCGGGTACTCCCCTCGCTCAGCGCTTCCGCAGGTGCAGCGTCGTCGTCCTCAAATTCGGGAACGAAGCGCACGCGATCAACGCGGCGCCCGTCCATCCGGACCACCGTCAGGCCGCCGCCTTCGAACGTGACTTGGTCACCTTCGGCAGGAATCCGGCCCAGCTCCGCCATCACGAAGCCGCCCACGGTTTCATAGGAACCGTCCTCAGGAATTTTGAGGCCTGGCACTTGCTCGTTGACTTCATCAGGGCGCATGATCGCCGGGAAATACCACTGGCCGGAGGCGGACTGCAGGACGCCGGGTTTGACCGGGTCATGCTCGTCCGTCACTTCGCCCACAATTTCTTCGACAAGATCCTCGAGCGTTACCACGCCGGCGGTGCCACCGTATTCGTCCAGCACGACAGCCATCTGAAGGTTTGCTTCGCGAAGTTCGGTAATCAGATCATCCAAGTGCACGGTTTCCGGCACGGAGATGACATCGCTCTTGATAGTGCCGGCAACCAGTCCATCGCGCTTCTTGCGCGGAACTGCCACAGCTTTTTTGACGTGGCACACGCCCAGAATGTCATCCGGCGAATCACCGATCACGGGAAAGCGCGAGTAGCCGGTGCGACGGGACAGCTCGATCACTTCGTCCAGCGGAGCGTCTTGATGCACGGTTTCCATGCGGATTCGCGGGGTCATGACATCGGCAGCGGTGCGGTCAGAAAAGACCAACGTGCGAGAGAGGAATCGAGCGGTGTCTCGGTCCAGCGTTCCCAGCTCGGCCGAGCGGCGGAGCAAAGAGTTCAGCTCTTCCGGAGTACGTGCGCCGGAGATCTCTTCCTTCGCTTCCATGCCAAAAAGGTTCAGGACGCTGTTAGAGAATCCGTTCAACACAAAGATGAAGGGGCGGAACACGGCCGTGAAGATCAGCTGAGGGCGGGCCAGCATGCGGCCCAGCGGCAGTCCGGCAGCGATCGCAAGGTTCTTAGGAATGAGTTCGCCAAGAACCATCGAGAACAACGTCGCCAAGACCATAGAGATGGTCAGGGAGATGGCAGCTGACGCGGGACCTACGCCCCAGCCCTCCAGAAGTGGCGTCAGCAGGCGACCGACGCTAGGTTCCATGACGTAACCGGTCAACAGCGTGGTCAAGGTGATGCCCAGCTGGCAAGACGAGAGCTGAGTCGACAGTGATTTCAGACACTTCATGAGTGCCTCAGCGCCGCGCTCTTTATTGTCTATAGAACGCTGTACCTGAGCCTGGTCCACGGCGAGGAGTGAAAATTCCACCGCAACGAAGAAGCCGGTACCCAGAACTAGGAGAAATCCTAGGAAGAGATAAAGCCATTCCACGAGCGAACACCACCTTCACAAGGTGCGCTCAAGCCAGTGGTGACTTGGGACAAATGGACAACGAACACAAATGAACGGGGTCTAGAGGACTCCAAAGTGTCAGTAGTTCCTTCCGGCGACTGTTCGCCATTTTTTGTAGATCACTCTCGAGGTGATCATCTGGTGCTCCTATATTCTACAGAATTTCCCACGAGTTACCTGAGACGCGCCCCCTTGGACTTGGCGGAATGGTTGACGAAGTCATTAGACTTGAACTCGCTTGCGTTCTGCACTACAGACCGTTGCTCATACAGTCATGGTCACGGAGTGGAACGGATCCGTTTCAGCTGCACCACATCCGAGGAATAGAGGCGTTTTTACCGTGCCAGAACAATCACTTAGCCGGCTCGCGGAAGAATTCGGCGGCAACGAATGGCTGGTTGAGGAGCTGTATCAGCAATTTCTGCGGGACAAGAACTCTGTAGATAAGAAGTGGTGGGACATCTTCGAAGCTATGGGCGATTCTTCTTCCAGCAGCGCCACCGCGCCTAGCTCCGCTTCAGCCGCAAGCGCAACCCCATCAACTTCGGCTCCGGCCAAGCCAGCGAACCCGCCAGCTTCTGCCCCAGCCAAGCCCGCTGCCGCTCCAGCGCAGTCAGCCCCAGCAGCGGCCGCTCCGGCTCAGTCCTCCCCCGCTCCACGCGCCGCCACCGAAGCACGTGTTCCCGACGCTGCCGCCTCCGCAACGTCCGGCGAGACGGGCTCCAAGGCTGAAGTGCCAGCAACCCCAGCCTCGGCTAAGCCTGCAGCTCGAGCTAATCAGCCGATCCCTGCTGAGCTTCCTACCAAGAGTGCCAAGGCTTCGGCTCACCCAGCCGAAGACGAAGTGACCGTTCTGAAGGGTGTCGCCAAGGCCGTTGCCACCAACATGGACGCCTCGCTCACGGTTCCAACGGCAACCACCGTTCGTGCCGTACCGGCCAAGTTGTTGATCGACAACCGCATTGTCATCAACAACCACCTCAAGCGCGCCCGCGGCGGCAAGGTCTCCTTCACGCACTTGATTGGTTATGCAACCATCCGCGCATTGGCCCAGTTCCCTTCCATGAACGTCACGTATGACATTCAGGACGGCAAGCCAGTCGCTATCCAGCCGGCGCACGTGAACTTCGGTATCGCCATCGACATGCCAAAGCCAGATGGCTCCCGCACCTTAGTGGTCCCAAACATCAAGAAGTCCGAGACCATGAACTTTGTGGAGTTCTGGACTGCTTACGAGGACCTGGTCAAGCGGGCCCGTAACAACAAGCTCACCATGGACGATTACTCCGGTACTACGGTGTCTTTGACCAACCCGGGCGGCATTGGCACGGTTCACTCCGTTCCTCGTCTGTCCAAGGGCCAGGCCACCATCGTGGGTGTCGGCGCCCTCGAGTACCCAGCTGAATTCCGTGGTGCTTCTGAGAAGATCATCGCCACTCAGGGCGTTGGCAAGATCATCACGCTGACCTCCACCTACGATCACCGCGTGATTCAGGGTGCAGGCTCCGGCGAGTTCTTGCGCCTCATCGAGTCTTTGCTCTTGGGCGATCAGAACTTCTACGACGAAATCTTTGAAGCGCTCCGCATTCCTTACGAGCCAGTTCGCTGGGCCGTGGACAACCAGGTGGACATCGAGCTTCAGGTCAACAAGATCGCTCGTATCCAGCAACTCATCCACGCATACCGCGTACGCGGTCACTTGATGGCGGACACCAACCCGCTCGAGTACGTCCAGCGCAAGCACCCAGACCTTGACATCCAGACCTACGGCCTCACGCTGTGGGATCTGGACCGCGAATGGGTCACGGGCGGTTTCGGCGGAAAGCAGCGCTTGCCGTTGCGCGCCATCCTGGGTGTACTGCGCGATGCCTACTGCCGTTACACCGGCATCGAATACATGCACATCGGCAACCCCGAAGAGCGCGAGTGGTTCCAGAACAAGCTCGAGCGCTCCTACGAGAAGCCAACGCGCGAAGAGCAGTTCCGCGTCTTGGGCCGCTTGAACGCCGCTGAAGCATTCGAGACCTTCTTGCAGACCAAGTTCGTGGGCCAGAAGCGCTTCTCCCTTGAGGGTGGCGAGTCCCTGATTCCGCTGCTTGACGCGATCATCGCCGACGCCGCTGACGAAGGCTTGAGCGAAGTAGCGATTGGTATGGCTCACCGCGGTCGTCTCAACGTGCTCACCAACATCGCCGGCAAGACCTACGCTCAGGTCTTCCGCGAGTTCGATGGCATCCAGGATCCAGGCGCTGTTCAGGGTTCCGGCGACGTGAAGTACCACTTGGGCACCGAGGGTAAGTTCACCTCTGACAGCGGCAACCAGACCAAGGTTTACTTGGCCGCCAACCCATCCCACTTGGAAGCCGTCAACGGTGTCCTTGAGGGCATTGTGCGCGCCAAGCAGGACACTTTGGACCAGGGTGTGGATCGCTTCAGCGTTCTGCCGATCCTCGTTCACGGCGATGCCGCGTTCGCAGGTCAGGGCGTTGTTGCTGAGACCCTGAACCTGTCCCAGCTCGAGGCCTACAAGACCGGCGGCACGGTTCACGTGGTAGTCAACAACCAGGTTGGCTTCACCACCGCTCCATCGGCAGCACGTTCTTCCACGTACTCCACCGATGTTGCCAAGACCATTCAGGCTCCGATCTTCCACGTCAATGGCGATGAGCCAGAGTCCGTGGTTCGCGTAGCCCAGTTGGCCTTCGAGTACCGTCAGCGCTTCAACAAGGACGTTGTCATCGACCTCGTGTGCTACCGCCGCCGCGGACACAACGAAGGCGACGATCCTTCGATGACGCAGCCGATGATGTACAACCTCATCGAAAATAAGCGTTCCACCCGCCGCCTGTACACCGAAGCCCTCGTTGGCCGTGGTGACATCACGCAGGACGAAGCAGATCAGGCATTGCGCGACTACCAAGAGCGTCTCGAGCGCGTCTTCGCGGAAACTCACGCGGCTCAGACCTCGCCGATCCCTGTGGTCAAGACCAGTTCTTCCACTAACGCTGACCTAGAGAAGCCTGCTTCTCAGCAGGATGACGTGGATGCTCCGTTCGTCAAGACGGATACGGCGATCTCCGCCGAGAAGCTTGCCGAGATCGGTGACGCTTTCGTTGAGATCCCAGAAGGCTTCACGGTTCACCCGAAGCTCAAGGCACTTCTCGAGCGTCGCGCCAAGATGTCCCGTGAAGGCGGCATCGACTGGGGCTTCGCAGAGCTCGCTGCGTTCGGCTCTTTGACGGCTGAAGGTGTCCCGGTTCGTTTGGTGGGTCAGGATTCGCGTCGCGGCACCTTCGTGCAGCGCCACGCAGTCTTCCACGATCGCCAGACCGGCCAGGTGTGGTCTCCGCTGGAGAAGATGAGCGCCCGCGGTGCCGAACTGTTCATCTACGATTCGCTGTTGTCCGAATACGCCGCACTGGCCTTCGAATACGGCTACTCCGTAGAACGCCCGAACGCACTCGTATTGTGGGAAGCCCAGTTCGGTGACTTCGTCAACGGCGCACAGACCGTGATCGACGAGTTCATCTCCTCCGCCGAGCAGAAGTGGGCTCAGCGTTCATCGCTGGTCATGCTCTTGCCACACGGCTACGAGGGTCAGGGTCCGGACCACTCCTCCGCACGCATCGAACGCTTCTTGCAGATGTGTGCCGAAGACAACATGGTGGTGGCACACCCAACCACGGGCGCTAACCACTTCCACTTGTTGCGTCGTCAGGCCTACTCGCGTCCACGCAAGCCATTGATCGTGTTCTCCCCCAAGCAGTTGCTCCGCCTCAAGGCCGCGGCTTCCTCGGTAGAAGAATTCACGCAGGGTTCCTTCCAGAAGGTCATCGGCGATCGGGCTGTTCACAGCAACGACGTCGAGCGCGTCGTGCTTGTCTCGGGTCGCTTGTACTACGACCTCTTGGCAGCTCGCACGAAGGCTCAGGACACCAAGACCGCTTTGGTTCGTGTTGAACAGCTGTACCCGGCACCGATCGAAGAGATCAAGCAAGAGCTGGATCGCTACCCGAACGCTTCCGTGGTGTGGGCTCAGGACGAGCCTGCCAACCAGGGACCATGGCCGTTCGTGGCACTGAACATGGTTCCTGAGTTAGGACGCCCTGTGAAGTTGGCTTCGCGTCCGGCCTCGGCTTCCACTGCTACCGGCTCTCACAAGCGCCACGAAGCAGAGAACGCCAAGCTGGTGTCTCAGGTTTTTGACCAAGCCTAAATAACGAATTGTGGGGTCCATGCGCGCCGCGCGTGGACCCCACAACCGTGACTGTTAGGGTTATTTCAATCTTTAGAAAGGATTTTCGTGGATACCAGGACCATTAGGCTTGCCGCCGTTGGCGACGAACTCTTGGCGGGTCACGGAGATCCGCGCGCTTTGGGGTGGTTTGGGCGCGTACTTGCACGCACCCCGCTTGATAGCGTGCGCATCGAAAGCTATGTTCTCGCCGCACCGGCTGAAGGTTCAGAAGCCATCTCGCAACGCTGGCTTGAAGAAGTAGGCCGCCGTTTCAGCGAAGAGACTGAAAACCGTCTGGTCATTGCCATGACCAGCAAGGACTTAGATCTCGAGATCTCCACGGCACGCTCCCGCTTGAACCTCGCCAACATCTTGGATGCGGCAAGCCAGCTCAGCATCAAAGCCATGGTGGTAGGTCCTCCCCCTAGCTTGGATCCAGAGCGCAATGCTCGCCTCGCTGATCTCTCGGCCGCTTACGGTGACGTCGCAAGCCGTCGCCAGCACGCGTTCGTGGACATGTACACGCCGTTGCTCAACCATGAGCAGTGGCGCCGTGACCTCGCCGAGAACAACGGCCAACCCGGTCAGGCTGGCTACGGCCTCATGGCGTGGCTCGTACTGCACCGCGGCTGGTACCAGTGGCTGGGCATTCCTCAGCCCTCTGAAGGCTAGCCTCACCCCGCTTTCACCACGGCGTCACCGCAGTTGGGCACTCAAGCCGAGCTGCGTCGTCGTACATCCGAATTATCCAACCCCCGCTTTGCCGTGAGAGACTAAACGGCAGCAATTTTTAGCAGAAGTAAGGAGGCAGCCATGAGCAAGCGAGCACGCAAGCGTCGCGACCGCAAGCGCGGAGGCGCTAACCACGGAAAGCGTCCAAACGCATAAGGTCCTCGGATCTCGTTGTAGGAGACGGCTCAAAACCAGCCCTCCACAGACGCAAGAACCGCGGTAGCCATACCGATCAACTGATCTATGCGGCTACCGCGGTTCTTCCTTTTAAAGCTAAAAGATCCTGCGCAGTTTAGGCGGGAGTCTCCGCGTGGATCTCCGTGATGCGGCCCATGATGCGGGACTTCAAGTCCGCAGGCGCGTGATCCTGGCACGAGCGCTTCACGACAGAACGAATGACGCATTCGATGTCATGTTCCTTCGCGCAATCAACGCATGAGTCCAAGTGAACCTTGATGTCGTGAATGTCCTCAACGGACAAGGCACCATCAAGGTACTCGTACAAACGCACAATGCGGGAATCGGCGCAGTCGCCGAGTGACTGGCAATCGCTCATGACTTTTTCTCCTTCGGGGCGGAAGCTTTATCTCCCGCGGCAATCTTTTTGTCTTTCGCGGTGAAACCGCGTTCTTGGGCGTAATCGGCGAGAAGGTCGCGTAGCTGGCGCCGGCCTCGGTGCAAACGGGACATCACAGTTCCCATGGGCACATCCAAGATCTCGGCTACTTCCTTGTAGGAGTAGCCTTCGACGTCGGTGAAGTACACCGCAAGGCGGAATTCTTCCGGAATGGACTGAAGAGCGCTCTTCACGTCAGAATCCGGCAAGTGATCCAACGCCTCGGTCTCAGCTGAGCGCAACCCGGAGGAACTGTGCTCTGCGGCCTGCGCCATCTGCCAGTCTTCAACCTGATCCGTGGCCGTGCGCAGTGGCTCGCGCTGACGCTTACGGTACAAGTTGATGTACGTGTTCGTCAGAATGCGATAGAGCCACGCTTTGAGGTTGGTGCCGGGCTTGTACTGGTGGAAGGACGAATACGCTTTGGTATACGCCTCCTGTACCAAATCTTCGGCATCGGACGGATTTCGGGCCATGCGCAACGCAGCTGAATACAGCTGGTCAACGTACTGAAGGGCATCCGCTTCAAAGCGAGCGCGACGCTCCGCTTCAGATTCTGCGCCTGACGGCATGGTATCGGTGGACTGGTTCTCGGTCATCAGAGACGAGTCTACGCTGGGGGCGTCAAGAACTGCTGAGGCAACAGCCATGCGCGCCTCCTTCCTTGATGCGGTGAAGACCGTGGTCACTTCACTCAACGCGCTATTCTCAGTCAGTTTCAACCGTCCACCTGCGGAAGATATTCCCTTGACGGTGGTGCCAAGTGCGCGAAGTGACGCGAAAAGTGCAAAGATGGGAGAGGTTGATGAGCAACCGACTACGACTTTTGGAGGCACAATATGTCGCTTGTACGCTTGGCAGCCCGCCCTATGCTCGCCGCTCCGTTCATTTGGACCGGTCTTGAGCGCTTGCGTAACCCTAAGGAAGCTGCCGCGCAGCTTGAGGGTAGCTTGAACACTCTTGCATCCGTCACCCCGAAGGCCACCGTTGCGGCTAATCAGCCGGAGCTTGTGGTTCGCGTTCTTGGTGGCGTGCAGGTAGTTGCGGGTTCGATGTTCGCTATTGGCAAGATGCCCCGTTTCTCTTCGGCAATTCTTGTGGGCACGGCCCTGGTGAACGCTTTGGTGGACGCACAGTCCGAAGCTCCCGATGCAGAGAAGCTTCCGAAGTTCTTGAAGAACATTGGTTTGGCCGGTGGAGTGCTCTTGGCTTCCGTTGATACCAATGGCAACCCGAGCTTGGCTTGGCGTGCTCAGCACTTGGCCGCTGATGCCAAGAAGAGCATTGAGAAGACCAACGCACAGGTTTCGCAGGCCCTTCGCAGCACCTCTGAGGATGCTCGCAAGAAGGTTGAAGACACTTTCGGTCTCTAAATCACCATCACGTACAGGAACGCAGTGCATCACGATTCGACGTCAGTACCCTCGACCCTCAGCAATCACGATTCAGTGGCGCTTCCTGATCCTTGGCCGGCCCCCACGCCTCTGGGGCCGGTCAAGGTCACTTTAACCCTTCCGGGTTCTAAGTCTTTGACCGCGCGTTACCTCATGTTGGGTGCGTTTGCGGCGGGTCCTTCCCGCCTTCGCGCGCCGTTGTACGCGCGTGACACGCGCCTCATGATGAACGCGTTGCGGACGTTGGGCGTCCGGATTGAAGAGGTTCCAGGTTCCGGTTCTTACGGCCCGGATCTGGTGATTTTCCCGCGCTTGGCTTCTTCGGATTACGACGACGCAGCTCGGGTCCCGCTGGCCGGTTCCGGCACGATTGACTGCGGTCTCGCGGGCACTGTCATGCGGTTTGTTCCGTTCTTGGCGGCCCTCACGCCTGGCGAGTGGACCTTTGATGGTGATCCTGCTGCGCGATTGCGTCCCATGGGTCCCATTCTCGATACCTTGCGCGCTCTGGGCGTGGACATCCGCGGTGGCGAGAACGGAATGTTGCCGTTCACGATCATTGGTCAAGAAACTATCCTCGGTGGACCCGTGGCCATCGATGCTTCGGGTTCGTCCCAGTTCATTTCCGCTGCCATGCTTGCCGGCGCGCACTTCAGCAAGGGGCTCACGCTGACCCATGAGGGTCATAAGGTTCCCAGCGTTGACCATATTCGTATGACCAGCGAGGCTCTTCGCGGTCTCGGTGTCCGTGTTGATGATTCGAAGACGTTGACCTGGGCCGTCTCGCCCGGAAACATCGACGCGTTCGACATTGAGATTGAGCAAGATCTGTCCAACGCTGGGCCGTTCCTTGCTGCCGCCTTGGCTACCCATGGCACGGTCACCATTGAACGCTGGCCAGCCGAGACCACCCAAGTGGGTGATCGCTGGCGCGAATACTTGCCGCAGCTCGGCGCCACCGTGACGCTGGTGCCCCGGCCTCGCGGCGGTCAGGACCTCGTGGTCACTGGCGGCGAAACCATCACGGGCTCAGAGATCGCTGATTCCAGCGAACTAGCCCCCACGTTGGCTGGCCTCCTGGCCTTGGCCGACTCCCCCTCGCGCCTTACCGGCATTGCCCATTTGCGCGGCCACGAAACGGATCGCCTCCAAGCGCTGGTCACCGAGATCAATCGTCTTGGCGGCAACGCTCGCGAACTTGAAGACGGCATCGAGATCATCCCGGCGCCTTTACACGGCGGAGTGTGGGAGTCCTACGAAGACCACCGCATGGCAACGGCCGGAGCAGTGGTGGGCCTCGCTGTCCCCGACGTGAGCGTGGTGGATATTGCCACGACGTCCAAGACGCTCCCCCAATTCCCCGAGCTCTGGGATCGAGTGGTCGCCACCGCGGCCGCTACAAACCAGGGATCGGCGGAGTAGTTCATGGCTCGCGATGCTCGTTCTTTTGATGAAAGTGATGTCCGCGTTCGGCCCAACAAGAAGGGGTCCCGTCCGCGTACCAAGGACAGGCCTTCGTTCGATGACGCCGAGATCGGTCGAATCGTCACGGTGGACCGCGGACGATACACGGCTATCCTCGACGAAAACACCCCGCAAGAACGCCTCGTCACGGCTGCTCGTGCGCGTAGCCTGAGCCGCCAAGCGGTAGTTCCGGGAGACTTCGTGGGGTTAGTCGGAGATACCTCCGGCGCCTCGGACAGCCTCGCCCGTCTTGTCACCATTCAAGAACGCAAAACTTTGTTGCGGCGCAGCGCCGACGACACGGATCCCGTGGAACGCGTCGTGGTAGCGAACGCGGACAACCTCATCATTGTGGTGGCGGCCGCCAACCCGGAACCTCGCACGGGCTTCATTGACCGAGCCCTCGTGGCCGCGTTTGATGCGAACATTCACCCCATCTTGTGCATCACGAAGGCTGACATCAAAGAGCCTGACGGGCTCATGGCCAACTATGCGGGCGTTGAACTCGACATTTTGGTCAGCCGTACCGCGGACGTGAACGCAAGCGGCATCGACGCCCGATCAGCAGACGGGGCGTCAGCCCGACTTCAGCGTTCAACGCTCGATGAGCTCAAAGAACTGATTTCCGGTGAGGTCAGCGTGGTGGTTGGCCACTCGGGTGTCGGCAAGTCCACCCTCGTGAACGCGCTCACGGGTGCTGATCGTGCCACCGGCGGCGTCAACAAAGTCACCGGCCGCGGACGGCACACGTCCTCTTCTGCCTTGGCATTGCGCGTGGAGGATGCTCCGGATCGCACGTGGATCATTGACACCCCCGGCATTCGCTCGTTCGGCTTGGCTCTGGTGGAGCCTGACAACGTGGTCTCCGCTTTCCCGGATTTGGTGGAAGCTACGGCGGATTGCCCCCGCGGTTGCACCCACCTCGAAGACGCCCCCGAGTGTGCGCTGGACGCCTGGGTTGCCGAAGGTCACGCCGGAACTTCCGGCGCCGCCCGCCTCACCTCATTGCGCCGACTCTTGGGCAGCTCTGTCAAGGAAGAAGCTGCCGAAAAGACACTCGGCGAGTCCTAACGGCGAGCCGCGAAAGTTGAACCACCTCTTTGTAACGAGTGCGCTTCGCATCAGGCATTCTGAACTGAGCTGGGATAAGTTGGAGGACATGAGTCTTGCTTCCTCCCCCTACGTAGAAGATCTTCGCCTTGCCCACGTCATTGCCGACGCTGTGGATTCCGTGACCCTTTCACGATTCAAGGCACTAGATCTCCAAGTGGAGACCAAGCCGGATCTCACCCCTGTCACCGACGCCGACAAGCTCGCTGAAGAGGTTGTCCGCGGACACCTTGCCCGCTCCCGTAACCGTGACGCCGTGCAGGGCGAAGAGTTCGGCACCACCGGCTCCGGTCCTCGCCGCTGGGTGGTTGACCCCATTGACGGCACCAAGAACTTTGTGCGCGGCGTCCCCGTGTGGGCCACGCTCATTGCGCTGATTGACGAGGATCGCCCCGTCATGGGCGTGGTCTCAGCACCGGCTCTCGGCAAGCGCTGGTGGGCTTCCGAAGGCGGCGGCGCCTACACCGGAAAGTCACTGTCAGCAGCGACACCACTGCGGGTTTCCAAGGTCTCCCAGCTCGAGGATGCGTCCCTTTCCTATGCGAGCCTCGGCGGCTGGAAAGAGCGCGGCGACCTAGACCGGATGCTCGAGCTTCACGAGAAGGTTTGGCGCACCCGCGCCTACGGCGATTTCTGGTCCTATTGCCTCCTCGCCGAAGGCGCAGTAGACATCGCAACCGAGCCCGAGCTCAACCTGCATGACATGGCTGCACTGGTGCCCATCGTCTGGGAAGCCGGCGGCAAATTCACTTCTCTCAAGGGCGAGGATGGCTGCTTCGGCGGCAACGCGCTCGCCACGAACGGTCTCCTCCATGACGCAACGCTCGATATCATCGGCGAAAAAGCCTAGCCCCACGCGAGCTAGCGTGTCCCGCAGATCCCTGCGAACGCTAGCCAGCGTCGTCGTACTTGCTTGTGCGCTCTCTGCCTGCACTCCTGCAACTTCCCCGGACGACGACGCAGCTTCCGTTAGTGCCGCAGACTCGCGTCCCGTCGTGGTCACCACGTTCAGCGTGCTCGCTGATTTGGTGCGGCAGATCGGCGGGGATCGAGTGCGGGTGGAATCGATTACGAAGCCCGGCGCCGAGATTCACGGCTACGAGCCCACGCCCAGCGATTTGAAGCGCATCGCCGATGCTGATCTGTTGCTCAACAATGGCCTGGGGCTTGAGACGTGGTTTGAGCGCTTTGTGCGAGCAATCGATGCGCCGCGCGTGGTGCTATCTGAAGGCATCGAGCCGATCCCCATTACGGTGGGCGGCTACGCAGGCCAATCAAATCCGCACGCCTGGATTGCCCCTTCTCAAGCGAAGGTGTACGTCAAGAATGCGCTCGCTGCTTTGAGTGAGCTCTCCCCCGAAGACGCCACATACTTCGCGGAGAACGCCCAAAAGTTGGACGCTGAACTCGATGAAATCCTGGACACCGCGCGCGATCGTTTGGAGGGTGGAACCACCGCTGCTCTCGTGACGTGTGAAGGGGCGTTCTCCTATCTCGCGCGAGACTTGGGGATCGGCGAGCACTACTTGTGGCCCGTGAATTCGGAGTCCGAGGGCAGCCCGCGGCAGATTCGCGAACAGATCTCTTTCGTTCGTGAGCACCAGATTCCTACCGTCTTCTGTGAATCCACCGTCCCGTTCGGACCGCAAGAGCGCGTTGCCGCGGAAACCGGGGCGTCGTGGGGCGGCGTACTGTACGTGGATTCGCTGTCAGCCGCCGATGGCCCTGTTCCGGACTATCTCAGTTTGGTTCGATACACCGTGGATCAAATAGCAAAGGGACTCCATGCTTCGTAGACGTACCGGTACCGCAGCCCGATCAGCTGCGGAGTCCCATCCTCTTGCCATCGAGATCGCGGACTTATCTGTCCACTACGGCCAAAATGTGGCTCTCAGCGGCGTGGACTTTGAGCTGCCCCGCGGGGAGCTGTGCGGATTGGTGGGTGTGAACGGTAGCGGCAAGTCCACCCTGTTCAAATCCATCATGGGTCTGGTCACTCCCCTCTCCGGAACCGTCCAGGTGTTCGGTCATACCTCTCTTGAAGCGCGACGCTTAGGGCTCTTGAGCTACGTGCCGCAGTCTGAGGCTGTGGATTGGGACTTCCCACTCAGCGTTCGCGAAGTGGTCATGATGGGCCGCTACGGGCACATGAACTTCATCCGACAAGTCACCGCGGCCGATCGTCGTGCGGTGGACGAAGCCCTGGAACGAGTGGATCTCACCGACCTGCAGCATCGGCAAATTGGTGAACTATCCGGCGGCCAGCGCAAGCGCGCCTTCGTTGCTCGAGGTTTGGCGCAGGATTGCCAGCTACTACTTCTGGATGAGCCATTCGCCGGTGTTGATGTCTCCTCTGAGCGTCTGATTTCAGACCTGTTGCGCGACTACGCCGCCTCTGGCCGCACCGTGCTGATTTCCACCCACGACCTCGCCGGTGTCCCCAAGTTGTGCAGCTCCGCGGTGCTCCTGCAGCGTCGCGTGGTGGCGGCCGGCGATCCAGCCGCGGTACTCACTATCGAGAACATCGAGCAAGCTTTCGGAAGCAGGATCAAAGAGTAATGGAACTGCTGAACTGGTTGACGGAGCCCTTTGCGTACGGCTTCATGGTGAACGCCACGCTCGTCACGCTCGCCGCTGCAGTGGTCTGTGGTGTGCTCTCCTGCTGGTTAGTGCTGATGGGCTGGGCTCTCATGGGCGACGCCGTCTCTCACGCGGTCCTTCCTGGCGTTGCCTTGTCCTTTATCTTCGGAGTGCCGTTTGCCATTGGCGCGCTGGTGTTCGCGATGCTCGCAGTGTTCCTGATTGGCGGCCTGAGGGATTCCAGCCGACTCAAGTCGGATGCCGCCACTGGCGTAGTCTTCACCGCGCTCTTTGCGCTCGGCATTGTTATTGTCTCCCGCACCCCCAGCCAAGTGGACCTCACGCACATCCTCTTCGGCAACGTCTTGGGCACCGGCCCCGGTGAGCTGGCTCAAGTCCTGATTCTGGGAGCCATCACCTTGGTGATCCTGCTTCTCAAGCGCAAGGACCTGGTGCTGCTGGCCTTTGACCGCGTGCACGCCCACGCACTCGGCCTTAACGCGAAAGCATTGCACGCTCTCCTCCTCGGGCTGCTGGCCCTCACCGTGGTGGCCTCGCTTCAGGCGATGGGCACCATCTTGGTGGTTGCTATGCTCATCATCCCCGGAGCCACCGCCGTCTTGCTCACCCGTTCCTTCTCCAAGATGCTCGTGATCTCGGTGGTTTTGGGGCTCGCCTCAACCATTGTTGGCGTGTACGCGAGTTACTACTTCGACCTCGCCACCGGCGCGTCCGTGGTCCTCGCTCAAGCGGTCTTCTTCGCTTTCGCTTACTTGTTCTCCCCTCGTGGCGGCATCATTCCGCAGTGGCGTTTGCGAAAGACGCATGCCGCCTAGCAGCCCTGGCACTTCGCCTGTGCCTACTCCCGCGTCGCCTCGCCCGACCCCAGCGCAACCAGCCGCTCACGGCTGGGCCGAGCTGCGTCGTCGTAGTGGAGAAATCCCGTGGGTACTGGCCGGCGGTTTCCTCGGAACGCTCGCGCGCTACTGTCTGGGCTTTCTGGGCGATCCGCTCTGGATTCTGATAGCTATCAACTGCGTTGGTTGTTTCTTACTGGGGACGATCTTCGCGTTACGGCGAGAGAACCGATTGAGCCCACGGGACTACGCCTTCTGGGGCACGGGCGTCGTGGGGTCCTTCACCACGTTCTCCGGGGTCATGGTGCTTCTGGCGGTACCTGCCGCCCATCTCCTCACGTGGCTGGCTGTTATAGCGTCCATCGTGGTGGGCATCCTGTTGGCGCTTGTCGGGAGCTGGTTGGTCCGCCGGATCGCCAATACGCAACAAGACCTCGAGCAAGACAGAGGAGTGGCCTCGTGAATCTTTGGATGCTCGCCGGCCTGGTCGCTCTCGCGGGTAGCGTTGGGTCGCTACTGCGTTGGGCCGTTGATGTGCTGTTGTCGCATCGGGTGGCACAGACCGAGCACTCGTTCGTGGCTGTGTTCCCGTGGGCGTTGCTGCTGGTCAACGTAGTTGGTTCGTTCGTGTGCGGTGTTGCTACTGCCCAGTGGGGGCATAGCGAATGGGGCCTGGTCCTCGCAACAGGGCTGGCCGGCGGTCTGACCACCATGAGCACGTTGGCTGTCACTAGTGCGAATCATCTTCGGGCAAAGAAGACGGTGCGCGTTGCCCTGTGGAGCCTGCTTCTGCATCTTGTGCTGGGTGTTTCTGCCGCGTGGTTGGGATTGTTGCTCGGCGGCAATCCTGCGGCCTAATTGTGTCTGCGTGCCGTCCGGAAATCATTAAAACGAAGCGAGGGAGCCAACCGTCGAAACGGCCGCTCCCTCGCTTCCGGCTCACCCCTGTGAGCCTCAGAGGTTTTGAACCTAGCCCAAGTATCCCCACAGCAAGATTGCTGCGCAGTAGATCAAACCAACCCAGAACATCATGATGACGGTGTAACCCATGATGTCCTTGAGCTTGAGCTTGGACAGTGCCAAAGCGGGCAGAATCCAGAACGGCTGAACCAAGTCATTCCACGCGTTGCCCAGCATCACGCTCATGGCGGTCTGCGGCATAGAAGCGCCCAGAGCGTTGGCGGCCTCAATCATGAACGGACCCTGAATAATCCAGTGTCCGCCACCCGACGGTGCAAAGAAGTTCAAGAGCCACGAGCTCAGGATTCCCCAGAACGGAAGCGTCTCCGGAGTGGAGATGTTCACGAACCAGCTAGAGATGGTCATGACCAATCCGGAGCCCGCCATAATCGCCAAGATGCCGGCGTAGAACGGGAACTGGAGAATGATGCCGGAGACCGTCTTGATGCCCTCGTTGAGCATGTTGACGTAGTTGATCGGCGTGCCCATCAGGATGATGCCGAGGAACAAGATGATGAAGTTGATCAAGTTCAAATCAACTCGGCCGCCGCGGAACAGGTGCACCACAGCGTAGATGACACCGATGGCGCCAATGATCATCGAAAGCCAACGCGAGTTGTTCAGCTTGTTCGCGAAGGTGTTCTCGCTGAATTCTTCAACGTCAACCTTTGCCTCTGTCACTCGCGTGTGCTCGATGGAGATCTCACGGACCGGCTGTCCGGGCTTCGGGTGCAGGGACGCGTTGATGAGCGGCAGCGAGACCATGACAGCGATGGCGGTCAAGATCATGGGAAGGGAGAAGATGGTCTGATCCAGACCGATGACGCCCATGCTGCTTTCCAACGGGTGTCCCGGGGTTGCGATGGTCAACGGGATGGTTGCCGAAAGGCCCAAGCCGTACATCGTGAAGCCCGAGTAGGCGCTAGCAATGATGAGCGGATAGTGAACGCCAGAAATATTCATGGCTAGCTTCTTGGCGACCACGCCACCGATAACCAACCCGAATCCCCAGTTCAGGTAAGAGCCAACTCCGCCAACAAGCGTGGCGACAATGACAGCCATCTTCGGCGTGTGAACGTTGGACACAATCTTGTCCAAGAGGCGGTCAACCACCGGCGAGTTAGCAAGAACGAAGCCAGCAGCAAGGATGACTGCCATCTGGGTGGTGAACGCCAGCAGATCCCAGAAGCCTTCACCCCAGTTGGCGATGGCATCCAGCGGGTTCTGGTGCTGGATCAGCACCGCCAGAATCAGCGTCAGGATGGTCAAGCCAATCGCGAAGACAAATGGATCCGGCAAATACTTGCGCATGAGTTCAGTAAAGAACCCCGACGTCTTTTGCATGAACCCCGCGTGCGTCGTCGCCGACGAGGTTTCTTCAAGTTTGTTTTGACTCACAGAAAATCCTTCAAAATGTGATGTGATGTGGGCTAAATGGCCAGAAGCACATAATGAACCGGCCTGGGTTTGCGGGAGAGCATGATCTAACACGGAGAATAGGAATCATGCCAGCACCACGCAAATACGACGCCGAGTCCCAGGCCCGAGCGGTCCGCCTCTACCAAGAACGCCTGGAGCAGGGAAACATCGCACAGACCCGGGCGCGCCAAGAGATCGGTGAGTTGCTGGGTATTAATCTCGGCACCTTGCGCAACTGGATCCGTCGAGAGCAAGGCGAGGGCCTCACCCCTGCGGCGTCAGCCAGTCAAGAGCCGGCCAACGAAGAAGTGGCGCGCTTGCGGCGCGAGAACGCTCAACTGCGGCGGGCGAACGAGATCCTGAAGACCGCGTCAGCTTTTTTCGCGGCAGCGGAGCTCGACCGCAAACTCGGACAGTAATCGCCTACATTCGCGAGTACCAGCACCGGTTCGGGGTCGAGCCGATCTGTGATGCCCTGCGCGAGCAGGGCATCACGATTGCCCCGTCCACTTTCTATGCCCATCAGGCCCGCGGATTCGGTCCCAGCGACCACGACCTGACCGACGCGTACCTGGCCAACAGCATCTACGACCTCTGGGCGGCTAACCGCCGTCTGTATGGGCGCAGGAAGCTGTGGAAAGCAGCGCTGCGTGCCGGTATCGAGGCAGGCCGGGATCAGGTCGAACGGCTGATGAAGCTGCTGGGCATCACCGGGATCCGGCGTGGGAAACGCACCACGGTCACGACCCGCCAGGATCCGCAGGGCCTGCGGCATCCGGACCACGTCCAACGCCGATGGAACTGGCCCACGCGACCGGATCAATGGTGGGTGGCGGACTTCACCTATGTGTGGACACCCCAGGGTTTTTGCTATGTCAGCTTTATTACCGATGTCTTCTCGCGTCGGATTCTCGGGTGGCCGGTGATGAGAACCAAGACCAGCCTTTTGGTGCAATCGGCCTTGGAACAATCGTTATTCATCCGGCGTAGGACGAACAGCGAGTTCACCACGCAGGGGCTTTTGCATCACAGTGACGCCGGCAGCCAGTACACAGCTCTGGCATTCACCGAGCAACTGGCCGCGGCGGGCATCACCGGTTCGATCGGCACGATCGGTGATGCGCTGGATAACGCGTTGATGGAGTCCACGATCGGACTGTTCAAAGCCGAGGTGATTTGGCACGAACAAAAGCTCTGGGAGTCCTGGCAGCAGGTCGAGCAGGCCACCGCTGCGTGGGTGAGCTGGTTCAACACTCAGAGACTGCATTCGAGTATCGGGGACCTGCCGCCGGTGGAGTACGAAGCGTTGTATTACGATGAACCACGGGACAGCAGCGAGCCCGCTGCTGCGTAACACGGCTCTCTACGAAACCCAGGCCGGTTCATAACAGGGTATAACCGCGGTCGATTTACGACGCGAACCGTGAAACTTTCATGACACTTTTAGTACAACTTTGAGCCTGAGATTTGCTTGTAGATGCACTTACGTGTCCATCCAGGCGTCCTCTGGAACTTTCTCGCGCTAATCTATTTTCCCTTGTCATCTAAGGAAAATTGCATGAAAAAAGGCCACCAGCGTGAGCTAGTGGCCTTCGTTCGTGGAGATGGCGGGAATTGAACCCGCGTCCGATGTGGCTTTGTCAGGGCTTCTCCGGGCGCAGTTTGCGCTGGAAATTTCTCTGCCCCATGAACTGTCTTACAAACAAGCAGTTCGACCTTGCGGTTCCCCTGGGCACAGTCGCCTAAAAGTCCCGAACGTTCCAGCGACAAGAACGTTCAGCAGTGGCTATCTAAATGACGTTAGATTCCGGGTCAATAGCAAACTCGGGCTAACGGACCGTCTGGCTGCTTAGGCAGCGAGAGCGAAGTCAGTGCGCTTAGATTCGGCACTTATTGGTTTACAGAGAGCGTTTACGAGATAACCCTGCATCCTCGGCCCGCTTCACCTGTCTCAACTCACATCGTCGAAACCGATCATCCCCATGTTCAGTTGTCAATTCCCATTGCTGGGATCAACGCCGCCCTCTTTCAAGAGCGGACTCCTACTATAACGCAACCTCTGCCGAAAACATTCCCAAGGGAAGGTCGAAGCTAAAGGACTGCCTAAAAAATGGTTGTGGACTAGTCCACATCTTGGCCGCGGTTACGCTGGCGCATAGCGCGCTGTGCCTCGCGGTTGTCCTGCTTTTCGCGAAGGGTCTGACGCTTGTCGTAGTCCTTCTTACCCTTGGCAATCGCGATTTCCAGCTTTGCCCGGCCGTCCTTGAAGTACAGCTGGAGCGGCACAATGGTATTGCCGGATTCTTCGAGCTTGCGTGAGATGCGAATGAGCTCGTCACGGTGAAGAAGGAGCTTACGACGACGACGCGCAGTATGGTTCGTCCACGACCCGTTGAGATACTCCGGGATATAAACGGCTTCCATATACAGTTCGTCACGGTAGAACTGGCCGAAGCCGTCCACGAGTGACGCCTTGCCTTCACGCAGGGATTTTACTTCGGTGCCAGTAAGCACCATTCCCGCTTCGAAGGTGTCCAAGATGAGGTAGTCATGGCGCGCCTTACGGTTCGTGGCGATGACACGTTCTTCTTTTTGTTTTGCCATGGCACGTTCCTCCTTTGTCAGTTGCGCGACACGCAGCTCTCCAGTTTACGTGCCCGAGGAACGCGCGTCCATTCGGGATTCTCAATCAGTTGTGGAACATCTATTCGTCGACGCGACTTGCCGAGACGCCTTGCTCTGAAAAATCCTTTAGAGAAGCGTCAGCGGATCAACTAATTCACCGTTGAAGACTGTCTCGAAGTGGAGGTGGCAGCCGGTGGAGTTTCCGGTGGTGCCCACGTAGCCAATGATGTCTCCGCGTTGGACAGTCTGTCCCGCGCTGACGTTCACGGCCGAGAGGTGGTGATAGTTGGTGGCCAGAGCGCTTCCATTCATGACGCCGTGGCTGAGGGTGACCTTGTTGCCGGAGCTTCCGCCCCAACCAGCTACCCAGACTTCGCCGGCGGCCGAAGCATAAACCGGTGCACCACACGTGCCACCGAAGCCCCAGTCCACTCCAGCGTGCAAGTAGCCTCCGGTGCCGCTGTAATCGATGGTTCCTTCAGGAGTGGCACGCCAGCCGAAGTTGGAGGTGATGTATCCGCCAGACACGGGAACACTGAGACCCCACGACGACGTCTGCGAGCTTTGCTCTTGTTCGGCTGCGTTTGCTTCTGCTTCCGCAGCGGCGGCCGCGTCAGCTTCTCGTTGGGCTGCCGCGGCGGCTTCGGCTTTTCGAGCTGCGTCGGCTGCTTGCGCCTGGCGTGCTGCTTCGGCCTGCCGTGCTTTCTCGGCGGCGATTGCGGCTTTTCGTTTGGCTTCGGCTTCGGCTTTGCGCTTAGCTTCTAACGCCTTCTGGCGGCGCTCTTCGGCTTCTTTACGAAGCTGCTCTTGGCGCGCGGCAATGTCCTTGATGACTTGGTCATGCTCGTCCTGCTGTGCTTGCAGGCGGCTCTGAACCTTTGGCCGTTCGGCTGCAAGCTTGGCGCTGAGTTGTTCGGCCCCGGAAATGAGCGAATCAACCTTCTCTTTCGAGGACAACGCTGCATCGCGCGCTTGCTGTTCGCGGACCAGTGCGGCGTCAGCCTGAGACTTGAGGTCCTTGATCTCCGCCTCGACTGCTTCAAGTCGCTTTGCGGCGTTTTCCTGTGCTGCACGCTTTTGGCTGAGCTGCTCCACGATGGCATTCTGGCTGCGCATTGCGTGATCGGCCAACTCGATTCCGCTGCCGAGGCTTTCGGTACGGGCACCGCCTACTAAGAATCCTAGGTTTCCAGAAACGCCGCCGCGCTGGTACGCGCGAGTGGCGATCTCACCGATGAGCTTCTTGGACTCTTCACTCTCCGCGTCATCGTTTTCCATCTCCGCAGAGAGCTCATCTAGTGAGGATTCGGCAGCGCTCACGCGCTGGCGCAAAGAATCGACCTCACCGGTTGCTTGAGAGACACGACCCTCGGCGGCTTTCAGTTCTGCTTGCGCGCCTGGAAGCTGATCTTGATATTCCTTGAGCTTCTTCGCCGTTGCTTGGATATTTCCATCGAGGTACTCAAGATCCTCCTCGAGCGAAGAGATGTTCTGCTCGATCTGATCCTTGCGGTCATCGAGTTCATCAGCGTTTGCGCCGGGAGTCACGAGTCCAACCGTTAAAAGCGCAGCGAAGCTTCCGGCGATAACCGCCTTCGAGAGCCTCAGCGCTCGCGAGGGTGTTGTCACAGTGTGCCTTTCGGTCGGACCGATGGGAAGTAGGTAGGGCTGCAACCGCACAAGAAACGGTGCACGTGAATGCTTAGAGGGGGAACAACTAAACCTTCAAGTACCGCCTCAACGTTAACATGGATGACACCGCAGCCAGCGCAATTCCGAGGATTACGAGAAATGGCGCCACCAAAAGTAGCTCGCGAACGCCCACAAAAGCGGTGTCCGGATATTCAACGGCTAGTTGTCCTTCAACAACGAACTTCACGACGGCCCAGAGAACACCAGAGGCCAGCAGCCCACCGATTGCTGCGGCGATGACGCCCTCGAGCAAGAACGGCAATTGGATGACCGTTTTGGACGCTCCCACAAGTCGCATGATTCCGGTTTCCCGACGGCGACTAAAAGCGGACATTCGAATGGTGGTTGCCACCAGCAAGACCGCGCAGACGATCATCACCACTGCAACGGCAAGAGCTGCGAGGGAGGCCATGTTGATGACGGAGAAGATCTGTTCCAGAAGCTCTCGCTGATCAACAACCAACTCCACGCCCGGCATCGAGGAGAACAGTTCGTCGACAACTTCATACTTCTCCGGGTCCACCAGCTTGAGGCGGAAAGACTCAGGAAGCTGGTCGGCCGTGACGGTATCGACGATCGGCGAGTTTTGGAATTGTTCTTGGAAGTGCTGAAGAGCTTGATCTTTGGACTCGTACTCGTAGCTCTCCACGTAGCTCTTCACTTCCGGTGAATCGAGCATCGTCCGAATATCGTCCCGCTGGGAATCTGTGATGGCACCGGAAACGCAGGTTGAACTTGCGTACGAATCGGAGCAAAGGAACACAGCTACCTGAACGCGGTCGTACCAGAAACCCTTCATCTGGTTGATCTGCATCTGCAACAGTCCGGCCGCTCCCACAAATGAGAGCGACACGAAGGTCACTAGGATCACGGAGACGAACATCGAGAGGTTGCGGCGAATACCGGTGAGGGTCTCCCCTATCAAAAAGGCAAGCATCAGAGTTCATCCCCCTCGGAGTCAAAAGCAGGGATGAATCCGGAAGTATCCGAAGGCTTGGTGGCTTTCATGTCAGCCGCACGCAATTCACGAGATCCATCTGGGCGAACTACTGGAATCAATGAGGTGTATTCGCCCGCGCGCTCGTCTCGAGCAACCGTGCCATGACGGAGCTCGATCACGCGGCGGCGCATGGAGTTCACGATTTCGTGATCGTGTGTGGCCATCACCACGGTGGTCCCGTTCTGATTGATACGGTCCATGATGTTCATGATCCCCACGCTCGTTGCGGGATCCAGGTTGCCGGTGGGTTCGTCGGCTAGCAAGATGCTGGGCTTGTTCACGATGGCTCGCGCGATCGCTACTCGTTGCTGCTCGCCGCCAGAGAGTTCGTGAGGCATGCGCTTGGCTTTTCCCTCAAGCCCCACCATCTCGAGAACGTTTGGGACGGTCTCGCGAATCGTGGCACGGTTACGGCCGATCACCTGCATAGCGAAAGCAACATTGGCGAAGACGTCCTTGTTGGGCAAGAGACGGAAATCCTGGAAGACAATGCCAATGCTGCGACGGTAACGCGGCAGCCCGTTTTGAGAAATAGTGGATAGCGATGTTCCGGCGACGTAAACCTGCCCATGGGTAGCCAGCTCTTCTCGCAAAATGAGGCGCAAGAAGGTGGACTTACCGGAGCCTGAGGCGCCCACCAAGAAGGTGAAGTCGCCACGGTCAATCTCAACGTTGACATCGTTGAGAGCGGCCTGATGTCCTCGGGCATAGGTTTTTGATACGTCTTCGAAGCGAATCATCGCTCAATCTCGCCCACGTGGGCCACCGGTGAGCGGCCATGATTGCGGGTCTTGGCTGGGGAAAGCTGAAACACCGGCACTAAAACCGTAGCCCGCTTACTCCTCAAGACCCCCGAACGCAGCGTGGTGTGTCGCAGGAACGCTCCCTCAAGAACGCTCCTGCGGAAGACCTCCTACGGGAGTAACGACTCGTGAATGATCAAGGTGGGTTCAGTGGCTTCCTGAACTTCCTCGACAGTCACACCCGGCGCGGTCTCCACCAAGACGAGGCCCTGATCCGTCACGTCGATGACTGCAAGATCGGTGATGATCCGATCCACCACGCCTTTACCCGTCAGCGGAAGCGAGCATTCATTGACCACTTTCGGTGATCCGTCCTTGGCGACGTGTTCCATGAGCACAATCACGCGGTCGGCACCGTGGACCAAGTCCATGGCCCCGCCGGGACCCTTGACCATTTTTCCGGGGATCATCCAGTTGGCGATGTCTCCGCCAGCGGACACCTGCATGGAGCCCAGAATCGCTGCGTCGATCTTTCCGCCGCGAATCATCGCAAAGCTCGTGGCTGAATCGAAGAAGCTCGCCCCGGGCTTAACGGTGACGGTTTCCTTGCCGGCATTGATGAGGTCGGGGTCGATCTCGTTCTCTGTGGGGTACGGCCCCACTCCAAGAATTCCGTTCTCAGACTGCAAGACAACGGTTCGGTCCTCTGGAATGTAATTGGGAACCATGGTCGGCAAGCCAATTCCAAGGTTGACGTAAGCACCATCCTGAAGCTCGCGAGCTGCGCGGGCGGCCATTTCTTCTCTCGTCAACGCCATGGTTACGCCTCCTCCGCCGCACGAACGGTGCGCTTTTCAATTCGCTTTTCGATGTCCTTGCCAACTTCCAGAATGCGGTGCACGTACACACCCGGAAGGTGAACGTCGTCGGGGTCAATCTCCCCCGGTTCCACCAGTTCTTCAACCTGCGCAATGCAGATCTTTCCCGCCATGGCAGCAGGCGGGCCAAACTGACGAGCAGCCTTGTTGAACACCAGGTTTCCGTGTTTGTCACCCTTGATGGCATGAACGAGCGCAAAGTCGGTGACGATGGATTCCTCCAGCACGAACTCGGCCGTTTTTCCCTTGAAGGAGAACTCGCGCACCTCCTTAGCTTCAGAGGCCTGCACGACGTTACCTGCGTCGTCGTACTTCTGAGGCAATCCGCCCTCCGCAACCTGCGTACCAACGCCGGTGCGCGTGTAGAACGCAGGAATGCCAGCGCCACCTGCGCGGAGCTTCTCGGCGAGAGTGCCCTGAGGCGTGAGTTCAAGCTCAAGCTCGCCGCTCAAATACTGCCGCGCGAACTCCTTGTTCTCCCCTACATACGAGCTAGTCATCTTGCGAATTCGGTGGGCGGCAAGCAAGACGCCAAGGCCCCAACCATCCACGCCACAGTTATTCGAGACCCCGTGAAGATCCGTGGCGCCCTGTTCCAAGAGCGCCTCGATGAGTTGGATTGGATTTCCCGAAAGCCCGAATCCGCCCACAGCGAGGGACGCCCCATCCGGGATATCCGCGACAGCCTCCGCCGCGCTTGCAAACGTCTTATCAATCGCCACTACATTCTCCTGTCAACAAGCAACTTTGCTCTGAACTTCTAAAGATTTGAGGTGATGCGAAGTTGCCGCACGGCCTCCCGCTAGCGAGCGGTCCACCCGCCGTCCATGGTGTACGACGCCCCGGTCACCATCGAAGCCTCGTCCGAAGCGAGCCACGCCGCGAGTGCCGCCACTTCCCGCGGTTCTGCAAGGCGCTTGATCGCGGGCTCCGTCAGCATGATTTTCTCAAGGACTTCGTTCTCCGTCAGGTTATGGAGAGCCGCCTGATCCGCCACTTGTTTATCCACGAGCGGAGTCCGGACAAAACCCGGATTGACGCAATTGCTGGTGACGCCGTGAGCGCCGCCTTCCAACGCGGTCACTTTGGAAAGACCCTCCAGCCCGTGCTTCGCGCTGACGTAGGCGGACTTGAACGGTGAGGCGACCAGACCGTGAGCACTCGAAAGATTGATGATGCGGCCGAAGTTCCGCTCATACATCTTCGGCAAAGCCGCGCGAATGAGAAGGAACGGCGCTTCCAACATGAGGCGATGGATGAGGCGCCAGTCTTCGGGCACATAATCCTGAAGAGGATTCATGCGCTGGATGCCGGCGTTGTTCACGAGAATGTCCGTGTCTAAGGAAAGGTTCTCAAGCCCGGTGGTATCCGAAAGGTCCACTGCCCACGCCTGGCCGCCCACTTCATCCGCAAGAGCCTGCGCCGCTTCAGCGTTGAGATCGGCCACGGTCACCGTTGCGCCGCGTGCAACGAACATGCGCACCATCTCGGCTCCAATGCCGCTAGCGCCTCCCGTAATCAAGGCACGTTTCCCTGCCAACGGTTGCGTATTGACGGCGTAATCCTGCAGATCGCTCATGCGTTATTCCTTTCCGAGGCGAACGGTGCGAGTCCTCGCTGACTTCACGCTGATGGCTCTCACCGCACTGAAAAGCCCGCTCCTTCGGTCACCGAAGCGATCCCGAGAAGAAAAAGGCGATTCATTCATTCGGCACACTATGAGCCAACTCACATAAAGTCAAAGACGTGCGCGAGCCATTCGTATTACTCAAGCTCTACAGCCGCTAAGGAAGCCGCTTACTCAAGCATGCGCCGTCGTACTGACTGAGTACTGAAGCTCCACCACACCCAACTTATGTTGCGTCAACGAAGTCAGTTCCAGCTTCCCGATCGAGCGCATCGCGAAGAGTGGACGCCCTCCGCCCAGAATCACGGGAATGGAGAAGACGCGAAGCTCATCAAGCTTTTCCGCGTCAACAAACTGTCCAGCCAAAGCTCCGCCGCCCATCACCCACACGTCCTTACCGGCCGCGTCACGAGCGAGCTCGGGAACCCATTCTTCGATATCTCCTCGCGCAAAGGTCACGTCAGCGCCAAGGAAGCTCGGCAATTCGCGGTGCGCAAAAACCCACGTAGGTATCCCGGTATACGGCCAATTCCCTTTGACGTTCTTCAAGAGCCACTGGTAGGTGTCAGCGCCCATCACGATTGAACCAACACTCGCAATGAAAGCATCGTAAGTGCTTCCATCGTCATACTCATCGAACGGTTCCAGCCATCGCATGCTGTCCGCTTCATCGGCGATATATCCATCAACTGACGCTGCAACAAAATACACGAAACGAGTCATGACTTCATCCTATGAAGAATCAGCAGATCTTCGAAAGGCTTATTGCCACATGTGGAGAAGCGCTCGGCGTGCCGTTTCGACACGCTTGCGCTTTCCTCACTGCGATGCTTCGTCCGCAGCTGATTCGTCGAAAATTCTGAGCGTTTCAACAATGATTTCCCGTTGAATCTCCGCGCCAAACATCGTCAGAATCACTTCGTGTAAGTACTCAGCGTTACGGCGCACCAGCTCACGTTCTACAGGCCCTAGCGTTCGCTGGTCCCCAACCAGTTCCATCTCTCGTGTGCTGGCGACATCTACCATGCCTTCGTCTGGTCGCGGCTCGGACGAAGCCTTCGTTGAACGCTCCGTCGTCAGTTCTACAGCTGGCACACTTTTCGCCAGTTCGTCAGAACTCGAATCCATGCTCATCGTGATTTCAGATGGCGAAGCTACATCCGGAGCGTCGATGCGCGTGAGTTCAGGAAACGCTTCTCGAATCACGGATGGAATTTCGCCCGACGGTGCGATGACATCCAAGCGCGACGTGGTGCGTGTCAGAGCGATGTAAAGAAGCCGGGCACCGTTATCCCGATCAAAGATGGCCTGCGGATCCACCACCACCACGGCGTCAAATTCGAGGCCCTTAGAGTCCTCGGGCGTCACTAGGTTGATAGACGTGCCTAAGTTGCCTGCACTCGAGTCGCTCCATTTGACTTCCTCAGCCCGGAAAGCTTCTTGAATCTGTTCCCACCATTCCTTGGGCGCAATGACGCCGACGAATCGTCCCTTGCTGCTGTGATGACTAGATGTCTTCGCAACCTCACGCGCCATCTGCTCACGAACTACGTCAAAAAGTTGAGGCGCAGCGTTAGCTTTACGCACAATCTTCGGGCTCTGAATCCTTGGTGCCGCAATCGGCAAAAGTCGTTTTGCTACTGCGAACACTTCCTCGGGAACACGGTAACCGTGCTCAAGATGTTGCAGGTTGGTCTCCAACTTTGATTTCAGAGCCTCGACAATCTCGTCCCAGCTATCGCGAGCAAAAGGCCCGGTCGATTGCGCCACGTCGCCCACAATCGTCATGGAACCATCTCTGGACCGTCTGCGAAGTGCAATCAACTGCATCGGCGAAAGATCTTGCGCTTCATCCACGATGATATGCCGGTAAAGGGTGGACTCCCCGTTCATGAATTCTGCGGCTGAATCTATCAAGGCGAGGTCCGCAATAGTCCACGGTTCATCTGCGATCCTGTCAGCCGCGCCACGGTAGAGCAGTTCGATCTGCTCATCCGTGAGAATGTTCTGCGCTGCCGTTCGTAAGCGCTGCTTTGATCCCAAAAGCTCGCGGATGAACTGGGGTGCTGACAATCGTGGCCACATTCTGTCCAAGGCGGATTCGACGGATTGGGGGTCCATGAGTGCTGCACCCGACAACTGACTCACGGAGCTTACTGAACGTGCGCAATGCTCTAGGAGGCGCTGTTTGAGCAGCTCGCGACCTTCGCCGTATTGCTTGTGGCGAAGCTCCTTAATATCCCCGGCAATAGTCTCCGGCGATATTGAGACGGCTGCGGCAGAGTTTCGTCGAGAAATTCGCAGAGGTGTTTCCGGTTCTTTGATGCGATTGTCCAGGCCGGTCGCAATCACGTCTTCCATCTCCGCAAGACCTTTGACGCGAGCCACGTGATCTGTTTCGGCAGCACGAACTGGGAGTTCGCTCGAAAGCATTTCTTGAATTGAGGTCTGCCGGACGTGCTGATCACCTAAGGCTGGCAGTACCTGCTGAATGTACTTGGTGAACGCGGGATTCGGTCCAACAATAAGCATTTCGCTGGCCGGCAATTCAGCTTGGTAGTTGAACATCAGCCATGAAGCGCGATGCAGCGCAACAGCCGTCTTACCCGTTCCCGGCCCACCTTGAATGACCAGCAGCTGATCTTTGGATAAGCGAATGAGCTTGTCTTGAGCGGCTTGAATAGTCTGGACAATGTCCGTCATTTTGCCTGTGCGGCTGGCCTCAAGACTGTGGAGGAGCGCGTCGTCAGAACGCAACTCATCATCAAGGCTTTCGATCTTTCGTGCCAGCTCGGCAAAAATCTTGTCGCTGAAGGCATCAACGTGATTGCGTGTGGTGGTGAAGGTGCGCTTCGTTGCAACACCCATGTGGTCATCGGTGGTCGCCTGGTAAAAGCGTTCGGCGATTGGCGCTTGCCAAGACACCACCAGCTGATTCTTTTCCTCATCCGAGATGCCGACTTTGCCGACGTGATAGCTCCGCCCGTCGTTCAGAATCATGCGGCCGAAAGCTACAGATTCGTCCGCCTCCAGTTTGGGCTTGGCATCCATAGCCTTCTTCATAGCGCGACGCTCAGGGCCGTTGCCTACCGTCCATTGCGCCGGATCTGACGACTGAAGCCGCACTTCGTAGGCTTCACGGGCGCGATCAAAGTACGACTGTTCTTCAGTAAGCTCATCCGCGTAATCAATTTCCACGATTTCCACCTTTCAGCGCCACGCTCTCCGGCGCGGCGTTGAAATAAACATTAAACGTGAGAAATGACACTTAGAACCTTGAACCCAGATTTGGGGCAGAAAAGTCATAAAAACAAAAGGTCCGGAAACATTTCTGTTTCCGGACCTTTTGATCTGGTGCCCAAGGTGGGACTCGAACCCACACGGTTTTACCCGCCGCATTTTGAGTGCGGTGCGTCTGCCAATTCCGCCACTCGGGCTTACGAATATCCGCTTTAGTGCTCTTGATATTTCACACTTCAGCGACTCGCGCTCATCAAGCATACATGGCGATAGGCTTAGAACGTAAATCGGCGCAGCCAAGGAGAAACATCGTGAACGAACACGCGGACCAAGTGTCCCCAAAGTCCCCTTCCAGCTCGGTTGCGTCCCCACATCCTGAGAACGACGGCGCAGCTCGGGTCCCACAGCAGCCTGCGGCTCGCGTTGTGGTAGCGGAGGACGAAACCCTGATCCGCTTGGATATCGTTGAAATCTTGCGTGGCGAGGGCTACGACGTGGTGGGCGAAGCAGATAACGGAGAAACCGCAATTCAGCTGGCGCGAGAGCTTCACCCAGATGTGGTTTTGATGGATGTCAAGATGCCGGTGATCGACGGCATTACCGCCGCAGAGGCAATTGCAAAGGAACGCATTGCTCCTGTGGTTTTACTCACCGCTTTTAGCCAGAAGGAACTGGTGGAGCGAGCTCGCGAGGCTGGCGCCATGGCTTATGTCGTGAAGCCATTCACTCCAGCAGATCTCATCCCCGCGCTTGAGATTGCACGCTCGCGCCACGAGGAAATCCTGGCGTTGGCTAAGGAAGTGACTGACCTCAAGGAACAGTTCGAGACGCGCAAGATCGTAGAGCGCGCCAAGGGCTTGTTGACGGAGAAGATGGGGCTCACTGAGCCGGAGGCTTTCCGTTGGATCCAGAAGACGTCTATGGACCGTCGTCTGAGCATGCGTGAAGTCGCCGAGACCATCGTGGAGCAGGTCAAGTAGCTCTTAACCGCTACTGGTCCTGCACAAACCAAGCGAGGCTGTTCGCACCATCATCTGGTGACGCGAACAGCCTCTCTTGTTGTTGGTAGCCGATTGGCTACCGGTACGAAGTTTTCCTAGATGTTTTCACGCATGCGCGAGATGAGGTCCTTGAGCGCCTCATCCTTGGTACGCCACGGGCGCAGCTTCTCAGCCTTTGGCAGCTTGCCCTCAATGAGCTCACCAGCGTCAGCGACGTCACCGAGGCGGTGAATACGTAGCGAGTTGGTGGAGCCGGCCTGTCCTGGAGGTGAACCGGCCGCGATCACGACGATGTCGTCGATCTCAGCGAGACCTTCACTTTGAAGGACGCGATCCACGAGCGCCGTCATTTTGTCGATGTGGTCTGCGAACTCCACGAAACGGGGACGAATGCCCCAGACCAAAGCCATGGTGCGGTACGTCGCCTGAACCGAAGTGAAGCACAGCATGGGTCGCGCTGGACGCATACGTGAGAGACGGCGTGCGGTATCACCGGACTCGGTAAAGCCCACAATGAACTTTGCGTCGAGCTCGTCTGCGATCTCCACCGTTGCGCGCGTGATGGCGCCTCCACGAGTGCGCGGGCGGGTCTGCAACGGCCGAATACGGGCCAAGCCGTGCTCTTCCGTGGACTCGATGATTCGCGCCATGGTCTTGATGGTTTCGATGGGGTACTTACCCACGCTCGTTTCACCGGAAAGCATGACTGCGTCCGCACCATCAAGGACGGCGTTTGCACAGTCTGATGCCTCGGCGCGCGTTGGCGTTGGCGATTCAATCATGGACTCAAGAACTTGAGTGGCAACGATGGCCGGCTTTGCCCAACGGCGAGCCAGTTCTACGGTGCGCTTTTGAACAATCGGCACTTGTTCCAATGGAAGCTCAACACCGAGGTCACCACGGGCAACCATGACGGAGTCAAACGCGTCGATGATCTCTTCCAGAGCATCCACGGCCTGTGGCTTCTCGATCTTGGCAATGACCGGAAGCTTGCGGCCTTCCTCTTCCATGATCTCGTGCACACGACGAATATCGCTCGCGTTACGCACGAACGACAAAGCGATCATGTCCACGCCGGCACGAATGGCCCAGCGAAGATCTTCTTCATCCTTGTCCGAGAGCGCAGGTACGTTGACTGCAACACCAGGCAGGTTGATGCCCTTGTTGTTGGAGACTTCGCCACCCACCACAACTTCGGTTTCCACGTCACTCTCGGTGACCTTGGTGGCGCGCAAACGCACCTTACCGTCGTTGATGAGGAGGATGTCTCCTGGCCCCACGTCCCCGGTCAAACCCTTGAACGTGGTGGAGACTCGCTCTTTAGTTCCTTCGATGTCATCCACCGTGATGGTGAACTTATCCCCCACCTGAAGTTCATGGGGACCGTCTACGAAGCGGCCAAGACGAATCTTAGGCCCCTGGAGGTCAGCGAAAACAGCAACTGGCTGGTTGGCTTCCTCGGCAGCTTGCCGAATATTCGCAAGGTATTCCGCGTGTACTGAGTGTTCTCCGTGGCTCATATTCAAACGGGCCACGTTCATTCCCGCAGCTACTGCTTCACGGGTCTTATCTAACGTTCCGATTGCTGGACCAAAAGTGACTACGATCTTTGCGCGTCTCATGGTTCCACCCTATCTGTTGTCCTGAAGAGAACACCCAGTACCTTCGGTACCGAGTGAAGCGGTCGGCGGCTTTCTAGAACGGAGTGATGGAGACGTCCGTTGGACGAACCGGCGCAGGCAATCGAGTGCTGCCCTGCAGGTACTCGTCCACCTTCGACGCAGCCGCACGGCCTTCAGCGATGGCCCACACAATCAGCGACTGTCCACGGCCGGCGTCGCCAGCGACAAACACACCTTGCTGTCCGGTCATGAAGTCTTCATCACGCACAATGTTTCCGCGACCATCGAAACCAACGGACGGCGAATCTTCCAATCCTGCCTTCTCCGGGCCGGTGAAGCCGAGAGCCAAGAACACCAAGTCAGCCTTGATGATTCGCTCGGTGCCCGCCTTCGGCACGCGCCCTTCAGGCGTGTACTCGGTTTCAGCGACCTTCAACCCCGTGAGCTTACCGTTTTCGCCAATGTACTCAACGGTGGACGCCAAGTAGGTGCGTTCGCCGCCTTCTTCGTGAGCGCTTGCTACTTCGAAGAGGGTCGGGAACATAGGCCACGGCTGGTGCGCTGGACGCTCCGATGGCGGCTGCTTGCCGATGGCCAAGGTGGTCACCGAAGCGGCGCCCTGACGGTGGGCGGTACCGATGCAGTCAGCACCGGTGTCGCCGCCGCCAAGGATCACGACGTGCTTACCCTTGGCATCGATCTGGTTTTCAACCTCGTCGCCAGCAACAACACGGTTGGACTGAACCAAGTAGTCCATGGCGAAGTGAACGCCTTCAAGCTCGCGTCCAGGAATCGGCAAATCGCGAGGAACCGTAGAACCGGTAGCAATCACAATCGCGTCGTAGCGGCCGCGAAGCTGCTTCCACGAGATGTCCTTGCCGAGTTCAACGTTGGTGCGGAATCGGGTGCCCTCGGCACTCATCTGAGCGAGACGACGATCCAGAACTCCCTTTTCCATCTTGAAGTCAGGGATTCCGTAGCGAAGCAGTCCGCCGATTTTGTCGTCGCGCTCGTACACAGCAACCGTGTGGCCTGCACGCGTGAGCTGCTGGGCTGCGGCAAGTCCGGCAGGGCCAGATCCTACGACGGCGACCGTCTGGTCGGTGTGACGAACTGGCATGACAGGGGTGATGAGGTCATCGTCGAACGCCTGATCGGCGATCTCCACCTCGATCTGCTTGATGGTCACGGCCGGCTGGTTGATGCCCAGCACGCAGGAGGACTCACACGGAGCTGGGCACAAGCGACCGGTGAACTCCGGGAAGTTGTTCGTTGCGTGAAGACGCTCCGATGCTCCCGCGGTGTTACCACGCCACATCAAGTCATTCCATTCCGGAATGAGGTTGCCTAGCGGGCACCCCTGGTGACAGAACGGAACGCCACAGTCCATGCAGCGGCCTGCCTGACGTTGCAGTACCTCACCGTTCTGGCGCTCGTACACTTCCTTCCAGTCCTTGATTCGAACTGGGACGGGACGGCGCGGTTGGGTTTCGCGTTCGCGAACCTTCAAAAAGCCACGAGGATCAGCCACGGGTTGCCTCCAAAATCTTGTTCCAAACTACGTCGCCATCCGGATCCAGTCCCTCGGCAATCGCGTCTTCGCGGGTCTTGAGAACCGCTGCGTAATTGCGTGGCAGGACCTTGGTGAAGCGACCCACCACGTTAGCGAAATCATCCAAGAGGGACTGCGCCTTCACGGACGCGGTCTCTTCTACATGGCGAACCAAAAGCTCGCGAACTTCTTCAACATCAGCTTCGCTGAGTGGCTCAAGAAGCAATTCCTTCGCCGCAAGAGAATCAGCGTTGACCTTGGCAACATCCAAGTCCAAGACGAACGCCCGGCCGCCGGACATACCCGCACCGAAGTTACGTCCGGTCTCACCGATGATGACCGCGGTTCCACCGGTCATGTACTCACAACCGTGATCGCCAATGCCTTCAACAATGGCGGTTGCTCCCGAGTTACGCACCAGGAAGCGCTCGCCAACAATGCCGGAGAGGTACAGCTCGCCGCTCGTAGCGCCGTAGCCAATCACGTTGCCGGCAATGACGTTGTCTGCAGCTACCAGCTGGCTACCTTCGTGTGGTCGCACGGAGATGTGACCACCGGAGAGGCCCTTGCCCACGTAGTCGTTGGACTCACCGAACAAGCGCAAGGTGATGCCTGCTGGCAAGAACGCGCCCAAGGACTGACCTGCGGAACCGGTCAGCGTCACGGAGATGGTGTCTGGCGCCAAGTTCTCGGCGCCAAACTTCTTCGTCACAGCGTTGCCCAGCATGGTGCCTACTGCGCGGTCGGTGTTGACCACTGGCAGGTTGATTGTTACCGGCATGCGGTTTTCCAGGGCGTCCTTGCTCATCCCGATGAGCTGGTTATCAAAGTGCTGATCCAGCTCGTGGTTCTGAGTGCCCGTGCGGCGGCGCGGTCCATCTTGGCCGTCGTCGTACACGGAGAACATTGGAGACAAGTCCAGGTGTGAGGACTTCCAGTGATCCATTGCGGCCTGGCGATCCAGCAGCTCGGCGTGGCCAATGGCTTCGTCCAAGGTGCGGAAGCCCAAGGAAGCGAGGATCTCGCGAACCTCTTCAGCCAAGAACTCGAAGAAGTTCACTACGAACTCAGGCTTGCCGGTAAAGCGCGAACGCAACTCAGGGTTCTGAGTAGCCACACCCACTGGGCAGGTGTCCAAGTGGCACACGCGCATCATGATGCAGCCAGAAACCACCAGCGGAGCGGTGGCAAAGCCGTATTCTTCAGCACCCAGAAGCGCTGCGATGACGACGTCGCGACCGGTCTTGAGCTGGCCGTCCACCTGCACGGTAACGCGCTCACGCAGACCATTGATCATCAAGGTCTGCTGAGTCTCGGCGAGACCAAGCTCCCACGGAACACCGGCGTGCTTCAAAGAGTTCAGCGGCGAGGCGCCGGTTCCGCCGTCGTGCCCCGAAACCAACACCACATCAGCCTTAGCCTTCGTGACACCGGACGCAACCGTACCAATTCCCACTTCGGAAACCAGCTTGACGTGGACTCGAGCCTGAGGGTTTGCACGCTTTGCGTCGTAAATGAGCTGAGCGAGGTCCTCGATCGAGTAAATGTCGTGGTGCGGTGGTGGGGAAATCAAGCCCACGCCAGGTGTGGAGTGACGCGTCCGCGCCACCCACGGGTACATCTTCTGTGCCATGAGCTGGCCGCCTTCGCCCGGCTTAGCACCCTGAGCCATCTTGATCTGAATGTCTTCAGCATTCGTCAAGTACAAGCTCGTGACACCGAAGCGACCGGAAGCGATCTGCTTGATCTTGGAGCGGCGCGCAGGATCGAGCAAGCGATCTACATCTTCGCCACCTTCACCCGTGTTGGACTTGCCACCAATTTGGTTCATGGCAATCGCGAGGGTCTCGTGGGCTTCCTTGGAAATGGATCCGTAGGACATTGCACCCGTGGAGAAGCGCTTGATGATCTCAGAGATCGGCTCCACCTCGTCGATCGAGATGGGCTCGCGTGCGCCCTCCTTGAAGGAGAACAGGCCGCGCAGCGTCTTCAAGTCGCGAGCCTGGTTATCCACGCCCTCGGTGTACTTCTTGAAGATGTCATACCTGCGCTCGCGCGTTGCGTGCTGAAGTCGGAAGACCGTCTCCGGGTCAAACAAGTGCGGTGCACCGTCGCGACGCCACTGGTACTCGCCGCCGGTTTCGAGCTCGCGGTGAGCGTCAGGGTTGCCACTCTGTGGGTACGCACTCTCGTGACGCATGGCGATCTCTTCAGCGATTTCCTGAAGTCCCACGCCACCCATTTGCGTTGGGGTACCGGAGAAGTACATGTCAATGAAGCGCTGAGACAAGCCCAAACCTTCAAAGGTCTGCGCGCCACAGTAAGAGGACACCGTGGAGATGCCCATCTTGGACATGATCTTCAAAACGCCCTTACCGAGCGCCTTGATGAGGTTCGCGTGAGCCTTCTCAGCAGTCACGTCGCCGAGGATGCCGTTGTTGGCCATCTCTTCAACGGTTTCAAGTGCCAAGTAAGGGTTCACAGCGGAAGCGCCGTAGCCCAAGAGGACTGCCACGTGGTGCACTTCGCGCACGTCGCCAGCCTCAACAATCAAGGAGGTCTTGGTGCGGTTAGCGGACTTGAGCAAGTGGTTGTGAATTGCCGAGGTCAAGAGCAAGGACGGGATCGGAGCCCACTGTGCGTTGGAGTCGCGGTCAGAGACCACGATGTACTGCACACCGCGGTTGACGGCGGTAGAGACTTGCTCGTAGATCTCGTGCAAGCGAGCACGCAGTCCGTTAGCTCCACCAGCTGGCTGGTAAAGACCGCGGACCTTCAGGCCCACCTTGGCGCCGTCGGCGTCGCGCACGTTGATGATCTTGGCCAGATCATCATTGGTGATCACTGGGAAGTCCAGCGAAATGTGCTGGGTCTTCACATGGGAAAGCTTGAGCAGGTTACCGTCCGGGCCAATGGAGGTACGAAGGCTCGTCACGAGCTCCTCGCGAATAGCATCCAGCGGCGGGTTAGTCACCTGAGCGAAGGACTGTACAAAGTAGTCAAAGAGCAAGCGAGGGCGCTTAGCAAGGATGGCCACCGGGGTGTCCGATCCCATGGCACCCAGCGGCTCGGCACCGTTCTGCGCCATTGGCGCAAGCAGGATCTTCAGCTCTTCATTGGTGTAGCCAAAGGTGCGCTGACGCAAGTTGATGGACTGCGCAGAGTGAACCACGTGCTCACGCTCAGGAAGCTCTTCCAAGCTCACGAGGTTCTCTTGAACCCACTCGCGCCACGGGTTGGCGTTTGCCAGGTCAGCCTTGACTTCGGAGTCCTCAATGATGCGGCCCTGGTCCGTATCCACCAAGAACATCTTGCCTGGCGAGACACGGCCCTTGCGCACAATGCGCTCTGGAGCGATGTCAACCACGCCAACCTCAGAGGCCAGCACTACAAGTCCATCTTCGGTGACCCAGTAGCGGGCTGGGCGAAGACCGTTGCGGTCCAAAACAGCACCAACTTGGGTGCCGTTGGTGAAGGACACAGCAGCTGGGCCGTCCCATGGCTCCATGAGCATCGAGTGGTATTCGTAGAACGCGCGGCGATCCGGATCCATGGATGGGTTGTTTTCCCAAGCCTCCGGAATCATCATCATGATGGCCTGCGGCAAGGTGCGGCCCGAAAGCAACAACAGCTCGGCCACTTCGTCGAAGGAAGCGGAGTCGGAAGCGCCCGGCGTGCAGATCGGGAACAGCTCTTCTGGAGCGTCGCCCAGGATCGGCGAGGAGAGCTGGGACTGGCGAGCGCGCATCCAGTTACGGTTGCCCTTGACGGTGTTGATTTCACCGTTGTGAGCAATCATGCGGAACGGCTGAGCCAACGGCCAGCTCGGGAACGTGTTAGTGGAGAAGCGCGAGTGCACAATGGCAAGCTTCGTCGCAAAACGCTCATCGGAAAGGTCAGGGAAGAACGGCTCCAATTGAGCCGTGGTCAACATGCCCTTGTACACAATCGTCTTCGCGGAGAAGGACGGGAAGTACACGCCGAAACGGTTCTGCGCACGCTTGCGAATACGGAAGGAACGGGCCTCGAGACTCTGGCCAGCGTCGTCGTAATCAGTCTCAGCCGTACCGCCTACGAACAACTGAACGAAGCGAGGCATGCAGGAGCGGGACAGCGCACCGATCATGGAATCATCGGTCGGCACTTCGCGCCAGCCAAGGACCTGAAGTCCTTCGGCCGCTACGAGCTCTTCAAGACCTGCGCGGGCGGTGGCTTCACCGTCGGCGTCATCCGGAAGGAAGGCGGTACCCACCACGTATTCGCCGGCAGCCGGCAATGGGAAGTTCACTACTTCACGGAAAAAGGCATCCGGAATCTGGGTCAGGAGACCGGCGCCGTCACCGGTACCTTCGTCAGCGCCCACGGCGCCGCGGTGTTCAAGAGCGCGCAAGGCATCGAGGGCGTGCACCACGATTTCGTGCGTCGGCTCACCCTTGAGCGTTGCGATCATGGCAAGGCCGCAAGCGTCCTTTTCCTGGTCCTTACGGTAGAGACCTTGGTCTTCTGGAAGCTTTGCGAAACGCTCGAATGGAGATATCACGTTGTTCTTCTCTTCCACAACGGGGTCCAGAACAACGGGATCCTCAGCAGCGTTATTGCTGTGAGTGGTGGCCTTTTTCGGCTCAGTCATGGTGGGCCCTTTCTGTAACGGTACAACTCGTCACTTGTCCGGTGTCGGACCGGCGCAAGCGAATCGTGCTTGCGCGCCAAGAAAGGGGGTATGACCTGGATCAGCGGCAAGCGAGTCCACGTCGTTGTGGCGTTACCCTGAATTCTTTCATGTTGGTTTACGAAGAATAAAGGGTCAGCGTCGCAGACGGCATGTGTGATCTCGTCCACGTGTTTTTGCTGGATTGACAGTAGCACCCAGATTGCGGGCGGCGCGAAATTTCGTTCCATTTTTTCGCACCGCCCGTAACATCATGATTTTTCTGTGGGATTGCCTTCGAGTTTCGTTTGCGTTTCGCCGCTTTCCGCAGGGGTTTCCCTGTGAGAGGACGACGACGCAGCTACCGCAGGTGCCTCAGCTTCAGTAATCTCGGTGGTTTCTTCCGGCGCTTTTCCGGGCAAGTAGACGATGTCCAGGCCGGTACGTCGGGGGCGGGTTGCCATGATCGCGAAGAGCACCACGGAGATCAGGAACATCAGCAGGCTGGTCCACACGTTGAGTCGCTGAGTGATGCCCAGAATGGTGATCATTTGCGCTTCATCGATGCGTAGCATTTCAATCCACGTGCGTCCGGCGGTATATACGGCCACGTAGAGCCAGAACATAGCGCCGCGCTGGAACTTGAACTTGCGGTCCAAAAGCAGGATGAGCGCTACACCGGCGAGGTTCCAGAAGAATTCGTACAAGAACGTGGGGTGGAATAGCGTGTCCGCCGGGAGTCCTGCGGGGAAGCTCGCGTTGGTGGGATCAATTTCGAGTCCCCAGGGCAGGGTCGTTGGACCGCCGTAGAGCTCTTGGTTGAAGTAGTTTCCCCATCGTCCAATGGCTTGTGCCAAGAGGACACCGGGGGCAGCAGCATCGGCGAACGCGCTCAAGCGCAGTCCGGCGCGGCGGCAACCAATCCAAGCGCCGACAGCACCCAGGGCAACAGCGCCCCAAATGCCCAGGCCGCCGTTCCAGATCTGCCAGATCTTGGTCAGATCTCCGGTGCCGTCATAGTTGGGGCCAAAGTACGCATCCGGTGAGCTGACCACGTGGTACAAACGAGCGCCGATGATGCCGAAGATGACGGCCCACATGATGATGGAAAAAAACGGGTCTTCCGGCCCGCCCTTCTTCTTCCAGCGGCGGTAAGCAAGCCATCCGCCAATAAGTCCGCCGGTGAGCAAGCACAGCGCGTAGACGTGGATGGTGAGCGGGCCCAGCTGGAACCGCGACCACTCCACCGGTGGAGAAGGAATGGATGCTTGGATGCTAGCGAGTTCTAGCACGAGGCCCGTCATCATGAGTTACTGAGTCCGTCCTGACAGTTCTGCGGTCAATTGAGCTACGCCTTCAACACCGCGGTCGCGAAGTGCTGCTACGAGGGCGGTACCGACGATCACGCCGTCTGCGTATGCGCCGATTTCCTCGACGTGTTCGCGGCGGGAGACTCCAAGTCCCACGCAAGCGCGCTCGGCGCCGGCTTCGTGAGCGCGATCCACGACGGCGCGTGTTGCGGCTGAGACGTTGTCACGAGCTCCGGTAACTCCCATGACGGAGACGCAGTAGACGAATCCACGGCTAGCTTTGACGGTCATGGCCATACGTTCGGGGGTGGAGCTAGGTGCCACCAAGAAGACGCGGTCCAGTCCGTACTTGTCTGAAACTTCAAACCATTCGGCAGCTTCGTCCGGAATCAGGTCCGGGGTAATGAGTCCTGCTCCCCCAGCTTCAGCGAGGCGACGCGCGAATTCGTCAACGCCCATGCGCACTACTGGGTTCCAGTAGGTCATCACCAAGACCGCGGCGTCGGACTGCTCGGTAACCGCACGAACAATGTCAAAGATCTGCGCGGTGCGGAAGCCATTGGCCAAAGACTGAACCGTGGCCGCCTGAATCACTTCGCCATCCATGACTGGATCCGAATACGGGATGCCGATCTCGATGACATCAGCGCCGTTTTTGGCCATGGCCACTGCGGCGTCAATGGTGGTCTGAGCGTCCGGGAAACCTGCTGGCAAGTAGCAAATCAGCGCGGGGCGTCCTTCGCTGCGCGCCTTTTCGATGGCGTCAGCGGCGGACCGAACGGTGGGGAGCTGTGTATTAGAAACCTCGGTCATTACTTTGCCTCGCCTTCGCTTTGAGCTGCTGCTTCTGCCGGGTTCTTCTCATCCAAGAGTCCGAACCACTCAGCGGCGGTGGCAACGTCTTTATCGCCGCGGCCTGACAGGCTGACCACGATGATCTGCTCTTCGGGCTTCTTGCCCTCGGCCACCCAGCGGTGAGCCAAGCGCAGAGCGCCCGCGAGAGCGTGAGAGGACTCGATGGCTGGAATGATGCCTTCGGTCCGGCAAAGCAACCGGAAAGCGTCCATGGCTTCGGTGTCCGTGACGGGCTCGTACGTAGCGCGGCCTAGGTCTGAAAGGTAGGAGTGCTCAGGGCCCACACCTGGGTAGTCCAAGCCTGCGGAGATGGAGTGCGACTCAACGGTCTGGCCGTCTTCATCCTGCATGAGGTAGGAGCGTGCGCCGTGAAGCACGCCGGGGCGTCCCAACGTGATGGTGGCTGCGTGGCGGCCGGTCTCGACGCCGTCGCCACCAGCTTCAAATCCGTAAAGTTCCACGGAAGGGTCATCAAGGAACCCGTGGAAGATACCAATGGCGTTGGAGCCTCCGCCAATACAAGCGGCTACGGCGTCCGGCAAGCGGCCAGCCTGGGCGATGATCTGCTCGCGGGCTTCGTCGCCAATGACTTGGTGGAAGTAGCGAACCAACGTAGGGAACGGGTGTGCTCCAGCGGCAGTACCCAAGAGGTAGTGGGTGGTGTCTACGTTGGTCACCCAGTCACGCAACGCTTCGTTGATAGCGTCCTTGAGGGTCTGGGATCCGGCGGTCACGGGGATAACAGTGGCGCCGAGCAGTTCCATGCGAGCAACGTTGAGCGCTTGGCGGCGAGTGTCTTCGGCACCCATGTAGACCACGCACTCCATGCCCATCAAGGCAGCGGCGGTCGCGGAGGCGACGCCGTGCTGACCGGCACCGGTTTCGGCGATGAGGCGAGTTTTGCCCATGCGCTTGGCCAGAAGAGCCTGACCCAACACGTTGTTGATCTTGTGAGATCCCGTGTGGTTGAGATCTTCGCGCTTCAAGAAGATGCGCACACCACCAGCGTGCTCGGAGAGTCGCTTGGCTTCGGTGAGTAGCGAAGGACGGTTGGCGTAGTTCCGATTCAGGTCGCTGACCTGCGCCAAGAACTCCGGATCCGCTTTAGCCTTCTCAAAGGTGTCTTCGAGCTGATCGAGCGCAGCAATGAGGGACTCTGGCATCCATCGTCCACCGTAGGCGCCGAAGTACGGACCTGGCGCGTCCCGCAAGCTGCGGCGCCCTTCCAAGAAGTCCTTGACGGCGGAGTCCCCGCCTGCTGGTTGTGACGTGGTGTTTTCGCTCATGAGGTCATCCTGACAATCTCTGTTCAAACTCAAAATTTGATGTGACGCATCATTGCGCCGTGACTCTTTACGTTGCCGTTCAGTGCACTTATGCCGAGCTGTAACTCAGCGTCAAGAAGCGGTAGTTACTTACCCGCTCTTGCAGCGGTGGCTGCCTCACGGTATGCCCGCACGGTTGCCTCGGGATCGCCACTCTTGACGAGCGCCTCCCCCACCAAAATGGCATCTGCACCCTGTGATCCATACAGTTGAACATCCGCGAGTTCTTGAACTCCAGACTCCGCCACAATGACACGGTCAGAAGGAATTAGATCCTTCAACGCCCCGAACGTGGTGATATCCACGTCTAACGTCTTGAGGTTTCGCGTGTTCACGCCGATGATCTTCGCGCCGACGGCTACGGCTCGCTGAATCTCTTCAGGAGTGTGGGTTTCCACGAGAGCGTTCATGCCCAGCTGGTGCGTGAGCGCCAAGAACTCTGCGAGCTTCGCATCATCCAGCGCGGCCACAATCAACAACACAAGGTCCGCGCCGTGAGCACGAGCCTCGAAGAATTGATACGGCTCCACCATGAAGTCCTTGCGGAGGACAGGGATGCTTACCGCAGCCCGCACCGCGTCTAGATCCGTGAGGCTTCCACCGAAACGGCGTTCTTCCGTCAGTACGGAGATAACGGAAGCTCCGCCAGCTTCGTACATGGACGCAAGAGCTGCCGGTTCTGGAATGTCCGCGAGGGCACCCTTGGAAGGAGACTTGCGCTTGACCTCGGAAATAATGCGAACCGACTGGTCCCGATCTTCGCCGGCTTCGCGGCCGCCGAGAGCTGCGAAAGCGTCCAAGGCGGGAGTAGCAGCACTCGCTAGTTCGATGATCTCGCGTTCGTCGACAGTGAGGCGACGTCCTTCAAGATCTTCACGAACGCCGTCAATGATGCTTTGTAGAACCGTCACGCTTAGTGGGCGTTCTTGGACTTGCTGCCACCTACGCCGTATCCGGCCTTGACCATGAGCCATCCGGCAACGAGGCCGAGCACCACAATGATGCCGCCGATGAGTACGCCAATAGGGGCGTGCAGTGCGAAGGCGATTGCACCAACCAGAACGCCGATCAGCATGATGCCGATGCAGGTCCAAGCGGCCACCGAGTTGCCGTGTCCTACAGCCTCAGCATGCATCGGATCGATCTCCTGTTCGAGAACCTGTTGTGCACGGGTGTTCATTCGTGGTGCTCCTTGAACTGATGGTTTGTACTGATGATGTGACTAAGTGATGTGAAGTGCTTGGGCCGTGCGTGGACTGTGGCCCATCACGACACTTACAAACATTCTGCCATTATTTTGGCAGTGGCTGGCTATGTTGCGGTCGGGTCGTCGCCGCGGGAAAGGCTGTCCCAGCTATCGATGTCGTCCCACTTTTCATTTTTTGAGGACGACGACGCAGCCGCACCCTTCTGTGAGAGCTCTGCTTGCGAAGGCGCCTGCTCGGCGCCCTGGGCGTGACGGCGGTCGACTGCCCAGCGTCCCGCTCGTACCGTCATGACAATGCCAGCGGCAAATGCGAGCACCGCTCCAAGGATGGCCAGATAAGGCCAAAACGTGTGCGTATAGGAGCCTTCGGTCACTGATTGACCCAGCGTCTCACCGACCGTCGTAGCTGCGGCAGCCTGGATGTTGGACAGGACAGAGAAGGTCGCGGCGATGATGCCGATCCCAGAAAGCGCCAAGATCACGCCGATAATTCGGCGACCCACGACGCGGGCGATCGTAGCGGCAGCCGCGGCAGCCAGCGCCGCAACGCTCAACGCCGCAACGGAAGTGGCGGCGTCGTTCCCCGAAATATCAATCTCCGGAAGACGCACGCTGGTGGAGGTGGGGACCACGTGAATCCAGGTTTGGGTGGCCGCAGCCAGCACCAAGAGCGCCCCCAAAATGGAGCCGAGGGTTACCTGACGAGAAGTCACTTGGCACCTTCAGCTGTCTGGGACTCAAGCGATAAGGACTCAACCGTCAGGGAAGTTTCGGCTGCTCGATACTCACGAATGATGTACGAGGTAGCGTGCTTTACGGAGCCTGCCGCATAGACGGCGCGTATGGGGGCCGCGGACTTGTTCACGCTCTCGAGGCTTTCAGCTTCGATGACTGAGTCGGCAACAATTCCACCACCGGCCTGAACATAAGCGCGTCCGTCCTTGACCAAGGCCGAACGGATAGTGATGGCCATGTCCATGTCGCCGTCGAAATCGAAGTAGCCCACCACGCCACCGTAAACACTGCGGCGCTGCGGCTCGAGCTCATCGAGCAAGCGCAAAGCGCGCGGCTTAGGAGCGCCGGACAGCGTACCCGCCGGGAACGTCGCCGCGAGCGTGTCATACGCCGTGGCATCCGGGCGAAGGGTCCCCACCACGTTGGAGACCAAGTGCATGATGTGGCTGAAACGCTCAACCTCCATGAACTGAGTGACTTCCACGGAGCCCGGTTCGCAGACCTTGGAGAGGTCGTTGCGGGACAGATCCACGAGCATCAAGTGCTCGGCTCGTTCCTTCTCATCGTTGATGAGGTCCTTCTCATGGAGCTGGTCCTCTTCATACGTGGCTCCTCGCGGACGGGAACCGGCGATGGGGTGCGTGATGACGTGACGATCGTTGAGGGTCACGAGCGCTTCCGGTGACGAGCCCACAATCGAATACGCTCCACCGCCCGGGTTTTCGAACGTGTAGATGTACATGTACGGGCTGGGGTTGGTGGCGCGCAGAACACGGTAAATGTCCAGCGGCGCGGCGTCCGTCTCCAGCTCAAAGCGGCGCGAGATCACCACCTGGAAAACTTCACCGTCCACGATGGCTTGCTTGCCCACGCGAATAGCGTCTTGGTAGGACTTCTCATCCCACGAATGCGTGATGGTCTTCAAGAGTTCTTCGCGCTCAATGTCGTGACCGGTGAGCACCACGGCAGCCTCGTGGCCTGGAGCGTTGAGTCGGTCGAGCATCTCGGCGAGACGGTCCAGCGCGGCGTCATAGGCGGTGTCCATGTGCTCGTCCGTGCCATCAAAGTTGATGGCGTTCGCAATGAGGGTGACGGTGCCGTCCGTGTTGTCGTGAACAGCCATGTCCCCTACGAGGATCATCGCAATTTCCGGCAAGTGAAGATCATCGTGCGGTGGGTTGGGAAGTTTCTCCCAATGGCGAACGGCTTCCCAGCCCACGAATCCCACCATTCCGGAGGTCAAGGTAGGGAGGCCGGGCAACGGCTTGGACTTCAGTGCAGCGACGGTGTCACGCAGAACCTCGACGCTTATACCTTCGGTCGGCACGCCCACAGGCACCTCGCCCATCCAGTAGGCGGCGCCATCTTTGCTGGTCAGCGTGGCTGGCGAATTTACGCCGATGAAAGAGTAGCGGCTCCACACGCCGCCAGCTGCGGCAGACTCCATCAAGAACGTGCCGGGACGGCTTTGCGCCAGCTTTGAGTACAGCGAAATGGGAGTGTAAGTGTCCCCCAAAATGCGCATGCTGATGGGTACTACGCGACGGTCCTTCGCGAGCTCGCGGAAGCCTTCACGCGTGGGGAAAATTTCGCCAAGGCGCTGCATTACTTTGTCTCCTCAGCCTGATCGGCGTTTCCAACAACTACCTCGAGTTCGCGGCCCGTAAAGCACGTACGGGTTCCGGTGTGGCAGGCCACGCCAATCTGGTCAACGGTGATGAGTAGGACATCAGCGTCACAGTCCATCGCGGCAGACTTGACGTATTGCACGTGACCTGAGGTGTCACCCTTGCGCCAGTACTCGCGGCGAGAACGCGAATAGAACCACACTCGACCGGTGGTGAGGGTTCTCGCGAGAGCAATATCGTCCATCCAGCCCATCATGAGCACTTCTTTGGAATCGTATTGCTGCACGATCGCCGGGATCAATCCGGCGTCGTTGAAAACCAACTTCTCAGCAAGAGATGGGTCAAGGACATCTTGAACAGATTCAGACACGAGTACTTCTTCCAGTGCGCGAGGTGGCGGCGGGCATCTTGTCCATTCTAGTAGCGGTTGAGAGCCCCTCCGTGCTTGCCAAGTAGTAATAGGAGTTCTTGCCGACAAATAGTGAAATCACCAGCAGAGCATAGGTATCCGTGTTACGTTTCACGAGATGCGATACGTTGACACTTCTCGAGAGGCTCTGGCCGATGTTCTGGTTTCAGTTGGACCAGACGCGGACACACTGTGCGAAGGGTGGACGTCACGCCACCTCGCTGCGCACCTATTACTCCGCGAAAATTCCGCGCTTTCTGCCGGACTTGTAGTCCCGTTCCTGCGGGCACCGCTGGAGTCCAAGCTTGAAGAACTCGCCGCGCGCGCAAGAGACCTTCCGTCTTACCTTGATCTCGTCAATCAGTTCCGCGCTGGCCCCACACGCTTCTCGCCTTTTCGCATTCGCCGCGTAGAACGCGCCGCGAACCTCCTGGAATACTTCGTGCACACGGAAGACGTGCGCCGCGCGCGCAGCCGCTGGGCTCCTCGACACCTGGACGAGGATTACGTTGAAGCGCTCTGGGAAGACCTCAAGCAACGCTCCAAGCTGTTGTACGCAAAGAGCCCGGTCGGCGTGATCCTAGTCCGCCGCGACGGCGTGCGATTCGTGGCGAAAAAGGGCAAAGAATCCGTAGCCATCACAGGACACGTGGGCGAACTCATCATGCACTCGCACGGGCGGCAGGAACATGCGCTCGTGACCTTTGAAGGCAACCCCGAGGCCATCAAGAAACTCACCCATCTTGAATCCCCACTGGGCTAACGGATCACCCGCACCCGCGCGCTCACCGCACGCGGCGTCGTCGTCATTCCAGAACTAGCGAACGGGGTAACCGTGCGCCCGGATAGCGTCCTTGACCTTAGCGATCATGTCCACGGGACCGAAGTGGAAAATGGACGCTGCAAGCACCGCATCCGCTCCTGCTTCGATCGCAGGCGGGAAGTGTTCCGGAGCTCCGGCCCCGCCCGAAGCAATCAAGGGCACCTTCACGGCAGCGCGCACGGCGCGGATCATCTCTAGGTCAAACCCGTCCTTGGTGCCGTCGGCGTCGATCGAGTTCAACAGGATCTCACCCACGCCACGCTCGGCCGCGTCCTTCGCCCACTGCACCGCGCACATCCCAGTGCCCGTTCGGCCACCGTGCGTGGTGACCTCAAAGCCAGAAGGAACATCGGGGTTGTCCGTACGGCGCGCATCGAGCGATAGCACCAGCACCTGAGAGCCAAAGCGTTGAGTGATCTCGTTGATGACCTCGGGACGCTTCACGGCAGCCGTGTTGATGGAAGCCTTATCAGCGCCTTCGCGCAGCAGCCGATCCACGTCCTCCACCGAACGCACGCCGCCACCCACGGTGAGCGGAATGAATACTTGCTCAGCGGTGCGCCGAACTACATCGAAGGTGGTCTCACGATCGCCGCTAGAGGCGGTGACATCCAAGAACGTGATTTCATCCGCGCCGGCCTCGTTGTAACGCTTCGCAAGTTCCAGCGGATCGCCGGCGTCTCGCAAGCCTTCGAAGTTCACGCCCTTCACCACGCGTCCCTCGTCAACATCGAGGCACGGGATGACACGAATAGCAACGCTCATGAGAAAGCCCTTCGAAGAGTACTTAGATACGGCAAGCGTGGATCTGGCTCACCAGGATCGCGCGCGCACCGATGTCATACAAATCATCCATGATGCGGTTGGTTTCCTGCTGGCGAACCATGGCGCGCACTGCCATCCACTTCGAATCGTGAAGTGGCGAAATGGTGGGCGATTCCAGTCCCGGCGTCAACGCGGTGGCCTGCTCAACGAGCTCGGTTGGAACGTCGTAGTCCAGCATCACGTAGCGGCGGGCAACCAAGACGCCCTGCAAGCGGCGCTTGAGAACTTCAAGTCCGGCTGGCTGATGTCCGCGGCGGCCAATCAGCACGGCCTCGGAGCGAAGGATCGGGTCGCCGAAAACTTCCATGCCTGCAGCACGCAAGGTGTTGCCGGTCTCCACGACGTCCGCGATAGCGTCCGCAACACCCAAACGCACCGAGGACTCCACGGCGCCATCAAGACGGACCACGCTCGCGGTGATTCCTTCTTGAGTCAGGTATTCGCGCAAGAGGTTGTCATAGCTTGTGGCAATACGCTTGCCGTTGAGCTCTTGAGCGTTCGTGAACGATCCCACCGGAGCGGCGAATCGGAACGAGGAAACGCCCAAGCCCAACTGCATGATTTCTTCAGCATCCACGTTGGCGCCGGAGTCCATGAGCAAGTCACGGCCGGTAATACCAATGTCCAAGATGCCCTTGCCAACGTAGACAGCGATGTCTCGAGGGCGAAGGTAGAAGAATTCCACACCGTTCTCGTGGTCTTCCATGACCAGCTCGCGGTTGTCGCGGCGCTGGCGGTATCCGGACTCGGTCAGCATTTTTTGGGCGGCTTCGGAGAGCGCACCCTTGTTTGGAACAGCGATTCTCAACATTGTTGAATCCTTGAAACGGCTTAGAAAAATTTTTGGACGGGAAGTCGGGAGCGCAGTTTAGAGATGCTTGTAGACGTCGTTGAGGGTCAAGCCCTTAGCGATCATCATGACCTGCACGTGGTACAACAGCTGCGAGATTTCCTCTGCAGCTTCGTCATTGCTCTGGAATTCTGCGGCCATCCACACTTCAGCGGCTTCTTCTACAACCTTCTTGCCGATCGCATGAACTCCCGCGTCCAGTTGTTTGACGGTGCCGGAGCCTTCAGGGCGCGCGGCAGCTTTAGCAGTCAGCTCTTCAAACAGGGAGTCAAAGGTTTTCACTTCAACAAGATTAGTCGCAATCACACTCCACCCACGCACTGCGGGGCGGAGTGTGACGGTTCGCTCAGTCTCGAAGGTAGCACTAAGCGAGGACGACGGCGGTCTCTAGCGCGGCTGCCATGGCTTCGTAGCCCTTGTCTTCAGCGGATCCGGGGAGCCCTGCGCGGTCGATCGCTTGTTCTTCGGTATCGCACGTCAAAAGACCGAAACCTACGGGCTTTCCGGTGGTCACGGCCACGTCCATGAGCCCGTTGGTGGCGCCTGCACACACGAAGTCGAAGTGCGGGGTGCCGCCTCGAATCACCACGCCCAGCGCAACTACCGCGTCAAAGCGTGGCGCCAAACGGGCAGCGGCGACCGGGAGTTCGAAAGATCCCGGGACTCGAATGAGTTCTGCCGTGACGCCGGCGTCGGCGGCTGCGCGCTGCGCGCCGTCGATCAGACCGTTCATGACTTGGGTGTGCCAGCTCGAGGCGATGATAGCCACGGTCAGGCCCTTTTCTCCGGCTGCCGTCAGGTTCTGCAGGTTTGCCTCAGGGGCTCCGTGTCCGCTCATTATTTCTCTCCAATGCTGGGGGTAGGTGTAACTGCTGTTGAGGTGAAGACTTCGTCCGCTAAGCGGTGGTGCATGCGCTCGCGCTTGGTGCGCAAGTAGCGCTCGTTCTCTGCGCGGGCAGGGATGGGAAGCTCGACGTTCTCGACCACGTCAATTCCCGCGGCCAGCAACGACTCAGATTTCGTGGGGTTGTTCGTAACCAGGCGAATCTGTTCGTGTCCCAGCTGGTGCAAGATCGCTGCTGCGGCGTCGAAGTTGCGAGCATCCACGGGCAGCCCGAGCTGTTCGTTGGCTTCCACCGTGTCCGCCCCTTGGTCCTGCAGTGCGTAGGCACGGATCTTGTTGGCCAAGCCAATGCCGCGACCTTCTTGACCCCGCAAGTACAGGACAGTTCCGCCTTCTTTAGCAACGATTTCCAACGCGGCGTCAAGCTGTTCGCCACAATCGCAACGGTAGGAACCAAACACATCGCCGGTCAGGCATTCTGAGTGGATGCGCACGTGCCGAAGGTGCGGCTCTGACGCAAGCTGCGTCGTCGTAGTGGATCCTTCCGCCGTTCCCGCGCCCGGTGCGGACAACGAGAAGTGCTCAACGCCGGAGCGGTGCTCCACCCACGCTTGCACCGTGAATGTGCCGTGCGGGGTTGGAAGGGAGACGGTGGGACCGCCCGTGACGACCGCTTCGAGGTCACTGCTCAGGCTCTTATCCCCCAGCGATTCGCGGTAGGCCACCAAGTCCTCAATGCTGATGAGGGGAATGTTGAACTCGTTCGCGAACTCGCGCAGGGCTGGCAATCGCATCATTTCGCCATCGTCGTGGACGATCTCAGCGATCACACCCACCGGTTCCACGCCTGCGAGCGCACACAAGTCCACGGATGCCTCCGTGTGGCCGCGGCGCTGCAAGACGCCCCCATCCACCGCACGCAGCGGGAAGATGTGTCCCGGGCGGGTGATGTCCGATGGCTTCGCGGCAGGATTCGCGAGCGTCTTGGCCGTCAACGCACGATCCGCCGCGCTAATACCGGTGCTCACACCGTGGGCGGCGTCGCACGAGACCGTGTACGCGGTGCCCTTGGCGTCCTGGTTGACCTGAACCATGGGCGGAAGTTCCAGCTTGTCCGCGAGATCGCCTCCCATCGGCACACAAATGACGCCGGAGGTGTGACGGATGGTCCAGGCCATGAGCGCGGTGGTGGCGTGGGCCGCTGCGAAGATGATGTCGCCTTCGTTCTCGCGGTCCTCGTCATCCACCACAACCACGGCGCGACCAGCGGCGATCGCGGCGATCGCGTCCTCGACCGGGTCCAGCGTGATCTCGTTGCTGTCCGTTGTCTCGCTCATGGTTAGTTCCCTGCCTTGGCGCTCGTCGCTTCAGAGGACGACGACGCAGCTGGGGTCAGATTTTCAAAGCTTGCGCGGCGCTCGGCGTACTTAGCCATCACGTCTACTTCGAGGTTGACGCGGTCGCCTTCCACACGATCTCCCAGCACGGTATCTCGCAAGGTGGTGGGGATAACGCCTACTTCGAACCACTGGAGCGGTTCGGTAGCGAAAGAAACCGCGGTGACGGTCAAGGAAATGCCGTCGATGGCGATGGAGCCTTTTCGCGCGACAAAGCGTGCGAGGTCCGCGGGGACGGAGAAGCGCAGTCGCTGCCAGTTGCCCTCATCTTCGCGTTCGAGGAGCTCGCCGGTTCCGTCAACGTGACCCTGAACAACATGGCCGTCGAAGCGCCCGCCCACGGGTACGCACCGTTCCAAGTTGACGCTGTCGCCCGCTTTGAGGGTGCCCACAGTGGTGAGCTGGAGGGTCTCCCCCATCACGTCAACGTCAATGACGTCACCGTTGATGCTGGTGGCGGTGAGGCAGACGCCGTTGACGGCGATGGAACCGCCGAGGCCAAGATCATCGGCGTGGCCAGGGACCGTCAGGGTCAAGACGACGGCGTCAGTGCCGTCCACGGGGTGGATCGCTTCTACGCGGCCTTTGCCGCTCACAATTCCGGTAAACATTGGTGTCCTACTTTTCGTTGCGTGGGGTGAGGTGAAGGAGCACATCGGTGCCGAGTTGCCGCACGGCTGGTCCGTCGACATCATCGAGCTCAAATTCGAGTGCTTCGCTCAGTGTGGAGATGCCCAAATCCTTCAGTGCGGAGATACCGCTACCCAGGAGCTTGGGTGCTTGATAGAGCCAGATTTCGTCGACTAAGTCCGCCGCCAAGAAGGCAGTGGCGATGCTGGAGCCACCTTCGATCATGGCGTGGGAGATGCCTTTTTGCGTGAGGGCTTCAAGGACTTCCGCAGGATCGCGAGTGGGAAGGTGCATGAACTCCCCGTGATCGCGAATGCGGGCATCAGCCGGGATTTCCCGCAGGCCCATGGCGACCCGCACGGGTTGCTTGGGATAAAGCTCCCCCGCGCTGTCCCGAGCAGTGAGCTGCGGGTTGTCCGCGACGATGGTTCCGGTTCCCACAATGATGGCGTCTGCCCGGGACCGAATCACGTGGCTGTGTTCGCGTGATTCGGCGCCGGTGATCCACTGGCTGGTGCCATCGCTTGCTGCGATGTTGGAGTCCAAGGTTTGCGCCAAATGCAAGGTGGTGAAGGGACGCTGCTGATTTTGTGCTTGGAACCAGCGGGCGTTCAACTCGCGGGATGCTCTTGCCCATTCGGGGTTGAGCTGCTCACCGTCCATCACCTCAACGCCGTGCTCTTTGAGGTAGCTGGCCCCGCCGGCGGCGTGGTCCGTAGCATCAGCGACCGCGTAAACCACGCGGCCAATTCCCGCGTCCACAATGGCGTGCGAGCACGGGCCGGTCCGCCCAAAGTGGTTGCACGGTTCGAGCGTGACAAACATGGTCAGCGTTGCCGGGTCAATAGTCTGATCCTGCCCCGCGGTCAGCGCCTTGCCTAGGAGTTGCGCCAGATTATGAAGCGCATCCGCTTCAGCGTGAGGCGTTCCAGCACCCCGGTGAAAGCCAGTGGCCAGAATGTCACCCTGCGCATCGGCGATGACGGCTCCCACGAGGGGATTTACGCCTCGCACACCGTTTTTGGCCTGTTCTAGCGCCGCATCGAGGAGTTGCTGGGTGGATTCTGCAGTGAGGGGGAAACTCATGACGCATCATTCACGGCACGCTGCACGGTGGGGTCTGGGAGGACCGTTTCCACTTGCGGCTTCTCGTTGTTCTTGGCACGCCACCAAACAAAGAATCCGATGAGCGTGAAGACGCCGTAGAACAAGTACATAAACGCGGACGCGTAGTAGCCAGCCGAGAACAAGAGCGGTACGCCCACCACATCGACAGCCACCCAGACCAGCCAGAATTCAACCCAGCCCTTAGCCATTCCGTAGGTCGCCAACAAGGATCCAACGAAGGTCCAGGCGTCAGCCCAAACGGGGTCATAGGAACCCAGAGCGGTGAAGAGAGGGGTGAGAGCTACGGTGCCGATGATCATGAAAGCGACCATGCCGAGACGAACGCGGTTGCTTGCCCACTGCGGGGTGATGGCTGCGCCAGCGTTGTTCTTAGATTCTTTCCATCGCTTCCATCCGTAGACGGACACGGCGATGAACATGATTTGACGGCCTGCTTGGCCCAAAAGATTGGCGGACTGGTCTGATCCGAAGAGGCTTCCGAGGAACACTGTCAGCAACAAAGCGTTGCCGATGATTCCTACGGGCCAAGCCCAGACTTTACGGCGCATGCCGCCGAGCGCGGATGCGAGTCCAAAGATGTTACCCACGACTTCGCGCACCAAGAGTGCGCTTCCGCCTACGGGAATGTATGCATTGAAAAGGTCAATGAGCCACCGCAGAAAATCCAATTTATCCTCCTGTAAAGCCGCGGCGGCTCCGGGGGATACGACTGCTCAGCAAAAGTTTCGGTGCAAGAACAAAGAGTCCTGTCACTGAAACGTCCACCACCGGTTGCGGCAGTGGGCTGTTTCAGCACGTGCTTCTCCCATCCAGACTTTAACTGTCGGTACTGGAATTTCACCAGTTCAGCCGCTGTTTATCCTCGTTTGCACGAGAACGCCCAGTGGTTCGCGGACTATACCGCCGGTTCGGAATTACACCGACCCCGGAGCACGTAATTTTTTGTGTTCTGTGTATTCAAGCACAAAACTTTGATCTTTATTCCAATGCATCCTTTCGTTGCGCATTGTTGCGCAACTCAGAGATTGCGTCGGCGGCGTCGGCGGCCCCGTACACGCTGGATCCTGCCACGAACGTGTCTGCGCCGGCGGCTGCTGCCCGGACGATGGTTTCGTTGGTAATTCCGCCGTCTACTTGCAGCGCAATAGTGGCGCCGGACCCGTCGATAGCCTTGCGCGCCCGCTGAATCTTCGGGATCACCAAGTCAAGGAACGGCTGGCCTCCGAAGCCTGGCTCCACGGTCATGAGCAAGAGCATGTCCACCTCAGGAAGCATGTCCAAGTACGGCTCGAGTGCGGTGGCTGGCTTGAGCGCCATGGCGGATTTGGTTCCGCGGGCGCGTAGCTCGCGGGCTAGCCGCACGGGCGCCTTCGCCGCTTCCGCGTGGAACGTCACCGAATCCACTCCAAGGTCCGCATATGCGGGTGCCCAACGGTCCGGGTCTTCAATCATCAAGTGAATATCCAGCGGCAGTGGGGTTGCCTTGGAAATGGCGTCCACTACCGGCAGACCCAGCGTGAGGTTGGGAACGAAGTGGTTATCCATGACGTCCACGTGGACCGCGTCCGCACTGGCGATGCGATCCAATTCTTGAGCGAGCCGAGCAAAGTCGGCGGACAGAATGCTGGGGTGGATGGCGCAACCGGACATTAGTCCTCCGAGGTGGTGGGTTCGTCGATGGTCAAAAGCGTCATGAACATGGCGTCCGTCTTGTTCGCGTGTGGCCACAGCTGAATCGAGTTTCCGCTCCATTCGGACGCGCTTGCAGCAGCGGAGCTGTACTGGTGTCCGGGCGCTACCGGTGCGGTCAGGATCACCGAGTTCAACGCTGCCGCGGTGTCGAGGACACGGAGCTGCGGGTTCCGCTTGATGGCGTCCTCCACGATGGCGACGGTTTCCGCCGGGTGCGGCGAGCACGTTACGTAGGCTACGACGCCCCCTACGCGCACGGCCTTCAGTGCCGAGTCCAGGAGTCCAGATTGCAGGGTGGTGAGTTCAGCAACGTCGGCGAGCGTCTTCCGCCAGCGCGCTTCAGGACGACGACGCAGCGCGCCCAGTCCGCTACAAGGGGCATCCACCATGATGCGATCGAAGAGTCGCTCAGTTTGACCCTGACCGTAGTCGCGGCCATCCATTTCGGTGACTTGCCATGCGTCTTGAGGGACCGCGTTCAACGCATCTTCTACCAAGTCCGCACGGTGGGACTGTGGCTCGTTAGCGGTCAAGAACGCGTCACGCTGAGCAGCGAGCGCTGCGAGAAGCGAGGCCTTTCCACCTGGTCCGGCGCACAGATCCAACCATTCTGAATCGGAGGACCCCGAAGGAAGTTCCACTTCAGCGAGCGCTCGAGCGACCGCCTGAGATCCAGCGTCCTGCACGCGAACGGTTCCCGCACGTACGGCGTTGATGCGTCCGACGTCGCCGGCTTCGTAGTATGCGGAGCCGGGCACGAATTTGCCCTTGCGCCCGCCAAGTTCGTAGACCTCGCCCAAGTCCCCGATGCCGGGAAGGGCTACGAGGTTCACCACAGGGGCGTCGTTGTCCGCTTCGAGGAGCTCTTCAAGCTCAGCAACATCGCGGCCGTGAGCTACGAGCGATTGCCGGAAAGCGCGCACAATCCACTCGGGGTGGCTGTGCGTGATGGCCATGACCTGCGAGTCATCCGAAATGTCCGCGGTGAGCTGTTCAACCCACTCTTCGCGCGACTTCAGGGACACCTTGCGGAGCACGGCATTGACGAGTCCCGAAGGCCCCGTGCCCACTTGAGAGCGAACCAGGGAGACCATCTCATCCAAAGCGGCGTGCGCTGGAACGCGCATCGACAGAAGCTGGTGAGCACCCAATCGCAAAGCGTCCAGAACGGGCGCATCGAGCGAAGCCAGCGGGCGATCCACGCACGTCTGCAAGACAGCGTCGTAGAGTCCCTGCTCGCGAAGCGCTCCGTAGGTCAGTTCCGTCGCGAAACCGGCGTCGAGCTTATTGAGGTGGTTCTCGCGAATCTTTCGCGGCAAGACGAGGTTCGCGTACGCGTCCTCGCCCGAGACCGCGCGCAACACCTGGAACGCCGTGAGGCGTGCCGGATCGGACGAGCGCTTGCGCTGGGACGGAGCCGCGGCACTGTACTGCCGCTTTTCGCCAAAGCCGCGATTTCTCTCTCTACCTGCGGCGTCGCGGCGAGAGGAGTTGCTGTGGCGAGCTGCGCCGTCGTAATTCATGCTTCAAACCTTACGTTTTCTGCGCCCAGTCCGCGCGCCCAATCTGATGCCGCCATCATTTTCTTGCCTGGCGGCTGAACCGTAATCAACTCAAGACCATAGGACCCCGTGCCCACGACGACTCGCGCCTTCTTGCTGCCGTCGACGCGAACCTCCCCTGGTGCGAGGTCGCGCACGTCAGGAGCCGGGACCGAGTCCGAAATCTTGAAGCGCTGCTCCCCTAGCGTGGTCCACGCGCCCGGCGCCGGCGTCACACCGTTGATGCGGCGGCGAATCACCAGGGCCGGGGCCTTCCAATCCACGCGGGCATCCTCGAGAGAAATTTTCGGTGCAAGACTCACATCGCCGCGCTGCGGTACGCCCGTAAGCGCACCCGCGTCAAGGCCAGAGAGAGTCTGCGTCAACAACACGGCACCTGACTCGGCGAGCCGGCCCAAGAGCTCACCGGCAGTGTCCTCGGGACGAATCGATTCGGTCAGCGTTCCAAACACTTCACCGGTATCCAAGCCCTCATCAATGCGGAACGTGGAAGCGCCCGTGATGTCATCGCCGTTCATGATGGCGTGCTGCACGGGGGCAGCCCCGCGCCACGCCGGCAACAAGGAGAAGTGAAGATTGATCCAGCCAAGTCGCGGAATCTCCAACGCGTACTTGGGCAAAATGACCCCGAAAGCCACCACGGCGGCAACGTCTGGCGCCAGCTGACGAATCTGCTGGGCCACGTCCTCGCTCATGCGGTTGGCTTTGATGATGTTCAAACCCAACTCCGCCGCGCGCTGGGCGACAACTGAGGGGGTGAGGTCTTTCTTGCGACCCACGGGTGCGTCCTCACGCGTCAACACACCGACCACGTCGAAACCGGCGTCCACGAGGGCGTTGAGGCTGTGGACTGCGACGTCCGGAGTACCTGCGAACAGAACTTTCACGGGTTAGTTCCCTTCCGCGGGTTGGCCAAAAGCGGAGGACGAGGACGCAGCGAAAGAAGTGCCCAACGTTGCGCTGCGCTTAGCCTGCGTCTGGTCCGCGACGTTGTTGTAGCTGCGGTTGCGAATGGTGCGGAACGCGGTCTTCTTGTCTTCGCCTTCGAGCCGATCGATGTAGAGCATCCCTTGCAAGTGATCAAATTCATGCTGAAGGCACCGCGCGGTCAGGCCCTCGCCTTCATAAGTGACGGGCTCTCCGTTGACGTCTACGCCAGTGACTTTTGCCCACTGCGCGCGAGGCAAGTGGAATCCAAGACCGGGAACGGACAGGCAGCCCTCTTGGCGCTGGTTCTGAAGTTCCTCGCCAATTTCGAGCACGGGGTTGATCACGTAGCCACGCAATCCATCCGTGTCGAAAGTAAAAATCTGCAGGTCAACCCCTACTTGGGTGGCAGCGAGTCCAACGCCTCCCACGTCATCCATGGTCTCGAACATGTCCTCAACGAGCTTCGCCAGGTGTGCGTCAAAAGTGGTGACGGGGCTGGTGGTGCTTCGCAGAATGGGATCGCCCACAATACGGACCGGGAGAACTGCCATGGAGAGTTGTTTCCTTTCGCTGGGACTGTCCAGTTTAGGCGGATCCGTCAGAACTTACGCAGTGGGAGTCTCGGTGCGCGCGGTCCCCTAAGCGTGAGGTTCAGCGGCAGGCGCAGCAGCCGGCGGAGCTGGCACCGCTCGTAGCGGGTGACCTAGACCGGCGGTAGCAACGTTGGACTCCCACACTTGCCGCAGCGCCCAGAAGCGTCTCCAGTAAGCGGGAAGGACGTGAGGCTCCGCCATCATGGGCACTACTTCGGTCTCCCCGAGGGCAACTCCTAGAAGCATGGCGTCCTTGGGATAGGGCCATTCGTCCCACCTGCCCGCTGCAGGATCCACGGAAATTTCCTGGGCTTTCAAGCCTGCAGTCAGCTGCATGACCACTTTGGGATCGAGTGATTTTGCGCGTCCGTTGCGGTCGGTGCCCTTGGTTTTGTAGTCAATCAAGCAAATGCGACCTGCGATTTCAGCGACCAAGTCCAGCGTTCCGGCGTAGCCGACTTCGCTGTTCCAGACCGTCACTTCGGCGGCAAGTGGGCGCACACGGAATTGCTCCCACCACTCGTCGAAACGATCAGCGAAGGCGCCCTCGCCGTTCTCTTTGAGGGTCTCGCGAGCTTGAACGCTCTGATGCGGCTTACCCATAGCCCGAAGAGCGATGTTCTCAGCGTAGAAGTGCACACGGTCCCCTCGCCGAGCCGCCGCATCCCGGTATTCGACCGCCGCAGAGGACGCCTGACGAGCAATTGCTTTGAGCTTGGCCTGGTTTCCCACGCATTCGGCGAGGCGCTGGTCTTGGATCACGGCCGTGGCAGCCATGTGTCCCACCCAACCGTCCATGTCCGTGGCGGCCTGCCCAATGACCGTGGTGATGGACGGAACCTCGGGAACGCCGTTGGCTTGGCGCGCGTACATGCGTCCGAATTCCGTGTTTTGGGCAAGCAAGGGTGAAGTCATACCTAGATTCTTTCACTTGCCCCTGACACCTAGATGTCTGCGCGACGAATCCGCGGAACTCAGTTGAAGTCGCAGATGGATCTGAAGCACCCCTCACTCAGCCCACCATGAAGTTCTCTGGATTCTGTGACGCAGAACACGAAAAGGATTTTTCGAGAAAGCCCAACTGAGACCCACTTTCCACACTCCGGAGCACCCAAAAAATCCTTGAATTTCCGGGGTTTTTGAAGACCCTCGAATCGCCAAGAACTCCCGATTTTGTGAAATCACGATTTCTCGTATAGAGTTTTACCTCGTTGGAAAGCACCAAACGGTTCCGAGAAATCGAAGAATCTGGCGGTGAAAACCACACGCGGACATAGCTCAGCTGGCTAGAGCGCCACCTTGCCAAGGTGGAGGTCGCGGGTTCGAATCCCGTTGTCCGCTCGCAAGTCACCGAACTGGACGGACACGTTCAGCCCAGGGCCGGGAAACCTGTCAGGGCCACGGTGGGGTGGCCGAGAGGCGAGGCACCGGCCTGCAAAGCCGTTTACGCGGGTTCGAATCCCGTCCCCACCTCGCATTACTAAGGACCTTGCAACCCCTTATGGGCGATTGGCGCAGCGGTAGCGCGCTTCCCTGACACGGAAGAGGTCACTGGTTCGAACCCAGTATCGCCCACCATTCAAAACCCCCGGTTTTACCGGGGTTTTTGTGTTGCCCGATTCTTTTCTCATCGGATCCCCCAATCACTTTATTTGCATATATGCTTTCTTGTGTGTCGGGAATCATGCAGATTCCCACTGGGGAAAGGAGGTGGCCTTTGTCTGTATTTGACGAGCTCAAGGGCAAGGCCGATCAACTCGTAGAAAAGGCGACTGACCTCGCAGCCAACAACGCGGATAAGATTCGCGGTGCTGTTGGAAGCGCAGGCGACTTCGTCGATGAGAAGACCGGCGGCAAGTTTACGGACACCGTGAACAAAGTCCAGGGCGCTGCAAACGACTTTGTCGATAAAGCAGAGTCGGGCAAAACTGGAGCCGCTGAAACCCCCGAGGCACCTAAGCCAACTGCTGAGGACACCGATGGTGACTTCAAGCAAGGGAGCTCTTCTACTTTCTAGTCTGTAGTCTGACGGCCGCTTGAGGCCTACGAGCACGACAAACGAATGCCAGCACTGCCGAGAGGCGGGGCTGGCATTTGTCATTTCACTCACACGAAACATTCTGTGGCTAGTGTTGTGAAGCGTGTCTTCTGTTTCCACTTCACGCTGGTCCCAACCGATCCTCGCAGGCGTCATCACCGCTTTGGTGGGATATCTCTCCTCCTTCGCGGTGGTCCTCTCCGGCCTGCAAGCTGTGGGGGCCAACCAAGCTCAAGCGGCGTCCGGTCTCTTGGCGCTGATTCTGACGCAGGCCGTCTGTGGCGTGGTTTTGTCCTGGATCACCCGCATGCCCATCACTACCGCATGGTCAACCCCCGGTTCAGCACTGCTGGTGGGCGCAGGTGGAGCACAGTTCGGTTGGAACGAGGCGGTGGGCGCCTTCTTGGTGTCTGGCGCACTGATCATGCTGACGGGCTTGATTCCCCCGCTGGGCAGGCTCATCGCGGCGATTCCGGAGAAGATTGCTCAGGCGATGCTCGCGGGCGTCTTGTTGCAGCTTTGCTTGGTGCCGTTTACGGCCCTCGGAACTATTCCTCAGTTTGTTGGCCCGGTGCTGGTGGTGTGGCTAGTGGTACTCGCGTTTGCGCCGCGGTGGTCTGTACCGGCCGCCATGGCGGTCGCGTTGGGTATTGCGGTGGTTTCGGTTGCTATGAAGGACGACGCCGCAGGCTCGCTGACACTACTCCCCCACCTTGAGTGGGTGGTTCCGCAGTTTTCATGGGGGGCCATCACGGGCATCGCGTTGCCCTTGTTCATCGTGACAATGGCTTCGCAGAATGTCCCTGGCATGGCGGTGCTCAAGAGTTTTGGATATAACGCTCCGTGGAGCGCCTCGATGATCGCTACGGGCGCCGGAAGCGTTGCCGGCTCTTTCGCGGGCGGGCACGCCATCAATCTGGCGGCAATCTCCGCGGCCCTAGCTGCTGGCGATGAGGCTGGTCCCGATCCGGCTCGGCGGTGGATTGCGGGCGTGAGCTCCGGAGTCTCTTACATTCTTTTGGGCTTGGTGAGCGGAGCTATCGTCGCGATTTCGGCGGGCTCACCGGAAGGGCTCATTCCGGCGGCCGCCGGGCTCGCGCTTTTAGGTACTCTCGGCTCGTCCGCTGCGAGCGCGTTCAGCGATCCCCAGCAGCGCCTTTCGGCACTGCTGACCTTCCTCATTGCTGCATCCGGTCTCACCGTGGCCGGATTGGGCGCCGCTTTTTGGGCGTTGGTAGGCGGACTGGTGGTCCGCACGCTCATTGAGCGACGCGTCTAGATCCCAGAATGATGCTTAGGATTCGTCGGCTGTAACGAGCGTTCCTTCACGGGCCAATGCGGTCATGCGAGAGACGGTGCGGTAGTACTTCTTCATGTAGCCACCGTTCATCATCTCTTCGGTGAAGAGCTGATCGAAAGGAGCGCCGCTGGCGATGATGGGCACATCGCGGTCGTAGAGGCGGTCGGCCAGCACTACAAAGCGAAGCGCCACGTTCTGGGCGGTAATCGTGTGCACATTGTGGAGCACCATCACGTCGATGCCATCAATGAACTGGCGGTATCGGCTGGGGTGGACGGTAGACAGGTGCTCAATGAGAGTTGAGAAGTCGTCTTCGGAGATCACGCGACCCGGGTAGCGAGACTGTGCGAATTCGAGTGCTGCGTCGTCGTCAATCGGCTGCGGTGCCGCCGGCAAGCCACGGTGACGGTAATCCTCGCCATCAATCCGCAACACGGTGAACTGATCCGCAAGCACCTGAATTTCGCGCTTGAAATCCACGGCCGCAAAACGGCCTTCGCCCAACGAACCGGGCAAAGTATTCGAGGTGGCGGCAATTTTGACGCCCGCATCCGCGAGCTCACGCATCAACCGGGACATCAACACGGTGTCCCCGGGGTCGTCGAGTTCGAACTCGTCAATGCACACCAGCTTGTAGGTGGACAGCATGTCGACTGCCTTGCGGAAGGACAGCGCGCCGACGAGGTTGGTGTATTCCACGAAGGTGCCAAACGCCTTCGGACCTGGAGCCGCGTGCCACAAGGATGCCAAGAGGTGGGTCTTACCCACACCGAATCCACCGTCGAGGTAGATGCCTGCGGTCTTGTCCTTGGCGTTGTTCTTCGATCCGCCGAAGAGCTTGCCAAAGAAGCCACCCTCGGACTTGCCCCCACCAACGCTTGCAGCGAAGTTGCGCAGCGCCGTGACGGCAGCCGCCTGAGTGGGCTGGTTGGGGTCTGGAATGTAGGAATCGAAAGACACTTCCCCGAAGCGTGGCGAAGGACGCAGACCCGCTACCAACTCCTCAACGGTTACTTGCGGGTGACGATCGGCGAGGTGAATGATGCTCTCCACGAGGTGGGCGCCTTCTTTCGATTTTTCTCACCACATGTGAGAACCAGCGGGAATACCGGAAGCACGCGTGCAACCGGCTTTCAGTAATTTTACGGGACTCCCGAAAATCGTGGTGCGCTAGCTCTCAATACGCAATGCGGGAAGAGTTTCGGGCCCGTGCTCGTTAGGCTGGAGGGAAGAACCGCGTTATTCGCACTGATCCAGGAGGACTCATGACCGAGACAGCAGATACGAAGATCTCTGAGTACGCACACCCAGAACGACTCGTCACCACGGCGTGGGTAGCTGAACATTCCAACGACGCCAACGTTGTCATAGTGGAATCTGATGAAGACATCCTTCTCTACGAAACCGGACACATTCCAGGTGCCGTAAAGATTGACTGGCACACCGACCTCAATGATGAGGTAGCTCGCGACTACATCAACGGTGAACAGTTTGCCGAACTCATGAGCTCCAAGGGCATCTCCCGCGACACCACGATTGTTGTCTACGGCGACAAGTCCAACTGGTGGGCCGCGTATGCCATGTGGGTTTTCACCCTCTTTGGCCACGAGGACGTCCGGCTCATGGACGGTGGACGCGATAAGTGGATCGCTGAGGGCCGCGAACTCGTGACGGATAAGACCGCGCGTGAGCGAGCCGAATACCCCGTAGTGGAGCGCAATGACGCACCGATCCGCGCCTACTTGCCCGAGGTCAACGAAGCGATCGGCAAGATTCCTTTGATCGATGTTCGCTCGCCGGAAGAGTACAGCGGCAAGCGCACGCATATGCCTGCCTACCCTGAAGAAGGCGCCTTGCGCGGCGGCCACATCCCTACCGCCGCATCTGTGCCGTGGGCACGGGCAGCAGCGGAGGACGGCACGTTCAAGTCCCGCGCTGAACTCGAGGCGATCTACCTCGAAGATGCTGGCTTGAAGGCAGCCGACGAGGTCATTGCCTACTGCCGTATTGGTGAGCGTTCAAGCCACACCTGGTTTGTACTCCAGCACCTCTTGGGATTTGAGAACGTTCGCAACTACGACGGTTCTTGGACCGAGTGGGGCAATGCCGTGCGCGTTCCTATCGTCAAGGGTGAAGAGCCAGGCGAGGCTCCCCAGCGCTAAACCGCTGCGTGTCCGCCCCTGAAACTTCTCGACAGAAAAGACTGATGTCCTGTGTCTACTCTTCCAAACAAACTCGCTGAAATCGTTGATGACTTCCAAGCCATCACCGAGCGCGAGCGACTAGAACTGTTGCTGGAGTTCTCTCAAGAACTTCCGGCACTCCCCGAGCGCCTTGCCGACCACCCTGAGCTGCTTGAGCAAGTGGTGGAATGCCAGTCACCACTGTTCTTGACCATCGAGGTTGCCGATGATGAAGACCGCACCGTTTCGCTGTTCTTCTCGGCGCCGCCCGAGGCTCCGACGACGCGCGGTTTCGCCAGCGTTCTCAACGAAGGCTTGAACGGTCAGCCCGCGAACATCATCCTCGACGTTCCCGATGACATGCCAGAGCAGCTGGGGCTGACCCGCGCCATCACTCCGCTGCGTATGCGCGGCATGACGGCAATGCTGGGACGCATCAAGCGCAAGATCCGCGAAGCGCTGTAAAGATCCGTTGTCGCGCATGCGACACGTGCTCGGTGATTTCACACGGCCACGGATCCGGTCTATCTCGTTGACCCCTACGTGCGGTCTTCACGGGATGGACTTCTGCGGTCCGCCCCCTTCTTCACACCGCCCTGGCATCACAAAAAATGCTGTCAGTCTCGTCCTAAAACCGTCTATTGGCACATCTGCGGCAATGGTCTCAAGCCTGGTTGGTCAGTTCGTGGGGTACGGGCGAGTCAGTATAGGCGAGCAGAACCCCGACGGGCAGCTTGAGGAGATAAGACCCGTGCGCGAAGGTCATCGCGGACGGAAGGAGCTGCAAGCTCTGGCTCAAGCGCATCAGGCTGACCCCACTGTATGACTATTTCCGGGAAGGCGGCGCCGTCCTGGTGACGTAACTCGATAGAATCGGGCGCATCATGCTGGACCTAATCAACTTGGTTGACGAGGTCGCCGGCAATGGGGCATTTGTCGACTTCCTAAAGTAACGCACCACCGTGGCGCAGAACGGCTCCATGCCTTTGGAAACACGGTTGCTCGGGGTCATGGCGTTCTTTGCTGATTTCAAGCAAAACCGCATCTGTGAAGGCCGGGCTGAAGGAGTCTCAGTGGCCAAAGGCAATACGCGTAGCTCTCAGCTCAGGGGGGAAACTACTCGTAGAGCAAGCGCGGGCCACGGTCGACCTGGGGAGGTCTCTTACGTCGGTGCAGCTTGCCATGGCGAGTCGGGCCAAACCATCTAGCGGGTACTGACAGGAAAATGAACGGCGGAACAATGCAAACACGGAAAAAGCCTCGGAAAGCAATCAGCTTTAAAATCATGGACTGTCTCCGCTGCGGGGCGAAGCGTGTGCTGGGTGAGCCTTGCACTGAATGCCAACTGAAACCGCCTCGAGGTGAGGTAAATACCTGTGTCGTGCAACGTCGTACTGCTGTTGCCCGCGTTGAGAAGGCTTTAGCCGATGACCTTGCAGACGTGACGGAGGGACCATCTGGGCTCCCGACCTACTTACAGATTGGCGGATATCTCGAGGCCTTCGTCGATGCACTCAGTGCCTTGATCGCTGATCCGTTGTCAAGCGAGTCGGTTCGTCAAATGGTGGAGGCTGAACGGCGGCTCCGGGAGTTCAAGCGTCGTTGTTCCACGAGCGCCCCACTCCGCCCGTCGATCGCGCAATACAAGGCGGTCAGCCAGATAATCGCCCACTTCGCTGAGCTGTGGCCAACATATGCTCGAGCGTTGCAGGCACCCTCCATGGATGAAGCCCAGCGCCTATCAAACGAAGGGCAAGCACTTATTGACGCCGCTGCCGAAGCTTTGGGGAGGTACGTGTCTCTGATGGAGTCCACGCAGGCATTCGAGGACCTCACAATTCCTGACTTGCTCGATCGTGCTCTCAATGCTCTCTCTTATTTATACCCGGACGCCACACTGCTGGAAATGGGCCGGCTCGGCGCACGAGAGGCCGAGCGGGTCGCAAAGGTACCTGTACACGACGGTCCAGGGGTGCATTTCCTCGTCCTCAACGCCGTCGCGTCAGCTCATTTTGACCCAGAGCGGTTTCGGGATTTGCTTCGAGAAACCTCCAGACTTTGTGAAGACAGCTCCCTGCTGCGCGAGGTGGCCGCGCAACCGGGGGCTTTAGCGGGGCTAGGGGTGAGTTCGAGACTTGGCTACGAAGCCCTCGCGACGTTCGAGACCACGCTCTTACGCGAAACGGATGAAAAGGCACTAATGCGTCGGTTCATTAGGTTCTATGGAGAGTTCTACGAGGACGTCGCCAGCCCACTCCTTGCCTGGTACAACCTACTGACGGGCATCAAGTCGCAACCGTACGCAAAGCTCATCCAGAATAACGCTACAGACCTAGCGCGCAACCTTACCAAACATAAGCTCACGGCTTCGCTACTCCAAGACGACGGAGCACACCTCCGGAACGCTTCTCAGCACGGGAACAGCTTCGCGCTAGAAGGGGAGTACGTGATCTTCCAATTGCAGTCGTATCAAGAGAGGCCGCATCGAACGGAAGTTATAGACCGCATCTACTCTTTCATGGAATCGGTGCTTGCAATGGGTTGGTCTCTGTCGAATGTCCTTGCTCGCTTGGGCATCGAGGTGCCCATAAAGGATGAAGACGCCTCATATATGAACCTGACGCAATTCCGGCTAGCGACGTTATGGCTTGAACATCTCGGGACCACCGTTGTGGAGGCAGACCAGAAATCAACGTCTTGGGACCTCACCTTGGCCATTGAACCTGATGAAACCTTCAGTTTGGCTATTGCTTTGGCAGAGAACGTTCCAGATATCGTCTCGGAAGTGTCCGTGCGCGCGCCCGGCACAGCTACTCCCATGGTTATCCCACTTTCTGCGTTCACGAACCTTAAGTCAGCGCAGGCAGCGGCAACTGCACCCGTGGACCATCTCTTGGCGTTGGTCGAGTTCCGCGCCATGTGCACCGTCGAGGGGAAATCAGTGTTAACAGCTGAAGACCTTCGGTTCGCCGTGGCCACTATTGGTCTCTTACTCATTATGAAAGAGGATTTCACCCTGATCCCGTATCTGCGGCGAGTGCGCCAGCTGACTATTTCTCATTCGTTGCTGGAGCTCACCGAGACTATCAAGCAAGTGTTCGCACTCACCCGCTCCCCCACCGAGACCACTAAGCGTCAGCTTGCAGCCAGATTGAACGAGTGGCGGGAGAACTCGTCGGCGCCAACAATGCCTCAAGCCGAAGCGGTCACAGTACGCAAGTAGAAACGGTCCTAAGTGCAATTCCGATACATCAAACGTCGGGTCGACAAATGTGAGACGTGGTGAGTTCAAGCGTCAACCAACCACTCTGCGTGTTCCAGCGCCATCCACCTTGGGAAGCGAACCCACCTACAAGCCAGACATCTGTAACGCCGTCTGGCAAGTTCGGTGCCTCCTGAGGCAGATTCCCCTCGGGGTCCTCTAGGAGGAGTGCGATCATGTCCGGGGTGCCGTCCCGAGCAATCCAGAGCATGTGATTTTCGTCCATGCCAGATTCTTGCAGTTTTCTCACATTGTCTTGCTGTGCCTCTTCCTGGAACAAAGTAGAGATCCACTGCGGCACATCAGATGCCGCTAGCCCATTGGACGTCCACCCGGGAAATAAATGAACTTTCCCAGCGGGACCTTCCGGAACTAGGTCCACCTGAGCGATGCCCAACTCCAGGGCATTACTGCTCAGTTGCAATGTTCGGAATCGCGGTGGGGCGCTAACGTGCTCCTCCATCTCGCTGAGCGCCCGGCAGAGGGACTTGCGCGCTTTTAGGCTGCTGCCGATCGGCGCGTCGTTGAGGAAATGAACCCGCAAACTGAACCTCAGCTGAGCACATTCCATCTCCGGCCCGATTCTTTCCAACTGGGCATTTCGTTGCATTAGTTTCGAGTCTTCAATCGCTGAGAATTCCGCGGCCGCGAGTCGGCCATCTGGGTACTCCACGCGCGCATCATACGTGGATGAGCCGGCATTGACGTCTTGTTGGAGAACCCGCGCTCCGAGGTTCATTTCCATAATCAGCCGACATTGGGCTTCGATCCGCTCCTTGCTCTCCTCAGACATCAGGTAGGTGCGTCCTTCCTTTATTTCGGGACTCTCTAGTCAACGGTGTTTTTGGCAGTATTCGTTAGTACTTTTCTGCGGCGGGCTAGCCGTCTGCAAATTGGCGGCGAACGCAACTAACAGCGGCTTCCAGCGCAACGTTCTTCAGGTGCGACCTTGTTTGGTAGGGATTAGAGCTACGAGTGACAAGAAGGAGGCGTTTAAGCGCGGCTTGCTCTGTTGAGGCATGTCTACGAGCACGGAAAGCGCGTCTACACGTCGCGTTGAGGGATTCGAGTGCATTGAGCCCGGCGAGAAGGGTAGAACTTCGCGCTGACATGGCCAGCAGCAGAATTCCTAGTGGCGATCCTTCCTCATTGGGCCGTGCATGGCAACAACCGTGAACCCGCTGTCACTCGCGTGAATCTACTGGGCGACCTGCTGATTCTCCCGCGGGGTTTGTCCCGGGCGCTTCGCGGTGAAGACCGCCATCAACCAGTCCACCACAGTGGTGTGCCAACGCTCTGGGTCAACGTTCCACTCACGCGTATGGCGAGCGCGGGTGAACCGTTCAAAGGTCACCAGATCTGGGTTCAGCTCGGCCAGTTCAGCCGATGGTCCCACGGGGACAAAGTCATCATCTTCGCTGTGCAAAATCAGGGTGGGCTTACGAATTTCTTCGTGGCGTGCCACCCAGTTCAAAGAGGTCAGGTCGAGCGGCGTCGCCAGCCCCGTGATCCACTGGCCAGCCTTGTTAGAAAGTAGCCACTGGCCGTACCTTCCGGAAGCGCTCGGAATCTTGTTGACCCGGGCCTGATGTGCCAGCACATCAAACCAGTTCACTACAGGACCGGTCAGAACCAGGGCGCGAATGCGCTGCTGGTGTCGGGACAAGTCCGCCACTTGTAAGGCGATTGCTCCGCCCATAGACCACCCGAAGAGGACAATGTCTTCGGCGCCTCGCTCGAGAGCGAAGTCGATTGCCGAATCGACGTCGTTCCACTCGGTAGCCCCGAGTCCGTACCGACCATCAGCGGTACGCGGGCCTACGCCGTCGTTCCGGTAAGAAATTAGCAATCCAGTCATGCCCAATTCTGAAATGGTCTGCAACGCTCGAAGACCCTCGAGCCGCGTCGCGCCGCGGCCATGCACGCAGATGGCCCAGGTGGAGGCGCGGTCGGTCCCGGGCAGAAGCCACGCGGGCGCCTCACCGGATTCGATGGGGATGTTGACGTCCGTGACGTCGAAGCCGGCGCGCTCGGGGGTATCGAAGACCACCCCGGACCACCAGCCGCGAACCGCTTTATGGATATCCCCTTCGTAGACTTCCTCGATGCGACGCTGCACGGTGCCCTCGGCTGCAACGAACGAGGTAATCTCGCCGATGCGGGCGTGTCCACGACCAGCGTCCCAATACAGCGAATAGGTTCCTTCAACCGTGGTTTCGGTAGTCGCTGGCAAGATGACATCCTTGCCTTGATCCGTCTGAATGACAGCCAGAATGGACAGATCTTCTTCGCGTTCCTTCGCCGGGGTGACCACCTGACGAGCAAAGTAGCCGCCCAGCGCACTCACCGTGCCAGCCGCGAGAGATCCCGCCACAGCACCAATTCCGGCGCCCAAGAGACCCCAGCTGTATTTGCGTGCTTGAGAACTTGCCTGTGACCGCGAGAGTCGATTCTTCTGTGCCATGCCACTATTCTGCCTGTAAAGCATGCCGCCACCGCGCATCCTCGGGAATCAAGTGGCGGCCCAGAGCGTTGGAGCGGTTATGACCCCAAAAATTATCAAGACTGAAGAAGAGTGGCGCCAAGAGCTGAACCCGCAAGAGTTCCACGTACTTCGCGAGGCCGGCACGGAGCGCCCCTTCACCGGCGAGTTTTGGAATAACCATGACGAAGGTGTCTACGCGTGCCGTGCGTGCGGCGCTGAGTTGTTTACCAGCCAAGAGAAGTTTGACTCGCATTGCGGTTGGCCGTCATTCTTTGCCCCGCTCGCCGGGGAGACCGTGCGCTACATCGAAGACACCACGATGGGCATGAAGCGCGTGGAAGTGCGCTGCGCTGCCTGCGATTCCCACTTGGGCCACGTCTTTGAAGGCGAGGGCTACCCCACGCCTACGGATCAGCGGTACTGCATCAACTCGGTTTCCTTGACCTTGCGCCCGGGACCTGTCGCCAAGTAGGCACAATCCAGTTCCAGATCAAGCGGTGAGCAATAGTTATTCTATTGCTCACCGCTTTTTTGATGCCACTTCCATCAGCTAGGCCTAATCTTTTCTCAAGTGGCCTATGCCCCCATAGTTGCCCCATATCGCAGTCGCCCAGCTAGGACACTCAGCACGGGCACAAGGCTTGGCGCCGTTACCCACGGCCCACTTTGAAGGAGAGAAGATGAGCGCCGGAATCGTTGAACAGCACGTCACTGGAGCGGACCACACTTCGTGGACCACTCATCCGGCGTGGATCTCTCTCAAGGCAGCTACTGAAGAACTTCAGCGCCTCCAGGATCGTTCGGGAGCAGTTCCTTTGGCCGAACACCACGCGCGCGCCGGCGAGCTGGTCGCCACGATGGCAGCGTCCATCGCCGAGCTGACCCCGCTGTTGGATCATGACCGCGCCTATTTGGAAGCGCTCGTCAGCGACTTACACCAGTGGGTCCAGCAGGGATTTGGAGTGCCTGACTTCCTAAACTCCTTGCTCCAGTTCCAGCCGCAGCAGCAGCGCGTCAACGGCCTGGTGCACTTGGTGCTCTTCCCGATGTACACGCAAAATGGCTCCACGGATCGGCACTTCGAGGCCGTTCTGGCGTCCGTCATTTGGCCGGAGTTCATCGCCGATCTGGAAGCCACCACCTACACCAACGCGCTGTTTGTCCCGTTGCAGTTCATCGACTTCACTTCCGGCTATGACACGAACTCGGCCGTGCTTTTCCCTGAGTCCGTCTCCATGCGAGAAATCCCCACCTTCACGTGGGGCGCCATTTTCCAGGATCGCGAGGCCGCACGCTACCGCAAGGTGGTCAAGGCCGCCGCGTCTATCACGCGCCTCGAACTTCCTGCGGAGGCTCAAGAGCTGCTCGAGAATCAGGACCTCGCCACGGAGACTTTCGTGCTCTGGGATTTGATCCACGACCGCTCCCACATGCGCGGTGACTTGCCTTTTGATCCGTTCATGATCAAGCAGCGCATGCCGTATTTCCTTTACTCCCTCGAGGAGCTGCGTTGCGACCTCACCGCTTTCCGCGAGTGCACCGTGATTGCTGCCAAGGAAGAAGCCACGGATGAGGTCCGCAAGCGTGCCCGCTTAGCTCAGTACGCGATTATTTTTGACCGCATCTTCCGCTTCGCGCTGACGGGTAAGCGCGTCCGCAATTACGACGCCGTAGGCGGCCAGTTGCTGTTCGCGTGGATGCACCAGCACGGTGTTTTGCACTGGACGGACACCACGTTGGACTTCGATTGGGCCAACGTCCCCGAGGTCATCAACGCCCTCGGCGAGCGCATCAACGATCTTTACTGGCGCTCGATCGACCGCCCCAAGATGGTGCACTGGCTAGCCGCTTATGAGCTCATCTCTGAGACGCTCGCTCCGCACCCTGCCTCCGTGTGGGCCAAGGGCGCGGACGCACTCCCCCTGACCGGCGCACCCGGGCTCATGACGGACCAGGTGCTCACGGACGAGTTCCCGCTCTCGATGTTCTATGAAGCGCTCTCCAAGAAGCTGACCGGCGTCATCGAATCCACGGTGGGTATGACCGGCTCAAGTTCTGTTGACCACGCGGTCTAAGAGACCCCTCAAAGATTGTTGATATGACACACTCTGAAACTGTGATTGATTCTGTGCTCCACGACGTAAATTACCGCTCCTTCGCTTCTGACAACTACTCCGGCGTGCATCCACGCATTCTGGAGGCCCTCACTCAAGCGAACGGGGGCCACGTTTCGGCGTACGGTTCTGACCCGTACACGCACCGCTTTGAAGAGATCGTCAAGGGTCACTTTGGTGAGCAGGCTGAGGTTTTCACGGTGTTCAACGGCACCGGCGCGAATGTCACTGCCCTTCAGGCCATGCTTCCGCGCTGGGGTGCGGTCATTTGCACCACCAACTCTCACATCCACGTGGATGAGGGCGGCGCCCCGGAGAAGATCGGCGGCTTCAAGCTGCTGCCGGTGGAGACGCCTGACGGCAAGCTCACCCCGGAGCTGATCGACAAAGAAGCGTGGGGCTGGGGCGACGAGCACCGCTCGCAACCGCTCGTGGTGGAGATTACGCAGTCCACCGAAGTCGGCACGCTCTACACACCGGCTGAGATCAAGGCAATCACCGATCACGCACATTCCAAGGGCATGCTGGTGTACGCGGACGGGGCACGCCTCTCCAACGCCGCGGCCGCCCTGGGTCTGTCTTTCAAGGAGTTCACCACGGACGTGGGTCTTGACGCGCTCTCCTTGGGCGGCACCAAGAACGGCCTCATGTTCGGGGAATCCATTGTGGTACTCACACCGGGCGCTGCCGCAGGATTGACCTTCGGACGCAAGTTCAACATGCAGCTCGCCTCCAAACTGCGCTTCGCTTCAGCCCAGCTCATCGAGATGTTTGGCACGGATCTATGGCTTCGCAATGCGCGCCAGGCGAATGCTATGGCGCACAAGCTGAGCAACGCCGTCGTACACCTTGACGGTATTGAGCTCACGCAGAAGACGGAAGCCAACGCCGTGTTCGCAAAAATCAACCCGCAGGTCGCAGACAAGGTGCGCGAGAAATACGCGTTTTACGATTGGGATCTGGCCAATGAAGAAGTCCGCTGGATGTGCTCTTTCGACACCACGGAAGAAGACGTGGACGGCTTCGTGGAGTGCCTGAAATCCGCGCTAGACGGCGCGCCTCGGTCATAGGGTGAGCGGGCGGATTTAGAGTTGCAAGCGTGACGGCGATGAGTGGCGTTTCCCCTGCACCTTCAGCGTTCCGGTCCGCGTTGCGATCCCTAAAATCCGCGCAGTGCCGGCCTGAAATTGTGCTCAGTGAAATTCCTGCGCCCGCACGCCTTGCACCGTTTTCGGTGGCCCTCGCAGCGGACCTTTTCGAAGCTCCCCTGCCGGCTCACACTCACGAATCCTTCGCCCACGGCCAAGACCGCCCGGACATCCTCCCGCAGGAACTAGCGACGGGCCGCTTCATTCTGTTGCACGATCCCGCGGGATCGCCGGTCTGGGGCGGCCACTTTCGGGTAGTCACCTACATTCGAGCCCGACTCGAGCCGGAAATGGGTCAAGACGCCATGCTGGGTTCAGTAGCGTGGGCCTGGCTAGTGGAGGCGCTCGAGGAGAATAATGCGTCCTACTCGCGCGCTGGAGGCACCGCAACTCGTGTTTTATCCGAGAATTTTGGTTCTTTAGCCGATCGGGAAGACAATATCGATATTGAATTGCGAGCCTCATGGACTCCCAATTCTGACGATTTTGGTAGGCATCTCGAAGCATGGACCCATATGGTCTGCAGCTTTGGCGGGTTGCCGCCGCTTCCCGAAGGAGTAACTGCGCTTCCCCGCCGGCGCCTCAATTAGCCCGTGACTTTAGATTCCCAGAACGACGCCGCAGCTTCGGCCCCAGCCGAAAGTCCAGTTGAGCGCACCCTGATTGATTTGACCGAACCCCGCGACGGCGTGCCGTTTGTGATTGATACCGAACGCGGATTGGCTCGCGCCGCCGAGGCACTTGCCGCCGGAACCGGCCCGGCGAGCGTTGACGCCGAGCGGGCCTCCGGCTTCCGTTACGGACAGCGCGCCTTCCTGGTGCAGATTCGCCGCGAGGGCGCCGGAACGTGGCTCATTGATCCCGAGGCGTTCAACGGTTTGGAGAGCATCAATGAGGCTCTCAGCGGGGTCGAATGGATTCTTCACGCTGCCACCCAGGATCTGCCGTGCCTGGCCGAACAGGGCATGACGCCCGATGCTCTCTTTGACACGGAGCTAGCCGCGCGCATCGCCGGACTGCCGAAGGTAGGACTCGCGGCCGTGGTGGAGCACTTCTTAGGGCTTCGCTTGGCAAAGGAGCACTCGGCAGCGGACTGGTCCAAGCGGCCACTTCCCGAGCCATGGTTGCGCTATGCCGCCCTTGACGTGGAAGTCTTGGACGAGCTTCGGGAAGACCTGATCGAGCTACTCACCCAACAGGGCAAGTTGGATTTCGCCCTCGAAGAGTTCGAAGCCATCCGCACCGCGCCCTTGCCGGGGCCTCGCGAAGATCCATGGCGCCGCACCTCCGGCATTCACACCATCAAGGATCGCCGTCAGCTCGCCACCGTGCGCGAGCTGTGGGAAGAGCGCGAGCATCTTGCCCAGAAGCGGGACGTGGCACCGGGCAAGCTGTTGCCGGATGCTGCGATTGTTGTCGCCGCGAAGGCGATGCCGTCCTCCGTTCCAGAGCTGTTGAAGACTCATGGCTTCTCGGGACGCGCAGCCAAGACTGAAGCTGCTCGCTGGGTCTCAGCTATTCAGACCGCCAAGCGGTTGCGTTCCCTGCCACCACTCACCGTCCCGAACAACGCTCCCCCACCACCACGTGTCTGGGCGGACCGTAACGTGGAGGCGGCACGCCGCTTGAACACGGCTAAACAACGCGTGGCCGCGGCTGCTGCAAAGCTGAACATGCCGACGGAGAACTTGCTTCAGCCGGACACGATTCGTCGGTTGGCGTGGACGCCTCCGGCCTCTGTTACGCCCGAGTCCATCGAGGAAGCGCTCCGTGAGCGCGGCGCCCGCGAGTGGCAGATCAAGATCACTTCCCCCATCATCACGGTGGCTTTCCTGGATCCAGACCCGCTTCCCGAAAAGGACTAGAGTTCCTAGTAAGAGCCTTGGGCGGTGAGCTCCTTGAACCACTTATTACTAACCAGTAACATAGTGTGGAGTACATCACTTTGCACTGCCCGTCTACTGCCTGGGAGCCGTTTTGTCTTCAGCGTTTGATCAGTACCAGTACCTCACCGCTTTGGTCCCGAATGAAATCGTGACCCACTCGCTCATCACTGACGTCACGCTGCCTAACGGCTCCACGCTGGCGCTCTTGACCTTGGACAACCAGCTCGATGGCTCCAAGCCCACCACGTTGGGCCCGGCCACGCTCATTGAGCTCGGCAAGATGCTCGAGGCGCAGCGTGAGCGCGCCCGCTCCGGCGAGATCGCCGCGCTAGCCGTCACGGGCAAGCCTGGCTACCTCGTTGCTGGCGCCGACCTCACGTCTGTAGCCGCCTTGAAGACTGAGGCCGAAGGCCGCGGCATCGCCCAAGTGGGTCACGACGCCTACGCGATCCTCAATGACCTCGGCGTCCCGACGTTCGCTTTCATCAACGGTGTGGCTCTCGGCGGCGGTCTAGAGATTGCTCTCGCCGCGAACTACCGCACGGTTTCTGAGCGCGCCAAGGGGCTCGGCCTTCCCGAAGCGTTCATCGGCCTGGTGCCCGGTTGGGGCGGCGTGTACCGCTTGCCACGACTCATCGGCCCCGAAGCAGCGCTTGAGATCATGATCAAGAACCCGCTGAACAACAACCGTTCCATCGACGGCACTAAGGCGTTCGAAGTGGGGCTTGCGGACGCGATTTTCCCAGCGGACACGTTCGTGGAGCAGTCCATTCAGTGGGCCGCCTCGGTTCTGGACGGTTCCGTTGCCGTAGAGCGCCCAAATAGCGCGGATCCTGAATCCAAGGACGACGACGCAGCTCGCTTCCGTGCCTCCATTGCGGCAGGTAGGGATTTCGTGAAGGCCAAGAATTGGTCTGTGGCGCCCGCGCCAGCAAAGGTGCTCGAAGTCTGGGAGGCCGGCATCGGCATCACCCAGCCGGAGTCTGCGGTCCTCGAAGTCAACGCGCTCTCCGAGCTCATGCAGACCCCTCAGTTCAAGTCCACCGTCTACTCCTTCGTGGAGCTGGTGCAGAAGCGCGGCAAGCGCCCCGCCGGAGCGCCGGACGCCTCGTTGGCGAAGCCCATCAACAAGGTGGGCGTGGTGGGAGCCGGGCTTATGGCCTCGCAGCTCGCACTCTTGTTTGTGACTCAGCTGCGCGTCCCAGTGGTCATCACGGACATGGATCAGGCGCGCGTGGACAAGGGCTTGGGTTTCATTCACGCCGAGCTGGACAAGTCCGTTGCCAAGGGCCGCCTCAAGGCGGACGCAGCGTCCCAGCTCAAGGGGCTCGTGAGCGGATCCGTCAGCAAGGACGTGTACGCGGACGCTGACTTCATCATTGAGGCCGTCTTCGAAGAGCTCTCCGTCAAGAAGCAGGTCTTCGCCGAAGTGGAAGCCGTTGCACGTCCGGACGCAATTCTTGCCACGAACACTTCCAGCCTGTCCGTCACGGCCATGGCCGAGGACCTCAAGAACCCTGAGCGATTGGTGGGCTTCCACTTCTTCAACCCTGTAGCCGTCATGCCACTGGTTGAAGTAGTGCGCGCGCCTGCTTCTACCGACGAAGTGATCGCCACGGCCTTCGCGCTCGCCAAGAATCTGCGCAAGACCGCCGTTTTGGTCAAGGACGCCACCGGCTTTGTGGTCAACCGTGTGCTTCTTCGCCTCATGGGTGAAGTGAGCAACGCGTTCGATGACGGCACCGATGCAGCCGTCGCAGATCATGCTTTGGATCCGATGGGCCTGCCGATGACTCCGTTCACGCTCGCGGGCGTTGTAGGTCTTCCAGTGGCGCAGCATGTCACCGAGTCCTTGCATGCCACGTTCGGCGATCGTTTCCGGATCTCCACGAATCAGCAGCAGCTCATCGACAACGGTGTGAAGGCGCTCTGGGCGCCAGATGGCAACGGCGGACAGCATGTACCGCAAGAGACGCTGGACCTGTTGACCTTCGGCGATACGCCAAGCACCTCTGAGGAACTCTTGACGCGCACGCAGGACGCACTGGCCGAAGAAATCGGCTTGCTTCTGGATGAAGGTGTCGTCGCCGGGCCTGAAGACGTTGATCTGTGCATGATCCTTGGAGCGGGTTGGCCGATGCACTTGGGCGGAATTACCCCATACCTTGACCGTGTCGGCGCTTCCGAGCGCGTCAACGGAAAGAAGTTCCACCCCGAGCGCTAAGTTCTCACCGCTCGCTCAGTATCCTCACAAGATCCTCCCGGTAGGCTTCAAACAGTCAAACCGGGAGGATCTTGTCATGTCAGAACATCATCAAGGCGCAGGTTGTCAGCACTGCCTCAGCAGGCGCAACGTCCTATCTGCCTCGGCGCTTACCGGTGTTGCCACGCTGGGTCTTGCAGCCTGCAGCCCCGCCGCTACGCCATCAGCCAGCAGTGCGTCCTCTAGCACAGCGTCCGGCAGTGCCGCAGCGAACGCAACCGCTGCGTCGTCGTCCTCCGCCTCCAGCGCAGGTGAAGCAACCGTCGCCATGACCACCTCAGAACTTGCGGTGGGCGCCAAGGGCACAGCCGTGCTGGAGAGCGACCGTTCGTACTTGTTCTATCGGGACTCTGAAACTTCGGTCAAGGCGTACCGCGCCGTGTGCACACACGCGGGCTGCCTGGTTGAAGTGGGAACGGAGACTGACTTCGCGTGCCCGTGCCACGGCTCTAGTTTTGATCCGGCCACGGGTGAGCCTACGGGTGGTCCCGCAAATTCCGCGCTGGAATCTTTCCCGGCGGCAATCGACGGCACCAACGTGGTCATCTACCTGGACAGTTAGGACATCCGAGCCCGAGGCGTGACCTGCTACTGACTAGAACAGGGCGATCTTCTGGACTTTCGGGAAGATCTCATCCAGCTCCGCGAGATCTTCGGCGGTGGGCTTCCACGTTGCAGCCGCCGCGTTTTGCTGGATCTGTTCGGGCTTGGTAGCTCCCGCAATAACGCTCGCCACGGCCGACTGGGCGGCCAACCAAGAGAAGGCCACCTCGAGCTCGGTCACGCCGCGGGACTTCGCGAAAGCACCAAACGCTTGGAGCTGATCAAAATCAGCATCCGTGAGCAGGTTGGTGCGCGAATGCGTCAATCGGCTACCTTCTGGCGCTTTCCCGCCCGAGTACTTGCCCGTCAAGAGGCCGTTCGCGAGCGGGAAGTACGGGAGTACGCCTAAGCCAAGTGCATCTGCAGCCGGGAGCACCTCGAGTTCGGCTCGGCGATCCAGCAAGTTGTAATGGTTCTGCGAAGAGATAAACCGCTCCGCGCCGAGCTCACGAGCAACATACTCTGCTTGCGCAATTTGCCAGCCTGCACGGTTGGAGTGCCCGATGTACCGGACCTTACCTTCCCGCACCAGATCATCTAGCGCGTCCAGCGTCTCCTCGATGGGCGTGAGCGGATCTGGAGTGTGGAACTGGTACAGATCGATGTAATCCGTCTGCAAGCGGCGCAGGGACGCTTCCACGGACGTACGGATGTACTTGCGGGATCCGCGGGCGTTGAAATCCGGGCCGTTGGCCTCGTCCAAGTCCATTCCAAACTTCGTCGCCACAATGGCTTCCGCGCGACGCTCCTTGAGCGCCTGACCCAAGCGTTCCTCGGAGAGACCCGGCGTCTTGCCATACACGTCGGCAGTATCGAAGAGCGTCACGCCAGCATCTAGAGCTGCATGGACGACGGCGTCCGTTCCAGCCTGCGATTCCGTTGCGGTTCCAGCGCGGCCCAGGTTGTTACAACCCAAACCCACGACAGAGACGGTCAGGCCGGAGCGGCCGAGTCGACGATATTCCACAGGTGTACTCCACTTCTAGGCGAGGATACTTCTAGGTGAGGACGCTCCTGCGGAAGCATATTCCTACGCAGGGTCAGTCCGGCGTAGTTCGGGTTAGTCGAGCGTGAAAGGCTCGCGCACCGGCATCGGGTGACGCTGCTTGACGTTCTCAAGTTGGCCGTAAGGGGCCACTGCGATGCGCATCTTGGTGGGATCCAACTTGGCATCACGAGAGATTGTTTTGATGGCTCCGATGGTGGTGGCAGCATCCGGTGTCAAAATACGAATGTTGAGTTTCCACGGGGCGAAGTCGCTCGACTCCACGGTTCCCAGTCCACGCCACGCGAGGTGGTTGGAGAATTCACGCTTAGCGTTCATCTCGAGGTTCTGATCGCGTGCAGTGCCTTCTTTGGTCTTCAGCGCGAACTGCACAATAACCCAAGTCTGCTCTTCTGGAGCGAGCTCCCGGAAACCATCTTCGAGGCTTTGCTCAATGAACCCTGCGAAAAGTTCTTCGGCACGCTCGGCAGAGACGTTCTTCTCTTCGGAGGTCTTGGACATGTGTCCCACGTTTCCGTGGTTGACCACGAACTGGCGAAGGTCCGCTTCAGCGTCCTCGTTCAGGTCGTCTTCCTCGGTGACCTCAGCTGGGTCTTCATACCAAGCTTCACGAAAAGACTGAATGCCTTTGTCATTGGTGCGGTACATTCTCACAATTGGCACTAGAGCGTGTCCTTTCGAATTCTTGCGCGTTCAAACCACGCGTTAGCAACACTACCGAAGGGCTCGCGTTCTTCACGCACCAGCCCCAGAACATGGTCCGCGGCTTCTCGCATGTCAGCGATCAATTCATCCGGGTAACCGAACTCGATGCTGTGCTCTTCGAACTCGTCCTCGTCATCAATGAAAATTCCGCGGACCACGGACCGAACGACATCGAGGTCCATGTCCACCGAGTTCACTTCCCACCCGCGGGAAATCTTTCGCCAGCCCACTTCGGTACTGATATCTACGTACACTCTAAGACCACCCAAGTGCCGCTCGTCGTAGAACGTGGCCACCCAATTGCCTTCGTGAGGAATGAGGCACATCGCATCCCAGCTCGCAATAAAAGCGAGTCCGGGGCGAGCAACCAATGCGCCAGCAGGCTGGTAAATCCAATGCCCATGGTGATCCGCACCTTCATAAGCGCCGGGCACCACCCAGTGAGCTCCGCCGTCGTACTTCCAGGCGCGCGCAACCACCAAGTCGCCCACGACGGGGACCTCGGGCGCGCCCACGAGTGATTGAGGCAAGCCCTCCGGCATCGCCGACGGGCGCGTCACAGCTGTGGGATCTGGCCGGTAGGAATGCCTTGGCCGGGCAGAGGTCGCGCGAACGGAACCTTGGTTCCCAACACTTGCGCAAGGGTGTCCTGCGCAATCTTTTGGGCGGTCAGCCCGGCCCGGTCAAGCACTTGCGAGCGGGTGCCGTGAGCCAAGAACTCGCTCGGCAAGCCGACTTCGTTCAACGCGGTATCGACGCCGGCGCTGCGCATTTCTTGTCGGATGCGCGAGCCTACGCCGCCTGTGCGGACGCCGTCTTCAAGCACCACCACAATGCGGTGGCGGGCAGCAAGCGCAATGATCGAGCGCGGAACCGGCAGCACCCAGCGCGGGTCCACCACGGAAGAGGTGATGCCTTGAGCGCGAAGACGTTCAGAAACGTCCAAGGCTAGCTCGGCGAATGAACCGATGGCCACCAGCAAAACGTCGCGCTGGTTTTCCTCTTCAAGGGGTGACTCGGACAGGACATCTACACCGTCATGCAAGCGCTGGATTGCTTGGATCTCCTTGCCGACGGAACCCTTCGAGTAGCGAACCACGGTGGGGGCATCGTTGATGGCGACAGCTTCACGCAGTTCTTCGCGCAAACGGTCAGCGTCGCGAGGTGCAGCAACGTGGACGCCGGGGATGGACTGCACCAGTGCCATGTCCCACATGCCGTGGTGGCTTGGTCCGTCCGGACCGGTCACGCCGGCGCGGTCCAACACGATGGTCACACCAGCCTTGTGAAGGGCCACATCCATCAAGAGTTGGTCGAAAGCGCGGTTCAAGAAGGTCGCATAGAGCGCCACCACGGGGTGCAGACCGCCGAAGGCCAAACCGGCAGCCGAGGTCAGCGCGTGCTGTTCGGCGATGCCCACGTCAATCACGCGATCCGGGTGGCGGGTAGCCATCTCCTTGAGACCCACGGGAATCAACATGGCCCCGGTGATACCCACGATGTCCGGGCGCTCATCGGCGATCTTGGCGATCTCTTCGCCGAAGACACTCGTCCAGGACTGTGCCCCGGGTTCGTCGCGAGGCAAGCCCGTCTCCGGGTTGATGACACCCACGGCGTGGAACTGGTCTTCTTCGTGAGCGCGGGCCGGAGCATAGCCGCGGCCCTTCTCCGTCATCGCGTGAACAATGACGGGACCTTCAAAGTTCTTCGCTTGCAGCAAGCCTTCTTCAAGGTGCTGCAACGAGTGGCCGTCGAGTGGGCCAATGTACTTCATACCCAAGTCTTCGAAGAGGCCTTGGGGAGCCCACCAGTCCTTGATGCCCTTCTTCGCGGCGTGCAGACCCTTGTAGACCATCTGGCCGGGCATCCCACCGTTTTGCAGGCGGTCCTTCCACCAGTCCAACGTTCCTTCGTACGCGCGGTGCGTGCGGACCTTGTCGATAGTTTGACGCAAGCTGGCCAAGTGATCCGCGAGACCGCCGATGGTGGGCGCGTAGGAGCGGCCATTGTCATTGACAATGATGACCACCTTGCGGTTCCGGTCTGCAGCAATATTGTTGATGGCTTCCCACGCCATACCGCCCGTGAGCGCGCCGTCGCCAATGACCACGACCGTCCAGCGGTCGTTCTCACCATTGAGCTGGCGAGCCCGCGAAATACCCTCGGCCCACGAGAGCGAGCTGGAAGCGTGAGACGACTCAACGACGTCGTGCACCGACTCCGCGCGTTCCGGGTAGCCCGAAAGCCCACCCTCCTGACGCAAGGTCTCAAAATTCTGGCGGCCAGTAACCAACTTGTGCACGTACGACTGGTGACCGGTATCAAAAATGATGGTGTCTTTAGGCGAATCGAAAATCCGGTGCATCGCCAAGGTCAGCTCCACTACGCCCAAATTTGGACCCAAGTGACCGCCTACTTTGGAAACCTTCTCAATGAGGAACTGGCGAATTTCTGCCGCCAACTGCTCGAGTTCGGGCAACGTCAGGGAACGAAGATCTTTGGGTTCGTGAATATTGGGGAGTAGACCCACCGGTGTAATTCCTTTCGGGCGCTCCTGCGCGCGGACAACCTAATACTTCTGAAAAACAGTCAACGTCCATGTGCGGCACGCAGGCGTTCGTCAATTTTACCGCTAAGTGCCTAGGTCTGGGGGTTGCCCACGGCTTCACCCCTGATCAGGAACCTTGGGCCAGTACTGACGGGACATTCCGAAGTGTTCCTTTAACGCCGAAAGGGCGAAACCCCTCAACAGGAGTTTCGCCCTTTCTTCTTCGATCAGATGATCGCTAGCTAGCTCTTAGAACTAGGCGGCGGAGATCTGGCGAAGGACGTACTGCAAGATGCCACCGTTACGGTAGTAGTCAGCTTCACCCGGGGTGTCGATGCGGACTACAGCGTCGAAGGACTTCTCCGAGCCGTCTTCAGCAACCGCTGTGACCTTGACGGTCTTCGGGGTGGTGCCGTTGTTGAGCTCGGTGACGCCGTAGACGGAGAACGTCTCGGTACCGGTCAAGCCCAAGGTATCTGCGGATTCGCCTTCTGGGAACTGCAGCGGAAGAACGCCCATGCCGATGAGGTTGGAGCGGTGGATACGCTCGTAGCTACGTGCAATAACAGCCTTGACGCCCAAGAGCGCGGTGCCCTTAGCAGCCCAGTCGCGGGACGAACCGGTGCCGTATTCCTTACCAGCCAAGACCACCAGCGGGGTGCCTGCTGCCTGGTAGTTCTGTGCAGCGTCGTAGACGTAAGCCTGTGGAGCGCCCTCTTGCGTGAAGTCACGCGTGAAGCCACCCTCAACACCGTCAAGAAGCTGGTTCTTGATACGGATGTTTGCGAACGTACCGCGGATCATGACTTCGTGGTTACCACGGCGGGAGCCGTAGGAGTTGAAGTCCTTGCGGTCAACACCGTTCTCCAAGAGGTAGCGACCAGCCGGGGTGTCCGACTTGAAGGAACCTGCTGGGGAGATGTGGTCCGTGGTGACGGAATCGCCAAGCTTGAGCAAGACGCGAGCGCCTGCGATGTCCTTGACGGGCTCTGGCTGAGCCTGCATGCCCTCGAAGTAAGGGGGCTTACGAACGTACGTGGACTTTGGATCCCACGAGAAGGTGTCGCCAGCTGGGGTGTCCAAAGACTTCCAGCGATCGTCGCCTTCGAAGACGCCCTCGTAGCCCTTCGTGAACATAGCTTCGTCGATCGAGCTATCGATGACCTGCTGAACCTCGATCGGGTTAGGCCAGATGTCCTTCAAGAAGACCTCTTCGCCCTTCTCGTTCGTGCCCAAGGAGTCGTTCTCGAAGTCGAAGTCCATGGAACCGGCAAGAGCGTAAGCGATGACCAGTGGCGGCGAAGCCAAGTAGTTCATCTTCACGTCTGGGTTGATGCGGCCTTCGAAGTTACGGTTACCGGAAAGGACAGCCGTTACGGAGAGGTCGTTTGCCTGAACTGCTTCGGAGATCTCAGACTCAAGTGGGCCGGAGTTACCAATGCAGGTTGCGCAGCCGTAGCCCACAATGTAGAAGCCGAGCTTCTCGAGGAACGGCGTGAGGCCGGACTTCTCGTAGTAGTCGGTAACTACCTTGGAACCTGGTGCAATCGAGGTCTTGACCCATGGCTTGACCGTGAGGCCAGCGTTGACGGCGTTGCGAGCCAGCAAAGCCGCGGCAAGCATGACCGAAGGGTTAGACGTGTTGGTGCAAGAGGTGATGGACGCGATGGAAACTGCGCCGTGATCCAACTCGAACTGGCGACCATCTGCCATCGAGACTGGAACCTGCTTGGACGGACGGCCCAAAACGGCGTCGTCTGCGTCACCCTCGGTGTAGTTGTGGATGTCCTTGCGGAACTGCTCCTTGGCATCGGTGAGCTCGATGCGGTCCTGAGGACGCTTCGGACCAGCGATGGAAGGAACAACCGTGGACAGATCCAGCTCGAGGACCTCGGAGAAGTCGAGTTCGCGGGAAGGATCGTGCCAGAGGCCCTGTTCCTTGGCGTATGCCTCAACGAGAGCGAGGTTCTCAGCCGTACGGCCGGTGAGGCGCAAGTACTCGATGGTGACATCGTCGATGGGGAACATAGCAGCCGTGGAGCCGAACTCTGGGCTCATGTTGCCGATGGTTGCACGGTTAGCGAGCGGAACTGCTGCAACGCCTTCGCCGTAGAACTCAACGAACTTGCCCACCACGCCGTGGTCGCGAAGCATTTCGGTGATCGTCAAAACGACGTCCGTTGCCGTTGCGCCAGCTGGGATGGAGCCAGTGAGCTTGAAGCCCACCACGCGAGGGATGAGCATGGAGACTGGCTGGCCGAGCATTGCTGCCTCGGCCTCGATGCCGCCAACGCCCCAACCCAACACGCCAAGGCCGTTGACCATGGTGGTGTGGGAGTCGGTACCAACGCAGGTGTCTGGGTAAGCGCGGAGCTTGCCGTCGACTTCGCGGGTCATGATGGTGCGTGCCAAGTACTCGATGTTGACCTGGTGCACGATGCCGGTTCCCGGAGGAACAACCTTGAAGTCATCGAATGCGGTCTGGCCCCAGCGCAGGAACTGGTAACGCTCGCCGTTGCGCTCGTATTCGATTTCCATGTTGCGCTCGAGGGCGCCGGAGTTACCGAAAACGTCGATCTGCACGGAGTGGTCAATGACCATTTCAGCAGGAGCCAACGGGTTGACTCGCTTGGGGTCTCCACCCAAGTCCTTGACTGCTTCACGCATGGTGGCCAAGTCAACAACACATGGCACGCCGGTGAAGTCCTGCATGATCACGCGGGCTGGCGTGAACTGGATTTCAACGCTTGGATCTGCGCTGGCATCCCAGTTAGCAAGAGCGTTGATGTGATCTGCGGTGATGTTGGCGCCGTCTTCGGTGCGCAACAAGTTTTCCAAAAGCACCTTGAGGCTGTACGGAAGGCGGTCGATACCTTCAACTGCGTTCAGCCGGAAAATTTCATATTCTTTGCCATTGACGTCTAGTACGCCCTTGGCGCCGAAGCTGTCCACATTGCTCATTGGGACTCCTCTCGCCGGTTCTTTATCTGTGTGCACGAGGGTCTAGTTTTCACTTAGGCAATCCTGATTCAAATAAGAAAAGAATTTGTTACCTAAATGACTGACGTCCCATGCGGCCGAGCTACCTGAAGTCTACCCCCTAAATTGTCAACAATCTGCGAACATTGCGATCTAGCCCTCATTTTTTGCGAGCAAACCCACAATCTCCATGTGGTGCGTGTGAGGGTATAAATCGAATACTCTCGCGTTGCGTAATTCATAACCGTGATTCTTGAAATACCCCACGTCACGCGCGAAGCTCGCGGGATCACAGCTTACGTAGGCAATCCGCTGGGCGTTAGTCTGCGCCATGGCCTGCACCGATTGCTTGCCGGCACCCACGCGCGGCGGATCCAGCACGATCGCGTCGAGCGAATCACCCCGGGTTTCATAGGCCAAGGTTCGTTCTACGCGTCCGCGTGTCACGTACACCTGCGAGTCCGCTTCGAAATTGTAGGCCGCATCGGCGCTGGTTCCGGGCGCCCCCTCAATGGAGAGCACGGCGCCGCGCGAGCCCACAGCGTCTGCGAGCGCAGCGGTGAACAGTCCCGCACCGGCGTACAAATCGGCAGCCGTCTCCCCTGCTTCCGGTCGCGCGTAGTCCAGCATGGCTTCGGTCAGGACGCGGGGGGCGCCGCGGTGAATCTGCCAGAACCCTTCGCCGGTCACGCGCAGCGCACGCCGCCCGGCTTGCTCCATCACATACGGCTTGCCTGCGAGGGTGCGCAAGGATCCGCGGCCGTCACCGGCACTTCCTCGGGTCTGTTCCACTACGACGACGCCGCTTGCGTTCTCAATGGCCTCACCGTGAGGTGGGCGGAAAGTTCGGTTATCCGCACGCGGGATCAGAACCAGCAACGGAGCCTGTCCGGTGGAGGGCGCGGCCACTTCGATGCGTTCGAAGCCGCGGAAGTCTGTCTCCCAGAGCTTGAGGTTGTTGATGGCCTCGGCGGCTAGTGGCATCTCCGCGATGGGAACGAGTTCGTTGGAGTGGAATGGGTGCATTGCCAGGCGCCCATCCTTGGTCACGGAGAAGGATGCTCGGGAGCGCCAGGCGAGGCCGTCGTCTTCTCGCGCGCTCTCTGATTCATCCCAACCAGCCACTGGTACGGATTCCACCCCGTGGAAACCCACCGAGTCCGGATCGGTCTGCGCTAGGCGGGTGAGCTGTTCGCGGAACACTTCGGCCTTGAGGGAGCGCTGGCGCGCCAAGGAGATGTGCCCGAATTCGGCACCGCCCACGGGATGCGCGCCATGCTCCTCGGCAGCGAGCGCATCGGCCATGTTCCAGATGTGCTTCACGCGGTCTGGGGACGCTTCAAGAACCTTCACCACGGAGGCGTTCCAGAATCGTTTGGTGTCCTCCCCTGCATCTACTCGTGCAATGACTCGCTCGCCCGGGATGCCATGACGTACAAAGACCACTCGCCCTTCGTGCCGCGCCACGCAATGTCCGCCGTGAGCGACGCGTTCAAGAGTGAGTTCAAGATCCATGAGATTCCTTTGGAGGTATTTTCGAGCTGGGAGCGGAAGGTGCGGGCGTGATGGAGCCAGCGGAAACGGAACTTTCGGCACTGTCCGCAGCTGCGTCGTCGTACTGCGCAATCAACTCACGCGAGGACTGAAGCTGCCACGGCACGGACGCCACCACCACACCCGGCTCAAAGTGCAAGCGAGTCTTGATGCGAAGCGCCGTCTGGTTGTGAACGAGCTGCTCCCACCAGTGACCCACGACGTATTCGGGGATATAGACCACTACAAGGTCGCGCGGATAACGAGCGCGGATGGAGCGAATGTAGTCCGTGATCGGTGACGTGGTTTCCCGGTACGGGGAGGCCAGCACGCGAATAGGCACCGGCAAATCAAGCTTGTCCCAGGCCTGCAGGGTGCGCTCCGTGGACACGTTGTCGACATCCACGACGAGGGCCTCGATACGGCTTGGCCGGGAGGCGCGAGCGGAGGCCACGGCGCGCAACACCGGCTTGCGGATGGAGGAGACCAAAATGAGGGCGTGCACTCGCGACGGCAAAGCGCGCGAATACTGCAGATCATCGATTTTGAGTTCGCGTTCCACTTGCTCGTAGTGCTCGTGGATGGAGTGCATGACGAGGTACAAGACCGCGATGGCGGCGATGGCCAGCCAGGCGCCCAGCGTCAAGCGGGTCAGCAACACCACGAAGAGCACCGTAGCGGTGATGATCAGTCCCACGAGGTTCAGAATGCGGGCGCGTGCGATGCGGAGTCGGGCTGCTTTGCTCGCCGTGTTGCGCGCTTTGCGGCCCCAGTGGCGAAGCATGCCCAGCTGGCTCAGCGTGAATGAAACAAACACGCCCACCACATAGAGCTGGATGAGCGAGGTCAGGTGAGCTTGGAACACCACTACTAGGCACAGTGCCGCAAGACCCAAGGCCAGGATGCCGTTGCTGTAGCCCAAGCGATCGCCGCGGCGGCGCAACTGACGCGGCAAGAAGCCGTCGTGAGCCAAGAGCGATGCCAGGTTGGGGAAGGAACGGAACGCCATGTGGCCCGCGGTGGCTAGCACCAGCACCGTCAGCACTCCGAGCACGTAGAAGAGCGGCGAATTCAGGCCGAAGACCGCGTGAGCCAACTGCCCCAGGACAGGATCCTGCACGTAGTTATCGGGGATCGGTCCGCCATTGAGGCGCAGGTTCTCGTGAGGGTTCTCCGTCACCCGAATATCGGCGGCACGCGCCAAGAACATAAGTCCTATGGAAATCGCGGCGGCGGTAAAGCCCAACATCAAAAGGATGGCTCGAGCGTTGCGGGCGCGCGGTGCTTTGAGCGCGTGGACGTTGGAGATGGGACCCTCAATGCCGGTCATCGCGGCAGAACCGGTGGAGAACGCGCGAAGCACCACCAGGACGCCCAGCAGTCCGGTGAGCCCGGAATCAAAGCCTGCCTCTGGGAGTACCTCGAAGTCCGCCGAAGCGAGCCGCTCCAGGGTTCCGGTGGCGGCACGGATGCTACCCACCACAATGAGCACCACCAGCGCGGCCACAAAGAGAATGACGGGAATGGAGGCGAGGGTTCGGTTCTTGCCCCGGCCACGGAGATTGATCAGTGTCAGAATGACGACGCCGCAGCCTGCGATGATCCCTTGGCTGCCAGCAAGTGCGGGGAACATAGCGATGATGTAGTGCGCGGCCGAAGACGTGGAAACGGCAACGGTGAGGACAAAGTCCACCATGAGCGCTGCCGCCACAATGATGCCAGCGCTTGGACCAATGTTGGTCTTAGCGATCTCATAGTCGCCACCACCAGAGGGGTACGCCCTCACGGACTCCCGATAGGACAGGATGATCAGCAACATGATCACCGCCACGGCAACACCCACCCAAGGCGCCACGTGGAGCGCAGCAAGACCAGCCACGGCAAGCGTCAGGATAATCTCATCCGGCGCGTACGCCATAGAAGACAGCGGATTGGCCGACAACAGCGGCAGAGCCAGCCGTTTCCGCATGGGCTTATCGGGGATCCGCCGTGTCATGAACGGTTGACCCACCACCGCTCTCTTGAGCGCATCGAGAAATGACAGCACGCATCAACGGTAGTACGTTCCATCCGTGCAAAACTTGTTCTGAGCAGAACTTGTGGAAATTTCTCCCCAAGAGGGCCGTTATGGGAGGCAGTAATCGATGGCGCACTTTGTAATCATGGGTTGTGGACGCGTGGGCGTCACGCTCGCGCATACCCTTGAAGACAGCGGCCATTTTGTTGCCGTGATCGATCAGGATGATCGGTCTTTTCGGCGACTTCGCAGGGATTTTTCCGGGCGAAAGGTCACCGGGGTGGGCTTTGACCGCGACACGCTTGAGCGCGCCGGCATTGCCGAAGCCTACGCTTTTGCCGCCGTTTCTAGCGGTGACAACTCCAACATTTTGGCCACGCGCGTGGCCCGTGAGCAATACCACGTCGAGCATGTGGTGGCTCGTATCTATGACCCAGGCCGTGCAGAGATCTATCAGCGTCTCGGCATACCAACGGTGGCCGCCGTTCGATGGAGCGCGGACCAAGTACTTCGCCGCATCCTCCCCGACCATGCGCGCATTGGCGACTTCCGTGAAGCCTCCGGCCGTCTGGTGCTTGGCGAAATCTCTGTGCACGAAGGCTGGTACGGCCGCGAGCTCCGTGAGATTGAGGAATTTGCTGGCGTTCGAATCGCGTACGTGACCCGATTTGGCCAGGGAATTCTTCCCACCGCCTCCATGCGATACCAGCAGGGCGATATTTTGCACGCGATGATGCCGCTGGCTCGAGAGACCGAGATTGACCGGGTCATTTCCACCGCACCCGCACTCACCGTGGAGGAAGAACAGTGAAAGTAGTGATCATTGGTGCCGGAGCTGTGGGCTCCAGCATTGGCCGCGAACTCCTCTCCCACGGTCACGAAGTGCTCATGATTGATCAGAAGCCAGAAGTGGTGGGACGCTCCGGGCTCAAGGGAGCGCAGTGGCTCTTCGGCGACGCGTGCGAAATCTCCGTACTGCGCGAAGCGCACTTGGAGGACAAAGACGTAGCGGTTTCCGCCACCGGTGATGACAAGGTCAACCTCGTTGTCTCGTTGCTGGCCAAGACGGAATTCGGTGTCAAGCGCACGGTGGGACGCGTCAACAACCCCAAGAACGACTGGATGTTTGACGACTCCTGGGGTGTAGACGTGGCCGTGTCCACGCCGCGCCTGATGACCGCCCTCGTAGAAGAAGCCGTGGAAATTGGCGACGTGGTGCGCCTGCTGACCCTGCAGACCGGCGTGTCTTCGCTCGTAGAATTCACCGTTCCCGAGGATTCAAAGCTCATTGGCAAAGCGTTGGGACGTGTGCCGTGGCCACAAGATGCCACCGTGGTGGCCATTCTTCGCGACGAACGCCCCATCACCCCCAGCCCGGATGACGTGCTCGAAGCTCACGATGAGATCTTCTTGATCACCACCATCGAAGCGGAACGAATCCTCCGCGAAGTGCTGCAGTCCAAATAGCAGTACTGCGGTCCACATAGCTGCTGTCGACATAGAAATGCCCCCGTCCTTTGGACGAGGGCATTTCTCTTGCACAACCAATGTTTAGTCTTGGTGACCCAGCTCGAGGGCTTCATCTTCGGTAGCCGTGGGGTCAACAGGCCGCGACACCAGCCAGGCCAGCCACAGTGCGCCAGCATAGAGCGGGATCCCCATGATCAACCGCGCGGTACCGAGCGCTTCGATCATGTTGGCGAAATACAACGGGACCTGAACCGCGATTCGAGCGATGAACATCGCCACCAAGACCCACGTGGCAATCACATAGGCACGCTTGCGATCCGGCTTTTGCCTCCAGGCGGTGCCTTCACCTCGGATAAATCCGAGGATGACACCCATGAGCGGCCACTTCACGGCGATCGAGACAATGAGAGCGACGGCGTATCCGGCGTTCGTGAAGAACCCCGGCACGTAGTAGTCACGTGCTTCCCCGGTGGTCCGAGCGACGAACGCACACACCACCACACCAATGAGGCCCGCAAGAGCCTGCGTCAGCGGTGTTTTTTGTACAAGTCGAGCGATCGTGAAGATCACGGCCACGGCAAGGGAGGCAATCAGTGAAGGATTCAGTTGCTGAGTGACCGTGAAAACCACCAAGAACACCAATCCTGGGAGCAAACTCTCCAGAATGCCGCGCAAACCACCCACGGTTCTGAGGACATCGACTTGCCCGTCCTCTTTGTGATGCACGCCCGCGGACTGCGCGATCTGCCGAGCCAACGATTCTTGGCTGGGCTCGTTCGGGGTGTTCTCACTCATGAATTACTCGTTGTCCTCAGTGCTGGGAAGAATTTCGTAGCTGGGGTTATAGATGGTTGGGATGTTGTCCACCACTCCTACCGTGCCGCGAAACGCCAGCAGGGTTCCCGCGTCAATACCGGGCACACGTCGCTGGCCCATGAAGATCAAGCGGATGCGTGACGCTGCCCGTCGCCGCCCACCCGGAGGGGCCGGCTGAGCCGCCACCATCACCGAGTACTCGGGGACCTGGTTCTTGGGAAGGATCATGACGGAGTCCACGTGCCCGCGCGCTTCGATAGAGCCGCGTTCAGGCAGGTGGTCAAAGTCGGTGATCCGCATGGCAGGAGCTGGTGACATCAGTGGTGGCCCGGTTGCTTAGCGAATCTCGGTGATCTCGGGGCCACGCTCTGGAGCGCCCATGGGGCTGGGGCTACTCGGAGCCTGCTGCTGTGCCACCTCTTCTGGCATGCGCAGCGGCAACAGCTCTGTGGGAGGCATGGGGTTATCTCCACGCACCACAATGATCTCGGCGATGCAGTCTTCGATCTTCTTGGCGAGTTGCTTGTTTAGCGCCGCTTCGCCACCGATCACTCCGCGCAAGAACCAGCGCGGGCCGTCGATGCCAATGAAACGAGCCACCATGTGGCCCTTGCTCCCATCAGCGCCCGTCGCAGGCACACGTGCCAGCACTTCCTCACCGAAGCGTCCCTCGACACGGTCAACGATGCCGCCCTGAGTCGTCACGGACTCTTCGATCTGAGCGCTAATGCCTTCCCACAGTCCCTCAGACTTCGGGGCTGAGAACGCTTGAAGCTGGACGCTGGACTGCTCGTCTTGCAGGCCCACCGCAATTACGCGGTTCGAGGATTCCTCAAGTTCCAGACGCAAGTTCACGCCCTCAAATGGCTTGACCAACAGCGAGCCAAGATCAACGTAATCATCCGTGCGTTGCCGATCTGCGACGTCGTACGGTCCCGTCGTAGGGCCCGCAACCTTGCGCGCCGGCTCCTCCTGAGTCTCCGCTTCCGCGGTCTCCTGAGCGCTTAGCTCGGTTACGGCCGCTTCCTTCTTTTTACGTCCAAACATCCGTGTGTCCTCCCTACTTCTGGTTCGCCGCAGTGAAGCCGCCCGTTGAGCCAAAGCCGCCCGTGCCGCGTTCAGACTCGGACAATGAGTCAACCGGCACAAAAACAGCCTGCTCAACGCGCTGGATCACCAATTGGGCAATACGATCGCCGCGTTCGAAGGTCATTGATTCGCGCAAGTCCGTGTTCAACAACGTGACCTTGATTTCACCGCGGTAGCCAGCGTCAACGGTTCCAGGCGCGTTCACCACAGTAATTCCGTGCTTGGTAGCGAGCCCGGAGCGAGGGTGAATGAGACCCACAAAACCCAGTGGCAACGCAATTGCCACACCGGTGGGAACCAGAGCTCGCTCGCCGGGTTCCAGCGTGAAGCCTTCACGCGCACGCAAGTCAGCACCGGCATCGCCTGGGTGTGCGTAGCTTGGTGGCTCAAGATCCGGGTCCAGCATAAGAATCTGGATGCTCAATGGCTCGGGGGCGTTGGTCATGTATCCCTCAGTAGTCTGATGCGTCTGCGAATCCACTTTAGCGCGGCCGTCCTGAGGAACTTGGCGATTTCGCACTCCAGCCCATGGCAATTCGCCGAGAGTTCATTCAGAGCGGACCGTGAAGTGAAGTGCCATATCCTAGAAGCATGTCCTCTTCTACACCTTTAGCACCCACATCCACGCCTACGTACACCGAAAAATTGTGGCCGGCATGGTGGATTTGGGTAGTAATTCTTGGCGCTGGCGGGGCTTTAGCGTTGGCCTTCGCGCCGATCTCCGTACTGTGGAGCTCCGTGGTGGGCATCATCTTCATCATCGTCGCGTCCATCCTGGTCATCTCCTCGATCGCGAAAATTGAAGTCACCCCGGAACGCGTTTCGGTGGGCCGCGCGTCCATCGAGCGCGAATTCATTTGCGAGTTCAGCAGCCACCGCCGCGATGATGCGTTCTTCGAGCGCGGTCGTGGGCTCAACGGTACGGCGTTCATGTGCTTCCGCGGATGGATTGACCCTGTCGTGAAGATGGAGGTCACGGATGAGCGTGACGCCACCCCGTACTGGCTGGTGTCCACGCGCCACCCCGAAAAGTTTGTGGCCGCCCTTGAAGCAACGAAGCCAACTGCCTAAACAAACGCTTAAACAACAAGTGAGGCGGGCCAGGAGTTATCCCTGACCCGCCTCATCTGCGCTTATGGAGCTTCAGTGTTTATGACACTTCTGCGGAGCTCGACACTGCGTTGTGTTCTTAGCCTTCGCAGTCGTTGCAGTACAGAAGTCCGTCCTTTTCCTTCGCGATCTGCGAACGGTGGCGAACCAAGAAGCAGGAAGCGCACGTGAATTCATCAGCCTGCGCTGGAAGAACGCGAACCTGCAGTTCTTCGTTGGAGAGATCAGCACCCGGTAGTTCGTAACTATCGGCGGCTTCCGCCTCATCCTCGTCTACGACTGCAGACTGCTTATCGGAACGGCGCCCCTTGAGTTCCTCGATGGAATCCTCATTGAGGTCCTCATCAGTTTTCCGCGGTGCATCGTAGTCAGTAGCCATTGCTCCCTCATTCGCTCAAGCACTCCAGCACGCGCTCGAGTCTCATCATTGTTACGGCGTCTCATCATCGTCCCAGTACACCTGTACTGTGCTCGACGCGAAGATTGTTCATCATGAACGCCAAAAAACCAAATCAACTTCGCCGACGGCGCAATGAAGTGATCGCCACACCGTGGAAAAGGTTGGGATAATAGGGCACTTGGTGGCATTGTGAAAGCCAAGAAATGTCCGCCGGGGAGGCAAAAACGTTATGACGCAGCTGAGGCTTGTCGGGATTCACGAAGAGGGCAACACGTTGCTCTTAAGCGGTGACGACGGCGCGACCTTCGAGCTACCTATCGATGAAGCATTGCGCGCCGCGATTTCGCGCGCCCATTTCCGTTCACACCGTGGCGAAAATGATGCTCCGTTGCAGTTGACTCCTCGCGAAATTCAGGGCCGTATCCGGTCGGGAATGTCCGCTGAAGAAGTGGCTGCCGAGTCCGGTCTGACGCTCGCTCACATCTTGAAGTACGAAGGCCCGGTGCGCGCCGAGCGCGATCACGTGGCTCGTCTGGCGCAGGCCGTTGAGGTTTCTGCTCCGTCACATTCGGAGACTTACCGTGCCGCTTTCGGCGACGAACCAGCCACGCTGGGCTCGATGGTTGAGGTCCGTTTACGCCAGTTCGGCATCGATACCGCGGAGGCCCGCTGGGATGCGTGGCGTCTCGAGGATGGACAGTGGGAAGTCACATGCGACTTCGACACTTCCTCCACCGAGTCCCGTGTCATTGGTGAAGAACCGCCGGCGCGTTGGATTTTCCATGCCACGCACCGCACGCTCATGAACAAGAACCGCTGGGCTCAAGTGCTTGGCGAGTTGGAGACCGTGGATCATCCCGGTCCCGTGCGTCGACTGAGCGCGGTTCAGGACAACGTTTTTGATGTTGAAGCCTCGGAACAACCAGGCCGCCGTACCGCTCCCGAGCCCAGCGAGCAAGAAGAGTTGCTTGAGGTGCTCCGTCAGCGCCGCGGTCAGCGCCTTGGTGCCGACGAGGACGCCGATGACGCTCTCGCGCTGATGCTTTCCAAGGGTTCTATTCCTGCGGCTCACCCTCGCAACCCGGCTTTGCTGGATGAGGATGAGAACAATGAGTACGACGACGCCGCGTCCAGCCCGGTAGATTCCGGCAAGGAAGAAGCCGCTCCCGTACGCAACGACCGTCTTGCGTCCGTAACGCGACTTGATCGTGCGTCCCGTTCTAAGGACTCCCAGCCAGCTGAAGAGCCTCAGAAGGCTGAAGAAGCGTCAAAGGAAGCAACTGAAGAGTCGCACCCTAAGAACAAGCGTCGCCGTTCGTCTGTCCCTAGCTGGGATGAGATCGTCTTCGGCAAGAAGGACCGCTAAGCAGTCCCCCACTAGAAGCCCTAAATCCGCTGTCAGGAATTACCTGTTAGCGGATTTAGGGCCTCTTTAGCGTCAGCAGAGGGATGATGCGCTCTGCCGCGGTCAAGCTTCCGTGCTGACCCACTACGCTGAACGCGTGAGGGGCCACGCGGCGCCCATCCAACAGCGCTACCTGTGCGTGAGCTAGAACAAAGACATCACCGAAACGTCCCACTACCCGTGGGTCCGGGTTCTCGCCCAAGAGTCCTCGAGCAATGACTTCATGACGTTCCATGACCACGGCCTGTTTTGCGAAGCGTTCCCGCCACGCGGTGATGGTACGTTCGCGCTGTTCGTCGGTGGCGTCGAGGGCGAAGTGCAATTGCACGCACCGCGGCTCCCCCGCTGTCAGCTCGATGCCGTCCAGCAGCTCTGGGAATTGCGAGTAATCGATGCGCTGGGCCTCGGGGATATCCACCATGCCGTGATCCGCAGTCAGCAGCACCAAGGTATTGGCCGGGACGCGAGCGGCAAAGCGACGCAAGCCGGAATCTAGCTCTTCGAGCTGGAACGTCCACTTCTCAGACTCTGATCCAAAGCGGTGACCGGCTTTGTCGATCTCATCCCAATAGAAATAGACCAGGCTCTGTGGCGCCTTGAGCGCTTCGAGAGCCGCCCCGGCGCGTGCCGTGAGGGATCCGGCGGCCACAAAGTTTCCGCCGCGAAGAGCAGCCCGCGTAAGCGAGCTTTCTTCAAACTTGGCTTTACTGACGGTGGTGACGTTGAGCGTTTCGCTTGCCCGCTCAAAAATGGTCGGGTGCGGTTGCCACTGATCCGGCAGAAGGTCTGCGGGCCAGCCGCTGAGCTGGTTCACCGTGCGTCGCAGTACAGGATCCACCGCGTCATAGCCGGCCAAACCGTGCTGGCCTGACGGCAAGCCGGTTCCCAGAGACGCAAGCGAGGTTGCCGTGGTGGTGGGAAACGCCGCTTCCAGCGGCTTGTTTGAGTCGATAACCGATTTGATGAACGGCGCGTACGCAGCCTTCTTCTTCAGAAGGCGCAAGCCCAGCCCATCCACCAGGATCACGCACACCCGTGTGGCGGCCGGAAGGTTCAACGTGTTCTCAAAACCGTCGACACCCAAGACGGCCGCCGCGCTCGAGAGCACGTCAGCAATTGTGGAAACTGGGCGGGGTTCGGTGTGCCCTTCAACGGGTGGCAAACTCCCCCGGCGTTCGGGTCCGAAGGCGGCCGGCCAGACGGATTCGTGCACTACGCCCACGAGTTAGCGGGCCACAGACGGAGCAACGGCCGAACCGGCCACCACACCGCTAGCGGCATCGATCGTGGCGCGAACCGAGGCAGCGCGCAAGGCTCGGGCGAAGCGGCGTGCCTCGTCAACCTTCGCGGCACCGTCAGCTTCTACGGAAACGCGAAGCACCATGTCTTCCTTGGGCAACGTTCCCTGGTAACCGTGGTCGGCATCGCACTGCGGATCCCCGCAGGTTGCTGGAACAAGGTCAGCTCGCTGGCTTCCCGACCAGGACGCGGTGACAGTCAAGTCCATGAGCTGATCGCCGGTCTTGTAGTTCTGCGGCTGGTAGTAGCCGTAAGACAGGATGACGGAGCCCAAGCGAACCAGCGGCACAGTTTCCGTGGAGACGGTTGCTGAGACGTGAGCGCCTTGCTCATCCAACATCTCGTCATCAACATGAAGCACCACGAGGGTCTCATTCGTGACCACCAGAGCGGTGACGTGACGGTGAACTTCAGCGTTGTCGATATGCGTTTCAAGATGCACCATGTGGGACACCACCGTGTATCCCGCGAGCGCATCTTCAAGAACATCGGACACCAACTGAGGGTAGAACCCTGCCGTCACGAGGGCCGCATGCAGTTCGCTGTCCATTGCCGGATTGCTCTGTGTATGCCGAGAAGTCATTTGTTCAGTCTACGGTGAAAGCCCCCTGTATCGCCTGCTCGCGATACCGAGCCCAGCGTTCATGAAGCCAACAGCGAGACCCCAGCAGCGTCGTCGTACTCCCTAATAGGAGTGAGTGGAGACCGCTCGCCGGGCGCTATCGGTACGGCGCGCAGCATCCGCCACCCGAATATCCACGGACAACACGCTCACCGTGCGCTCCGAGGCGACCAGCGGATTGATCTCCAACAACGCCACCTCCGGATGGTTGTCCTTCAGGATCGCAATGCGTCGAACAATGTTCTCGAGAAGATCAATGTTCACCGGTGGCACGCCTTCGTAGCCGAAGAGCTTCCGGGCAGCCTGCGGCGAGCGCACAAATTCACTCACGTCCGTCGAGGACAGCGGCGGAATACCATGGGCCCAGTCATCGAGCAGCAGGACCGCGTCACCAGAGATGCCGAAGGACACCAGAGGGCCAAGGAGCGGATCCTCGATGGCCCGCAGGATGGTGCCCTGACCGGCGTCCACCATGTGCTGGACTTCAAGCTTGGTGGCACCGTAGGGCTCCATGACTTCCGTCATGCGCATGATGTTGTGGCGCAACGAGGCTTCGTCGGGAATGTTCAGCTGCACCCCGCCCAAGTCAAGGCGGTGGCGCAAGTACTGGTCCTGAGTCTTCAAAACAACAGGCCAGCCAAGACGGTTGGCCGCGGCCACGCCCGCGTCGGCGTCCGCGAATTTAGCCGACGGCACCATGGTGATCCCGTAGCACGCCAGCAGTTCGGACGCGGCTTCGTCGCTGAGCTGGACCAGCTCGGTGCCGTTCGCGCGCTGGGACCATTCGTGGACCAGGTCCTCGGCGGGGTTGAGGTTGATGTCTTCCGGTTCCGCAAAGCTTCCAAAATCACGACGACGCCACTGGACGTAGCGAACTATCTGCGCGAGGGCGTTGGTCGCGCGGCCCGGGCTAGAGAAGCACGGAAGCTTCCCGAAGAGCCCGTCCACAAGTGCGGTGGGATCCGTAATGCCAGCAAAGACCGTGATGACCGTCTTGCCGGTCTCGGCGCCGACCTGCTCGATGGCTTCGGCGACGGCGCGTTCGGTGATGCCGGGGCTCGGCAACAGGGTCACGACGGCGGTGTGGACGTCTTCACGCTCGAGGACCGTCATGAGGTGGTGCTTGAGGCGCGGCAAGGAACGGGTGAGGCCATCGTTCAGGCTGAGATCGTGATCATGCACCGCGACCTTCAGGCCCTTGGTCTCCGCGTTATCCGCCACGACGCGGCCCAGTGCACGAGAGTTCGAGAGCACGCCTAGACCGTCACCGGCAGGAAGCGGTTGAGACTCAATGATCTGCGCGACGTCCATGAGCTGTTCGTAAGTGCCGACGCGGATGACGCCGGACTGTTCCAGCATGGCGTCCACTGCTCCCAGAGGAGCCTGCGTGGCGCGGACCTCGTGACCGGGCGGAAGGCGCAAGCCCATGACATCGCTCTTGGCCACAATCACTGGCTTCTTTTGCGAGAGTCGACGGGCAATGCGTGAGAACTTACGGGGGTTACCGAAGGATTCGAGGTAGAGACCCACCACCTTGGTGCGTTCGTCGTCCTCCCAGTACTGCATGGCGTCATTGCCCGACATATCGGCGCGGTTGCCCGCAGAGACAATCGATGAGATGCCCAGTCCGCTGCGGCTGGCAGCGGCGTACAGGATGGCGCCGATAGCCGCCGATTGGCTAAAGAGCGCCAGTCCGCCTTCCCGAGGGAGGCCGGGCGCCATGGACGCGTTGAGCTTGACGGCCGGATCCGTGTTGACGATTCCCAAGGACGCCGGGCCAATGACGCGCATGCCGTTGACGCGGGCAACGCGCACGAGTTCGCGTTGGACTTCCAGTCCTGATCCGCCGTCATCAAAGCCAGCGGTGGCTACCAGCATGCCGCGCACGCCAGCTGCGGCGCAGTCTCGAGCCACGCCCATGATCTGATCGCGAGGAACGGACACCACGGCCAGATCCACGGGTCCTGGAACTTCGGAGAGTCGCGAGTAGCTGAAGGTGCCGGCAAGTTCGAGGGCTTCGGGGTTCACGGCGTACACGGGGCCTTCGAAGCCGCCGTCCACAATGTGCTCCATGAAGGAGTACCCCACGGTGCCCCAATCGCGGCTGGCGCCGATCACGGCGACGCTGCGCGGGTTCAACAGGTCCACGAGGCTCTTGGCTTCGGCACGGTGTTCGCGAGATTCCATGACGGCACGGGACTTTTCCGTGGGGTCGATCGGGAACTCCACCATGACCACGCCGTCATCGAAGTGGCGTTTCACATCAAAACCGGTCTCGTTGAAGACCGTGATCATCTTTCGGTTCTCCGGCAGGACTTCGGCGGAGAAGCGTTCAATACCGTTTTCGCGAGCGGCGGCGGCAAGGTGCTCAATCAGGATGGAGCCAAGCCCTTGGCCCTGAAAGGCGTCAGAGATGTTGAAGGCGACCTCTGCCTCTTCGGGATCATCCAGACGGTCATAACGGCCCACACCGATGATGGCGTTGGAGCGCTCCACGATGAGCGCTACGCGGCTCTTATGATCCACTTCGGTGAATCGTTTAAGCTCTTTTTCAGTCAATCGCGCTTTATAGGTGAAGAAGCGGAGATAGATAGAAGTCTCAGATTGCCCCGCGTGCAGAGCCTCTAGTCCCGCGGCGTCTTGGGGCGTAATGGGCCGAATATGTGCTGTTGAGCCGTCCTTGAGGACGACGTCAGCTTCCCAGTGCGCCGGATATCCGGGGCTTTTCTGTCCATCCACCATATTGTTAGCCTAGGCCAAACGCTCTCTGAGCGCGCTAGAAACACTAAGGACTGACGCACTTTATGCCTCGAGGCAAGAATCAAACCCCACTAGAGGATTTTGAAGAACACATCGTTGACATCGATGTCACTTCCGAAATGGAAGAATCTTTCCTCGAATACGCCTACTCGGTGATCTATTCGCGCGCGCTCCCAGATGCTCGCGATGGCCTCAAGCCCGTCCAGCGTCGCATCCTCTACATGATGTCTGACATGGGCCTTCGCCCGGACCGCGGACACGTCAAGAGTGCGCGCGTGGTGGGCGAAGTGATGGGCAAGCTGCACCCGCACGGCGACGCCGCGATCTATGACGCCATGGTGCGCATGTCCCAATCCTTCGCGCTGCGCCTGCCGCTAGTTGATGGTCACGGAAACTTCGGCTCCCTCGATGACGGGCCGGCCGCCCCGCGTTACACCGAAGCCCGCCTCGCCGCAGCCGCGTTGGCCATGACGGATCACCTCGACGAAGACGTCGTGGACTTCGTCCCCAACTATGACAACCAGCTCCAGCAGCCGGACGTGCTCCCTGCCGCGTTCCCTAACTTGCTGGTCAACGGCGCCACCGGCATTGCCGTAGGCATGGCCACCAACATGGCACCCCACAACTTGGGTGAAGTCATTTCGGCCGCCCGCCACTTGATCGAGCATCCGGATGCCACGCTCGCCGACATCATGAAGTTCGTGCCGGGACCGGATTTGCCCTCCGGCGGCATCATTGTGGGCCTGGACGGAATTCGCGACGCCTACGAAACCGGGCGAGGCTCTTTCAAGACCCGCGCCAAGGTGGAGCTTGAACAGATCAGCGCCCGCAAGACCGGCCTCGTGGTCACCGAACTGCCGTACAACGTGGGACCTGAGAAGGTCATTGAAAAGATCAAGGACGCCGCGAACGCGAAGAAGCTCACGGGCGTCTCCGATGTTGTTGACCTGACTGACCGCAAGAACGGCCTGCGTCTGGTCATCGAGATCAAGAACGGCTTCAATCCCAACGCCGTCCTTCAGCAGCTGTATAGGCTCACGCCGCTCGAGGATTCCTTCGGCATCAACAACGTGGCGCTCGTGGACGGCCAGCCTCAGACACTAGGCCTCTTGGAGCTCCTGAAGGTCTACGTTGAACACCGCATCACCGTGGTCCGCCGCCGCACTAGTTTCCGTTTGGGCAAGAAGAAGGACCGCCTCCACTTGGTGGAGGGTCTGCTCTTGGCGATCGTGGACATTGATGAGGTCATCCAGATCATTCGTGCTTCGGATGATTCGGCGTCGGCTCGCGCCCGTTTGATGCAGGTCTTTGATCTCACGGAGATCCAGGCCAACCACATCCTGGAATTGCGCTTGCGCCAATTGACGAAGTTCTCCCGCATTGAGTTGGAGAAGGAACAAGAAGAACTCAAGAAGGCCATCGAGGAACTCGCCGCCATCTTGGCCTCAGAAGCGCTTCTTCGCGAAGTGGTCTCCACGGAGCTTGCTGACATCTCTGCACAGTTCGCCACGCCTCGACGCACCGTGTTGCTCAAGTCCGCCGAGACAAAGCCTCTCAAGGGCACAGTGATGCCAGAGGCCGTCAGCACTACCGCCAAGGCGCCGTTGGCTCTCGAAGTGGAAGACACCCCATGTATCGCGATGCTCTCTGCCACCGGCTTGCTGGCGCGTACGGCGGATCGCACGCCACTGCAGAGCAACGGTCCGCGCGCTCGCCACGATGTGGTGCTCTCCGCGGTCCCTACGAGCGCTCGCGGAGAGATCGGCGCGCTCACGAATACGGGACTTCTGATTCGCCTGCAAGTGGTGGATATGCCGGTCCTTCCGCCCACCATGACCTCGGCGAGCCTCGCCACTGGCGTCAAGGCCAGCGAGTTCGCGGCGATCGCCAAGACCGAACGCATTGTGGCGCTCGTGAGCTTGAGTGAAGTCTTCGCGCTGGGCACCAAGAACGGTGTGGTCAAGCGCGTCACCCCTGATTACCCGCTCAACCGCGACGATTTCGAAGCCATCACGCTCAAGGACGGCGACGAGGTCATCAACGCGGCCCCTGCCCCGGATGAAGCGGACCTGCTGTTCATCACGAAGAACGCTCAGCTACTGCATTTCTCGGCGCAATTGGTCCGACCACAAGGCCGCACAGCCGGCGGCATGGCCGGTATCAAGGTGAGCGATGATGACAGCGTCATCTTCTTTGGGGCGGTTAACGCCCTCAGCGACGAAACCGTGGTGGTCACCATCGCTGGCGGCGCGGGAGCCGGTTCGGCGAAGCTCACGCCGCTTGCTGATTTCCCGGCGAAGGGTCGCGCCACTGCTGGCGTGCGATCGCACCGTTTCACTAAGGATGAGACGGACCTGGCACTCGCGTGGGCTGGCCCAGGTCCTGCTCTCGCCTCAAGCGAGGCGGGTGTCTCCCGTGTGCTGCCTACCGAATTCGGTAAGCGCGATGGCTCCGGGGCTCCGTTATCGCAAAAGGTTGACGTGATTGGTCCGGCGTACGACGCCGCCGTTCCCGACTTCTCTGCCCCAGGTCAAGACCCCGAGGGTGAAGCGGATCTGAGCGCTGGTACGGTTCCAGCGCTACCTGCGCCAGAGCCGGCCTCGCCTGAGCTACCCGGGCCTACCGCAGCGTCCCGCGTGAGCCGAGAGGCGCCGTCGTCCTCGAAGCCCTTCGCCAGCACGCACGAAGTGGAAGAAGACGGCTCTACGCTGTTCTAACGCTGGAGGTTTACCGTGAAAGTGATCGGAGTTTCGCGAGACCCTGACAGGCCCGCGAAACTCTGACACAGTAGTGTCTATGGGTCATTTTGAGCACACCACATCGGTACAGCACAACCAAGAGACCGTGTTTTCGTGGTTCTCCCGCGAAGGCGCGCTCCGCCGCTTGTTCCCTCCTTTTGGCGGACACGTGGTCTCCGAGCCTCCCGCCGGATTGGCCGTGGGTTCCGAAGCCAAGCTCCTCATCTCTGCTCCCGGGATCACCGGCAGCGCTGCGAGCGCTGTGGGTGAAGGTCTTGCCGGATTGACCAAACGCTTTGGAGTACCTTCGCGCTGGGCTCGGCCCGAGATTGCCTGGACCGCACGGCACACCGCCCTGGACGCGCCCCACATGTTCCGCGACCAGATGGCCGAAGGACCGCTGGAATCGTGGGTGCACACTCACGAGTTCGTGCAGTTTGGAGAAGGCACGGACGTCATCGATTCGGTGGAGTTCCAGCTCCCGTCCAAGGTGCCGTCGATAGCGCGCCGGACGGCAGAGAAAGCCTTGACGGCCGAACTGGAACGAACCTTCGCTTACCGCGCTCGTCAATTGCGCGATGACCTTGATTTTCACGCTCGCTACCGGGGCACGCCGCGTCTTCGCGTGGGCATCACCGGCGCCACCGGGTTCATGGGAGTTCAACTTCGCGCCCTGTTGACCACGGGCGGGCATATTGTCCACTCGTTCCAACGCGGCATCGATTGGGATCCGGAACGCGAGTTCGTAGATCTTGATGTGATGCGCGGGCTGGACGTCATCATCCACTTGGCGGGCCATCCGATCGGTGGGCGATTCACGGAGGCTGCCAAGCAAGAAATCCTGGATTCACGCGTCAAGGGCACCCGCACCATCGCCAACGCGCTGCGGACCGTGAGCTCGGACGGCAAACAGCGTGCGTTCATCTCCGCGTCCGGCGTGGGCTATTACGGGTCCCACCCGCACCGCGAATATGAGGACGACGGCCTATCGGGTGAAAACACTGATCCCGAACCGCTGACCGAAGATCACGCCGTGGGAGACGATTTCTTGGCCTCTGTCTGCGCCCAGTGGGAAGCCGAAGCGCTCGCAGCAGCATCGGATACCGTCCGCGTCGCGATCCTTCGAACAGGCTTGGTGCTCTCTCCCGATGGCGGGCTCTTGGCGCGACTCTTACCTCTCTTCGCCGCCGGCGTGGGCGGACCCACAACGCGCGGGGCGTGGAACTCGTGGATCAGCCGCGATGACATGCTCTCGCTGTACGTTCACGCAGCGCTGACCCCGGAGTTTTCCGGCATCTTCAACGCGGTCGCACCCAACCCGGTCTCAAGTGAAGAATTTGCCGCAACGCTCGGTTCGGTGATTCGTCGACCGTCCGCGATTCCCACTCCGTCCTTTGGCCCCAAGTTGCTCTTGGGCGCCGAGGGCGCGGACGAACTCGCTTTTGCGAGCCAGCGGGTCTCCGCGGACAAGGTTCAATCCTCCGGTTTCGTCTTCCGGCACTCCACGTTGGACTCGGCGCTAGAGCACATGCTGGGTTCGAAGGCTCGCGTCAGCAAGTAGTCCCGCCGAGGACACCACCTGCGAGCTACCGCGCCGCCACGAGCTCTGAGCGCACGTCACCTTGATGGGCTAGCGAGGCGTCGTGCGTCACCATGACCCACAAGTGCTCGTTCCCGGCGGCGCGCAGCTGGGCAATCATCTGGTGCCCTTCGTCCTGACCCAAGTGGGCCGTGGGCTCGTCCAGGATCACAACGCTCGAGCGCGCCAGAATAGCGCGAGCAACCGCCAAGCGTTGCCGTTGGCCTCCCGAGAGCTGACTGCCCTGAGCGCCCGTACGGGTCTGTAAGTGGTGCGGCAGAGACTCCAGCCATGGACCTAGACCCACCCGCTGGAGCACGTCCGTCATCTCCGCTTCGCTCAGCGCTTCGTCCTTGCTCCGTGAAAGCGCCAGGTTTCCGGCGATCGTGGAATCGAAGACGTGCGCTTCTTGAGGGCACCACGCGAGCGACGCCAACGCGGCCGCGTCACCTTCGTACGGTTCACGCCACGTACCGTCGGCGTACAAACGGTAGCCTCCGCCGTCGTACTTCAAAAATCCCAACAGCACCGCGATCAGCGTGGATTTTCCGGAACCGGACGGCCCCGTCACGGTCCACCACTGGCCAGTGCCCAGGGTTGCCGAGACCGGCGCGAAAACCGACGTCTCTATGCCCGGGTAGCGCGCGGACAGGCGATTGACCGCCATTGCCTCCACGCGTGGGCGCTCCTCCGCATGTTCCGGCTCCACCACGGTCCGTTGCGTGTCTTCGAGCAGTGGGGCCGTCTTGGACCAGATCGCCTGAAGCGTCGGCCAGTGACGAATTGCGGATACCGCTTGCGAGAGCGGCTCGTTCAGCGCGAGCACCACGAGGGTCGAGAGCGCGGCAAGTCGCGGATCCACGGCACCGGTCACACACAGCAGCGCGGTAGCCACCGCGGCAAGGCCGGTGATGACGACGACGCCTGCTTGCGAGAGTCCGTCAGCGAACGCCGCGGTGCGCTGATGACGCCGATCCGACTCCGGGTCCCCCGCAACGTAGTCAACGGCGGGCTGAGCGAGCCCATTGGCGGCAAGCTCGGCGGCCGCGCCCTGAATCGCGGCGTAGCGGCCCATCAACCGGGTGCGGAAACCGGTCACCTCGGCGCTCGCGTTCCGCTCAGCGCGATAGACAATGACCGGCAACAACAGGAACCCGGCGAGCACAAATCCCACCACAGCCGGAAGCGCGCTCGGTGTCAGCACACCCACGGTGATCAGCATCGCGAGTCCCGCAATGACCGCCGAACCAATGGGTGTCACGGCCCGCGGAAGGACGTCGCGCAGCTCATCGACATCACCAATGAGCCTCTCGGCGGCAGCGCCCGAGTGCGTAAGACGCTTCCAATTCACGATGTTCCCGGCGAGCGAATCCCAGAGGCGCAAGCGCAAGTTGGTGCTCCAACGCAGGATGTCCTCGTGGATCGTCAAGCGTTCGAGGTACTTCAGAGCCGAGCGTGAGAGCCCGAAGAAGCGCACGCCCACGATGGCCACCAAGAGGTACATGATGGGCGGTTGCTGGGACGCGTACACGATGAGCCAACCGGACACCGCGGAGAGCGCCGCGGCGGCTAGCACGGCGAGCGTGCCATAGAAGGATCCCATCACAAATCGGCGAGAGAATAGCGAGCGCCACGGGAAGCGGGCTGCGCTGTTGATGGTCTCACTTGCCATGGTGGCCGTGGGGGTTGGTTTGGCGTTTTCGGCGGTGACCGTCAGCGTTTCAGTCTTCGGGGCTGCGGCGTTAATCTCGGCATTTTTATCCGCAATGTTCTCGGTGCTGCCGCTGTTCTCGCCTGCGCTGACGTTTAGGCGCAGGCCCAGTGCTGCTGCCAAGGCCGGATCATGGGTGGCCGCAATGACGCTTCCGGTCTCTGCGAGTTCAGCGATGAGGGCGCGGATCTGTTGCGCGCTACGGGGATCAAGGTGTGCCGTGGGCTCATCGAGCAGGTATAGCGGTGTCTGCTGATCTCCGCGCTCAACTACCAGCAAGCGGGCGATAGCGAGCCTGCGCTGCTCCCCCGGGCTGAGCGCGCCGATGGCCTGGCTCAGATCCACGCTTAAGGCGCTTCGCCCCAGCGCTGTGCGAGCGGCTTCTGGGGTCAACGACTTTTGGGCGTAGAAGTTGAGCTCTTCGCCCACGGTTTCACGAGAAAACCGCGGCGATTGCCCCGCGAACAGTGCGCGCGCCGAACCCAGCTGCAGTGTTCCGCTCAGTTCAGTCTCGCTGTCGGCCCGAATTACGCCGGCGATGACATGTAAGAGCGTGGACTTGCCGCTGCCGCTGGCTCCCCACAGCGCGAGGGATTCGCCGTCGCTGAGTTCGAAACTCAGAGGCCCAACAGCGTCCGAATCCCGTTGGGCGTAGCGGACGCGGAGGTTCTTTGCCCGTACGACGACGCCGCTCGGCTCCGCTTTGTTGGTGGCGTTGGGATTGGATTCCAGTGAGGCGAAGGGCTGCGCGATAGGTGCGTGGGCAAGTTCCGTGGCGCGGGCGAACGCTTCGGCGCCGTCCTCGCTTGCGTGGAACGCCGAGCCGACGTTGCGCAGTGCGGCGAAGCACTCGGGTGCCAGCATGAGGGATAGGAGGCCGGCTTCGAGGGTCATGTCTCCGTGGACCAGACGGACGCCGATGAACACGGCGACGATTGCCACCGAGATGGTGGCGATGAGTTCTAGCGCGAAGCTTGAGGTGAAGGCGGCTCGCAGCGTGCCCATGGTGGTGTCGCGGTACTTGTTTGAGACTTCTTCCAAGGCTGCGCGCTGGGCGTGAGCGCGTCGAATGCCTACCAGAACCGGGAGTCCCCGGGCGAGCTCCATGAGGTGATGGGCCATCCGGGCAAGGCCTTCGGCGGACTCCGCCACGCGTTCGGCGGTGTGCTTGCCGATCAAGATCATGAACAGCGGGACCAGCGGAGTGGTGAGAGCGATGATCAGTGCGCTCACCCAATCCTGGCTCAGGATCCACACACCCACGAAGACCGGAACGATCATCGTGAAAATCAGTGCAGGTAAGTAATCCGTGAAGTACTTGTCCAAGGCGTCGAGGCCGCGCGTTGCGAGAGCTACTTCTGCGCCCTCGGAGCGTGGAAGGGACGGACGCTGTCCGGCATCCTGCGCACCATCAAGTCCGCTTGAGTTTGCATCCGTCGTAAGCGGTTCGTTGACGCGACCCGAGGCAAGCCGGCGAGCAAGTACTTGGGTGCGCAGATCCTGTGCCACGGCAGCCGACGCGCGGCGCGAGACAACCGGAGTGCCCCACGCCGCGATCGCTTGAGCCACCACGGAGGCCGCGGCGATGACCATCATGAGCCCAGCGTCCACGCTCTGGTGCTCGGCGAAACGCGCCAGCACGTGAGCGAGGACGCTCATCAGGCCAATCAAACCAGCCGATTTGAGGACGGCTAATACTGCTAGTGCTACCGATGCTCGCCGGACGTCGGCGCGTCCAAAGAGTTCGCGCTGCACCGCCCCTGCACGGGCTCGGATAGTGTCCTCGCGGGCTAGCTGGTCCTGAGTGTCATCCACCACGGGTTTAGTGTCACTTCACTTTCTGCAGCACGTTGACGATCGGCTCCACAGCATGAGCTTCTGGGATGTTTCGCTCCACGATGCGCTTGCGGAACACCCAGTAGGTCCAGCCCTGGTACGCGAGCACCAGTGGAACGCCGAAGGCGGCAACGATGCTCATCAGCTGCAGCGTGTACGGCGAGGATGAGGCGTTCTCAACGGTGAGGTTGAAGGCCGCATCGATCGTCGAAGGAAGCACTACCGGGTAGGCGGCCCAGAAGATGGAGGCGGCACCGGCCACCAAGAACAGTCCAAGGAACGTGAAGGCGAGGCCTTCTTTGTTGCGGCGAACCATCAACCAGGCGGAAACGGCACCAACAACGGCGATCGCCACGGCAATCCATGGCAAAACTTCGCCGGAACGAGCCACGACGATCAGTGCCCACACGGCCATCGGAGCCAATCCCACCAGCAGCCACATGCTCAAGAGCTTACGAGCGCGGATGCGAGTTTCACCGTCCGTCTTGAGCATGACGAAGGCCAATGCGTGCACCAAGCAGAAGCCCACCACGGCGAGGCCGCCTAGGACTGCATAGCCGTTCAGCCAGGCGAAGGCTCCGCCCACTCGGTCGCCGTTCGCGTTCAACGGGAGACCGGTGGTGGTGAGTGCAAGCATCGCGCCGACGCCGAAAGCGGCCACAAAGGATCCGCCTGCGAGCGCCCAGTCCCACAGGTTGCGGGAGCTTTCACGGTGGGACTTGCCACGGTATTCAATCGCTACGGCGCGGAAGATCAAACCGATCAAGACGAGCGTTAGCGGGATGTAGAGCGCGGAGAAGAGTGATGCGTACCAGTGCGGGAAAGCCGCAAAGGTGGCGCCACCGGCGGTCAGCAACCATACTTCGTTGCCGTCCCAGACGGGGCCAATAGTGTTCAGCAGCAGGCGCCGCTGACGGTCGTTGCGTGCGAACAATTTCATGAGCATGCCGACACCAAGATCGAAACCCTCTAGGAAGAGGTAGCCGATCCACAGCACTCCAATCAATATGAACCACAGCGTAGGCAGAAATTCCATAACTGATTCCTCTACAAATTCTGTTCTGTAACCGAGTCCGGCGTGCGCTTAGTACGCGAACGCAAGCACATCGTCGTCGTGCTGGTCATTCTTGGTGCCATCGGTATCGTCGTGCTTCTTGCTCAACTCCGGCATCGCAGACGGAATACCGCCACGGATAAACCGGACCAAGAGGCGCACCTCAACCACCAGCAGCACCAGATAGATGAGCGTGAGGGCAATGAGCGAGAAGAGCAGCTCTCCCGCGCTCACGCCAGGAGAAACGGCGGCGGCGGCGAACATGAAGACCTGATCAATGCCGGTGAAGGATGGGTTCGGTGCCACCACGAAGGGCTGGCGACCCATCTCGGTGAAAATCCAGCCAGCGGAGTTAGCCGCGAACGGGGCGAGAATGCCCAACACTGCGAGACGCGAGATCCACTTGTTGTTGTAGACCGTGCCCTTGCGGGTCACCCACAGGGCGATCGCCGCGGCCACGGCTGCCATGCCACCGAACGTGATCATGAGGCGGAAGCCCCAGTAGGTCACTTCCATGATGGGCAAGTAGTTGATTTCCTGGCCGGCGTTGGCGCCGTACATGGGGTCATTCGGGTAGGTGGTGCCGTACTTTTCCTGGTACTCCGGGAGCAGCGTGTTCACGCCCTTGACCGGGGTGGTGAAGTCCTCGTTGGCGAGGTAGGACAGCAAGCCAGGGAGTTCAAAGACGGCCACAATGTTGGAGCAGTCAGTCTGGCCTTGAGCGGACAAATCGCCAACAGCGAGGACGGAGAAGCCAGTGCCGTCGTGACATGCGGCTTCGGCGGCGGCCATCTTCATTGGCTGCTGTTCGAACATGAGCTGCGCCTGCGCGTGACCGCTGAAGGCCACGCCGATGAAGGCGATGATGGCCACCACGGCGCCGATGCGCAGGGACTTGATCCACACGAAGTAGTCCGTCTTATCGCGAGCGGCACCCAGTTCAGGGGCTTCGCCCACAATGACGCGACCGTCCGCGTCCACGGTGTCGATGCCCTCAGCGCGGCGTCGGTGCAAGTGGTACCACGAGATTCCCAGAAGGAACCCGCCGGCTACTGCGAAGGCGCCGAAGAGGGTGTGCGGGAAGGTGACCAGAGCGGTGTTGTTAGTGAAAACGGCCCACGCGTCCGTCATCACGGCGCGGCCGTCCTGAATTTCTACGCCTACAGGGTGCTGCATCCAGGAGTTTGCTACCAGGATGAAGTACGCGGAAAGGGTTGCGGCGAGGGTTGCCGCCCAGATGCAGGCTGCGTGAACCACTTTGGGGAGACGATCCCAGCCGAAGATCCAGAGTCCCAAGAAGGTGGACTCCACGAAGAATGCCAAGAGTGCTTCCATGGCAAGTGGAGCGCCGAAGACATCGCCGACGAAACGGGAGTATTCGCTCCAGGCCATTCCAAACTGGAATTCCTGCACAATGCCGGTGGCGACGCCCATGATGAAGTTGATCAGGAAGAGCTTTCCCCAGAACTTCGTCATGCGAAGGAATTCTTGCTTCTTAGTAATGAGCCAAGTGGTCTCCAGTGCGGCCACCACAATTCCAAGACCGATGGTGAGCGGCACCATCAAGAAGTGGTAGACCGTGGTGATGCCAAATTGCCACCGCGCAATTTCTAACGGGTCCATCAGCAGCCCTTTCTCAGGCAGCGTTCCCTGCTTGAGAGTGCTGGGAACAAGGTGTGTGTGCTGGTTGTTCTACGTTGCGTAGAATTCAACTTCTACTAACTGTAGAACAATTGGCCAATGAACGCTAAAATAGATTCGGACATTGTGACCGATACCGTACTCCGGTCAACCCATTGGTGTCAGTAAGGAAATTGTGTGACTAACCTCGGCGAACTCGAGCGCTCCATCATGGACCTGTTGTGGGCGACTTCCGGCTCACTCACAGCCAACGATGCGCGTGACGCGCTTGCTCAATTGCCGGGCAACGATGGCAAAGAGCTCGCCGTCACCACAGTTTTGACGGTGCTTTCTCGGCTTGAGAAAAAGGGATTCGTATCGCGCGAACGCCACGTTCGCCCGCACCGCTACCGTGCCGTGCGCTCTCGCGAAGAGCACACCGCGGACCTCATGAGCGAGGCTTTTGGCGAAGCGGTTGACCGCGAAGCCGTGCTTGCGCGCTTCTTGGGCAGCATGTCCACGGATGACGCCGCCGCGTTGCGGCGATTGCTCTACGCAGAATCCGCATAGATCCAGCCTTGATGCTCATTCTCGCCACGATTATGGGCGCAATTGCCGTGGCGCTCGCGTGGCCCGTCCCCGTCGCGCTCTCACGCGCCAAGTGGCCCTCCCAGCATCCTGCCCTTGGCATGATGGCGTGGCAGGCTGTGGCTCTCGTGGGTGGCGTGACCATGATTGGCGCCGGCTTCGCTTTTGGCGTGTGGCCGCTGGTAGAGCCCGCGCTACGATCACAACTGTGGCTCGTGACCCTGACCCACTTCGCCCTCGCGTTCAGCACGTTCTTGGGTTTGCATTTGATCCTCACGCTCGTGATGACGTGGTATCGAATTTCTCGTCAGCGGTTGCGCCACCGCAATCTTCTCTCGCTCTTAAGCGAACCGAGCGACCTGGCTCCCAACGCGCTGGTAATCCCCCACGACTCCCCCGTCGCCTATTGCGTTCCTGGCTCCGGCCAGTCCTTCACCGTGCTTTCACGCGGCCTGATAGCCCACTTGAGCGATCGCGAAATCAAGGCTGTCATCGCGCACGAACGCGCTCACCTGACCCAGCGGCACGACCTGCTGATCTTGGCGTTCGAGTCGTGGCACCGCTCGCTTCCGTGGCTGCCGACTGCCCGTTTGGCGCGCGCCGCCGTGAGTGAACTCATTGAGATGCTGGCTGATGATGCAGCCTTGCGTGTGGTTTCAAAGACGGATTTGTTGCGCGCGTTGGCTGCTACCTTGCAGTTTTCCGGTGAGCAAGGATCCGTGGAGTACGACGCCGCAGCTGACGTTAAAAAGTCCACTTTCGGACACCCTGCTTCAGCTGAGCGAGACGCCGCCGGGCTACCCACCGAAGTGGTGAACTCCCGGCGCCTCACCCGATTGCTTGATGCCGCTTAGGCGTCGATGCTTTCGCGATCCACGCGGTCTGCGCCGGTGATGATGAAGTCCTTACGCGGAGCAACATCTGATCCCATCAAGAGTTCAAAGATGTGCTCTGCTGATTGAGCGTCAGAGATATTGACGCGGCGGAGCGTGCGGTGGCGCGGGTCCATGGTGGTTTCCGCAAGCTGCTGAGCGTCCATTTCACCCAAGCCCTTGTAGCGCTGGATGGGCTCTTTGTACTTCTTGCCCTTCTTCTCCAGGTCGGCTAGGACGGCGTGAAGTTCCTTCTCCGAGTACGTGTACACCATCTCGTTGGCCGCTGAACCGTGGTTGATGACCTCGACGCGGTGAAGTGGCGGCACGGCTGCGTACACTCGACCGGCTTCCACCATGGGACGCATGTAACGGAAGAACAGCGTGAGCAAGAGCGTGCGAATGTGGGCACCGTCGACGTCGGCGTCCGTCATCAAGATGACCTTGCCGTAGCGTGCCTGGGTGATATCAAAGCTTCTGCCCGAACCAGCGCCGACCACCTGAATCAAGGCTGCGCACTCAGCGTTGGAAAGCATGTCGCCGATGGACGCTTTCTGAACGTTCAGGATCTTGCCTCGAATCGGCAAGAGAGCCTGAAAATCAGAAGAACGAGCCAGCTTGGCTGTGCCCAGAGCGGAGTCACCCTCCACAATGAAAAGCTCTGAGTGATCTACATCGTTGGAGCGACAATCGGCGAGCTTGCTTGGAAGCGTTGACGATTCGAGCGCGGTCTTGCGACGTTGCGTCTCCTTGTGGACTCGCGCCGAAATGCGCGACTTCATCTCGTTGACGACCTTTTCAAGCAGCACGGCGCTTTGGGTCTTGTCATGCTTGCTGGTGGAGGCCAGCTTGGCGCCCAGTTCCTTCTCGATCACTCGAGACACGATTGCGCGGACCGCCGAGGTTCCCAAGATCTCCTTGGTCTGACCTTCAAATTGCGGTTCGGCCAAGCGAACAGTCAAGACGGCGGTGAGGCCGGCGAGGGCGTCATCCTTTTCAATCTTGTCGTTTCCGGCCTTGAGCTTACGAGCGTTCTGCTCCACCACTTTGCGCATGGTCTTCAGCAAGCCTTGCTCAAAACCGTTCTGGTGCGTTCCGCCCTTCGGGGTGGAAATGATGTTGACGAAGGTTTTCACCGTGGTGTCATAACCAATGCCCCAGCGCATCGCGATGTCCACTTCACAGACGCGTTCAACGTCCGTGATCCTGCTCCGGCCGTTCTCATCCATCATCGGCACAGATTCGTGGAACGTTCCTGAACCGTGGAAGCGCCAGGTGTCGGTGATGGGCGTATCCGATGCCAAATACTCCACGAACTCAGAGATTCCGCCGTCGTGGTGAAATTCTTCGTGCGTCGGAATGTCAACGGGAGCGTTCGAGCGCAGATCATCGATAGTGATCCGCAGGCCCGGCACCAAGAACGAGGTCTGGCGGGCTCGGGCTTGAAGATCAGCGAGGGACACAGCGGCGTCCTTCGTGAAGATGTCCCGGTCCGCCCAGTAACGAACTCTAGTGCCGGTGGTGCCGCGCTTCGCACGACCCACCACGTCTAGTTCGCTCTGATCCTGAAATGGCTCAAAGTTTGCCTCAGCCTTGGGCTTGCCTGCGTCGATGAAGCGGCCAGGCTCACCACGGCGGAAGGACATTCCGTAGGTCTTGCCACCGCGGTCCACCTGAACATCCAGACGCGTAGACAAAGCGTTCACCACGCTGGCGCCTACGCCGTGCAGACCGCCCGAGGCAGTGTAGGAGCCGCCGCCGAACTTTCCGCCGGCATGGAGCTTGGTGAAGACCACCTCTACACCGGTCAGCCCGGTCTTTGGTTCGATGTCAATGGGGATGCCACGGCCGTCGTCTTGGACTTCTACCGAACCGTCAGCGTGCAAGGTGATGGCGATGGATTGGCAGTAACCGGCGAGTGCTTCATCAACGGCGTTGTCGATGATCTCCCACAAACAGTGCATGAGGCCACGGGAGTCCGTGGATCCGATGTACATGCCTGGGCGCTTTCGAACTGCTTCGAGGCCTTCGAGGACGGATAAGTGTCTAGCTGTGTAGTCCGAGTTCGATGCCACGCCTGCGCTCCTTCATTGACCGGGATTGTCTTGCGATGACGTCTCTGAGAATCGAGAACCTAGCTCACCGCCGCAAAAACTCCGCGCCCGTAAGTCTATCGTTGCCCTATTTGGGGAATTTGTTGGCTCGCCGAGAGGTTTCATTTCGGAGTCGAGAACATTGCGAGATAAGCCGCAATTCGTGCCAGAAGTCACTTTTGATTGCGGTTTCGTACGCATTCAGCGAACTTTTGCTCAAAATGCGAATACTCTGGGCCGAAAGCTGGTTACATGAGTACATCTATAAGGAGGTCGCCATGACGGCAACAATTGCACACCGAGAACTTACCGGTATGGATCGCTGCGATCGCTGCGGTGCGCAGGCTTACGTTCGGGCCGTGTTGGGATCATCCGGTGGAGAACTACTCTTCTGCGGACACCACGCGCGAGCTGTCGAAGCTAAGCTGCGCCCCCTGACTATCGAGTGGCAGGACGAGACCCAGCGTCTTCACGAAAAGCCAGCACTCGTCGACGCTGAGTAAGGATCAGCCACACCCCATCAGGGTGCCATGAGACTTCGAGGGGCCACGCTACTGAAAAGGTAGCGTGGCCCCTCCGTCGTTTAACCATTACCAACATCACCACCTATCGCTGACATCGCCACAGAACACCCCGTCTGCGGCCGACCCACCCCCATGCGTGGCCAATTTGCTGCAACTTTTTCGCGAGTTCTAGTCGCAAAGGGTTCTCACATGGGGGCGGGTTGGAGAGAAGTGGCCTCACATGAGGGGCGGTGATACGTGGAGAGGCGTTAAACGGATGATGGCCCGCGCCCCGAGGGGAACGAGCCATCAATCTCTAGGTGGTTCGACATACCGCAACTCTGAGAGTGGCGAGGAACGCCAACTCAGCGAGCTACGGAAGACCGAACTCCCGGTGTCTTAGTCCAGGTAGTCGCGCAGGACCTGCGAGCGCGATGGGTGACGAAGCTTAGACATGGTCTTCGATTCGATCTGACGGATACGCTCGCGCGTGACTCCGTAGACCTTTCCGATTTCGTCTAAAGTCTTCGGCTGGCCATCGGTCAAGCCAAAGCGCATTGCAACTACGCCAGCTTCACGTTCGGACAAGGTATCCAGAACCGAGTGCAGCTGTTCCTGCAACAAGGTGAAGGACACTGCGTCAGCAGGAACAACGGCCTCGGAGTCCTCAATGAGGTCACCGAACTCAGAGTCTCCATCCTCACCCAACGGGGTGTGCAGGGAGATCGGCTCGCGGCCGTACTTCTGAACCTCAACAACCTTTTCGGGGGTCATATCGAGTTCCTTCGCGAGCTCTTCAGGAGTCGGTTCGCGACCAAGGTCCTGAAGCATCTGGCGCTGAACGCGAGCAAGCTTGTTGATGACTTCCACCATGTGTACCGGAATACGGATGGTGCGAGCCTGGTCAGCCATAGCGCGAGTAATCGCCTGGCGAATCCACCACGTTGCGTAGGTAGAGAACTTGAAGCCCTTGGTGTAGTCGAACTTCTCCACTGCACGGATCAAGCCCAAGTTGCCTTCCTGGATCAAGTCCAGGAAGAGCATGCCGCGACCGGTGTAGCGCTTTGCAAGCGATACCACGAGGCGGAGGTTAGCTTCGAGCAAGTGGTTCTTGGCGATCTTGCCGTCGTGAATAATCTGCTCGAAGTCCCACCTAGTACGCTTATCAGCATCTTCTGGGAGTTCCTTGAGCTTGTGCTCTGCGTACAAGCCAGCTTCGATGCGCAAGGCAAGGTCAACTTCTTGTTCCGCGTTCAGCAAGGCAACCTTGCCGATGAGCTTGAGGTAGTCCTTCACGGGGTCGGCGGTAGCGCCGGAGACCGTGACCTGAGCTACGGGAGCGTCATCGTCAACGTTAGAGATCACAAAGCCGCCGCGCTCTTCAGTGCGGGACCGAGGAGCTTCAGAAGACTCTTCGTCTTCGTCGTTCTTCTTTTCCGTCTCTACATCATCAGCGACAGCGTCATCAGCGATGTCATGCAAATCTTCGACGTCAGCCTCTTCGAGAACTTCCGGTTCGACATCCTCATGATGATCCTCGACCTCGTCGGGGGTCTCGTCAGTCGCTGCCTTAGCAGGTTCCTCAGCCGTTGCAGCCTTGTGTCCGCGCTTAGCGGCCGGCTTGGTGGCAGCGTCGGCTGCGCCCGCCTTGGCGGTGGTCTTAGCAGCCGCCTTACGGGTAGTAGTCTTTGCGGCTGGAGTCGCCGAAGCTTCGTCAGTTGAAGCAGCGCCAGATGCGGCAGCCGCGGCTGCTTCCTTGTTCTTACGTCGCGTGATGGCCGACTTCTGCTGCGGCGTCAGCTGCGATTCGTCGACCTGTTCAGTCTCTGTCTGCCTGGTCTTAGTGGGCACGAATAACCTTTCTCGCGAGCGTACGTGGCGTCACAAAAGGGGTAACACCACTATGACCCTGTCAAGTCCGCGCCGTTACACAATGCAAGAACTGCACCACGTAACTACCGACTGAAGGGTCTGACTTAATGCAACGCTTCAATCGCAAGGTATGTTCCCGAACTCACGAAAGAATTTCGGAAATTTCCTTGACAAGCACGAACCTCACCGGGTCTGCGGCTTAAAGTCTCTCACGGAAAGCAAGAAACTCGTGAACTGAGAACGCGTAACGCTCCTTACGTGTCACCTGCGCCACTCGCCCTTCAGCTGCGCCACGCAAGCTCCGGATCCGTCACCCAGCGCGGCTGGTAGCCGTGCATCACCACGTCAACCATCAGTTGAGCCAGGGAATACTCCGGATCCATGGCTCGAGCCTTCTCCGCACAGGCTAGGGCGCTACTCCCCCGCCCGCGCATCCACTCCACCCAGCTCAAGATAGAAAACAGAATCGTCAGTTCACGGCCATCCGCGGCGGACATCAGCTCTTGAGCGAGTTCAGCGCAACGGTCTAACCGATCCCAGACCGGAATCCCGTTTCCGAGAGCGCTGGTGGTGGCCATGGCATCAAGGTACGCGCAGTCGTTTTTGATCGCTCGCGGCATTTGGGAGGCGAAGTGTTGGACGGTGCCGGCGGTGACCAAGAAGGACGCCATCAGAGCGTCACGCACCTCAATATCCAACAGTGAGGCCAGCAAACGTCCTACGACTTCAGGGCGCTCTTGCAGTCTCACGAGTGACGTCATGAGCGGTAGCTCCTGGTATTCGAGCCAGAGGAGCAGCACTTCGGCCCGCTCGAAGTCAAAGACCCCTTGCTGAGCGAACTGCGCCGCATGCCGCCTGATGGCATCTTTGCGTTGCCAGACCACGCGCGGACTTGGTAGCACGGGTTCATGGGACGGGGAGCTGCCGCGGACAATGCTGTGCAGGTGTGCTTCATGGAGTTCTAGTTGTTCCAAAGATTTTGCTGCCGCGAACTCGCAGTAGCCCTCGTCGCATTCGTCGTGAAAGCAACTCAGGGTGAACCAGGCGTCATCGGTAACCAGCCACATGTCAACCACGCGGCAGTCCCGATCGTCGAAAGCTCGCTTAACTTCCGCAACCAGCGGGCCGGCATCCTTACGGTCCGAGTAGGCAGCAATGAAGACACGAGTCATGGTGGGAACTTCGCATACTTTTTCCGCCACGGCATCGGCGAAGTCAAAGACCGTCAGGCTAGACGCGTCGAGGGGTGGCAGGTCCACCCGCGCGGTAGCGAGCCAACGATCATCAGTGGCAAGGACCACCACGATGCTTTCAGAGGGGTGGAATCGAAGTTGGTGAGGGACGGCCGCCAAGATTCCAGCGGCATCAGCAATACGCAAGGTTTCAGAAGGAGTTGTCATGCCTCCAGAATCGTCGCCCCACGCTTGGCCCGCTCGAGCGAGCATCAAGAATGTGGATGAGCTACGCCGTCGTACTGAAATCTCTGAACTGTGGGTGAACGGGGACTAAATATCGCCGTTCTTGCGCTTGCGACCGGACCAGTAGTTTTCAATGATGGCGCGGTGCAACGGGCGGATGGCCAGGCCATCTTCGGCTTCCATCCGCGCACGGACCTTCTTACGCAACAGCAGCATGAAGAACACGCCCACAAGGTAGGGAATGAACTGAACCGCGAAGGCGATACGGAATCCGTCGAGGGTATACAGCGGAGCATTGGGCCCGGACGCTTCCCGCACAATATCCAGCACCACACCGATGGCACCAATGGTCAGCAGGGCACCAAGGAAGCCGCCCACGTTCACCACACCAGTGGCCGTTCCAATGACGTTGGGAGGATTGAAACCTCGAGCGAAATCGAAGCCAATCATGGACATCGGTCCGCCAGCTGCGAGCGCCGCGAACAACACAATCAAGAGCCACAGCGGAGCCGGTCCAGAGAGGGAAAGAACCACTGCCCAGCACAGCATGGAGAAGAAGATTCCCGTGAGGGCCATGGTGGATCGGCGCACGGGGTAACGGGCAGTCAGAGCCCCAATCACCGGTCCGGCAACGAATCCCATGATCACGAAGATCGACAACAGCCCGGACGCCACAGCCGGGTCCAATCCCTGACCCGCAATCAAGAACGGGTAGCCCCACGCCATCAAAACCACGTGCAGAGAGAAGCTCGTGGTCATATGCGTCCAAAACCCCAAACGCGTAGCCGGCTCTTTCGCCGCAAGGGACAGCATGGTAGTGACTTTGAGTCGCGGTCCAGCTGCCGTGCGAAGCGCCCGAATTTCAGGTGGCATATCCCGGATCAACGAGAAGCTGAGGATCACCGCCAACAAGGACAACGCGGCCAAGGAGACAAACGACGGCGTCCACCCGAAAGTGTGAAGGACCGCCGCGAACGGAACCAAGGACAACAGCTGCCCCGCTTGGCCCACCATTGAGGTCACCTGATTCAGCACCGGAATCCGCTTGTGAGAGAACCACGCTGGCAACAATCGAAGCACTGAAATGAACGTCATGGCATCGCCTGCACCCACCAGCACGCGTCCCAAATAGCCAAGGCTCACATGTTCGGCGAAAGCCAGCACGGCCTGCCCGGCAAACATAAGCGTGGCGCCCACACCAATCATGAGTCGTGAACCATAGCGGTCCACCATGATGCCTACCGGTATCTGCATCCCGGCATACACCAAGTACTGCAACACGGTGAAGATGGAGAGAACGGATGCGGTGGCCGCGAATCGTTCGGTGGCGTCCAAACCGGCCACGCCGAAGCTCGTACGCTGGGTGACCGCCACGATGTATGCGAAGACACCGGCGCTCCAGACAATCCAGGAGGTCTTGGTGTCGAGGTATTTACGAGGCGCTGAAGACGAGGAAGACGAAGTACTCACCAGGCGCCGCCTAACTCGCGGTTTCGCAAGTCAAGCGGCACACTACGCAAGGATTCGTGCTTAACGCGAGGCGTCGTCGTCGTGCTCCGGAGCGGAATCAGCGTTGCGATCCTCAAGCTCAAGACGCAAGAATTCGGAAGCAGCCGCAGCGAGCGACTCGCCGTCGGGAACTTCGCCGCCTTCAAGGAGCAAAGACTGCGGGTGCAAGCCCTCGCGGTGAGCATCGTATTGCTCTTCAATGTTGCGAACCATCGACTGGATTTCGGGGTTAGAAGCAACCTGCTCCGCGACCTTCGCTTCAACTTCACGTCCCTGTTCACGCAACTCATCCGTAGGAAGGGCGAGCCCCAGTGCCGCCCCCATGTACTCTAAACCGCCAATTGCGGCGTTGGGATACTGTCCGTCAGATAAGTAGTGCGGGACATGCATTGTGAAGCCGATAGTCGGCTTTCCGGCAGCTTCGAAGGAAGCTTCTAGAACGTTCGCGAGGGACGCAGGAACCACCATGGGGGTTGGCCACTGCGGCGCACCGCCGTCGGGGGCGGAAGAGTTGCCGTGCACCGTGCCCGTAATGGGACGCGTGTGAGGAACGGGCATGGGCACCGAGGCCAAGAACGCCGTCCGGTTGACGCCGAGGTTGTTGTTCAGCCACGTCATTGCGGAAGTGAAGCGCTCCCAGTGTAGGGAGGGCTCCGGTCCAGAGAGGATCAAGAAATCGCGGCCCAGTCCGTCGGTGGCTGCGTCGATCGCAATGCGATGCGGCGCGTAGTCCACGAAGTGTCCGTTATCAAACATGATACGGGGCCGTTTAGCGGAGTGATCAATGAGCGAATCCGCGTCAAAAATTGCTACCGTGCGGGTGGGAAGCTCCTCCAACAAGGTGTCGCGAACTTGCGCGAGCGCTTGCCCGGCGTCCATATGACCGTCAAGGAGCACCAACATATCTAAGTTGTGACCACGAACGCTCTGGGCCACCTGCTCATCCACTTCTACTAGATCCATGGGATCCATAGGGCACCTCCTTGCCGATTCTCGTGCGCGAACGCATTCCAGTAGTTAGACAACGTCTGGTGCGCGAAATACATTCCATTCTATTCCGGCCCGTTCATTTCCCGTGTGAGCTTCGGCGCGGATATCCGCAAGAAGTGCTGAATAAATGTATGGTCATAGCATCTGTGATGGAGGCCATCATTGGCACGTCGCACGTTTTCCGAGATCTAGTTAGAAGGTTCATTCCTCGTGAAAAAGAATCCCGAGCTCACTCTTACTGCCATTGCGGCGGACCTGAAGAAGCACCGAACGGACGCGCTAGTACTTGCGGTGCGCAAAACGTCAGACGGCCCTGAACTCCTCTCCTCCCCCTTGTCAGCTCAGGATTCCGAGGCTCTCGAGTCCTCTTTCCGCGCGCTTGGCGTCACCGGCAAAGCGGACGAGGTTCTGCGTTTGCCAAGCCTCGAGAGCACGGATGCTGAGGTTCTTGTGGTTGCTGGCGTCGGTTCTTTGGATGGCCGGGACGACGACGAAGCCTTGCGTCGCGCTGCAGGCTCTGTGACGCGTCAGGTCACCGGGTTCGAGCGTGTGACGTTCGCTTTCCCTGCGGAGACGGTGTCGGCTGCGGTCGCGATCGCTCAGGGTGCCGCTCTCGGCGCGTACTCCTTTGAGTCCTACCGCTCTGAAGCGCAGCGCGCTAAGACGGCGGACGAGAAGGTGCTGCGCGAGGTCGTGGTTGCCACGGGTGCCGCAACGGACAAGGCCCTCAAGCCGGCCCTGCAGGAGACGGCGGCGATTGTTCGCCACGTTCACCACGTCCGCGATCTGGTTAATACGCCAGCCAACGATCTGTACCCGGAGACTTTCGCCGCTCACGCGAAGGAAGCCGGCTCCTCGCTTCCGGTCACCGTTGAGGTGTACGACGACGCTCGCTTGGCTAAAGAGGGATTCGGCGGTTTGTTGGGGGTTGGGCGAGGTTCCGCGCGTCCGCCGCGCCTCGTCAAGGTCAGCTACAACCCGCGCGGGAAGCACCAGCACGTTGCCATTGTGGGCAAGGGCATCACCTTCGATACCGGTGGCATCTCGTTGAAGCCTGCGTTGAACATGGACCAGATGAAGTCGGACATGGCTGGTGCTGCAACGGCACTGCACGCGGTCTTGGCTCTGGCCGAGCTCAAGGCACCGGTCCGCGCGACCGCGTGGTTGTGCCTCGCAGAAAACATGCCTAGCGGAAATGCCACTCGCCCCGGCGACGTCATTACGATGTTTGGCGGCAAGACCGTGGAAGTGTTGAACACGGACGCTGAAGGTCGTTTGGTGATGGCCGATGGCCTCGCGGTGGCGTCCCTCGAAGAACCAGACGTGCTCTTGGACATCGCTACCCTGACGGGTGCGCAGCTCGTAGCTTTGGGCCGCCGCACGGCCGGCATCATGGGCGACCCTACGGTTCGCGACGGTCTCTTCCACACCGCTGAAGCAGTTGGCGAAATCGCATGGCCTATGCCGCTTCCCGAAGAACTGCGCTCAAGCATTGCGTCCCAGGTTGCCGATTTGGCCAACATTGGCGAGCGCAACGGCGGCATGATGACGGCTGCGGTATTCCTCGAGGAATTCGTAGGTGAAGCTCGTGGATCCAAGATTCCTTGGGCACACATCGACATTGCTGGTCCGTCATACAACGACGCCGCTCCATACGGTTACACCGGCAAAAACGGAACCGGTGCTTTGCTCCGCACCCTCGTGGAATACGCCCGTAACCTCGGCTCAAAGAACTAATTCGTTAATAACAAGTACAAAAGTTGCCACTCATGCCAGAAAAGCGTGTTGATTAACACACACAATTTCGGATCATTGAGTGGCAACTTTTGGCTGAATGCTTTGAAACTGCCGGGTAGGCAGGACTAAGGTAAAGCACGAAGTACTACGCAAATTTGCGATTCTTACCCAGAAGTCGCAATACGGCAGGGCGCGGGGCGCCCGAATATCTCAAGGGAGCGTTCTCGTGGCCGAATCGGCAGCAGAGCAGGAATTTGATCTACTCATCCTGGGTGGAGGTAGCGCTGGCTATTCAGCAGCTCTTCGCGGCATCCAGTTGGGTATGACTGTTGGACTCATCGAAAAGGACAAGTTGGGCGGCACGTGCTTGCACACCGGATGTATCCCAACGAAGGCTTACTTGCATTCCGCCGAGCTCGCTGACAACGCTCGCGAAGGCGCCAAGTACGGCATCCACACCACCCTCGATTCCATCGACTTGGCTGGCGTCCGTGCTTTCAAGGACAGCATTGTTGCTGGCAAGTTCAAGGGTCTGACCGGACTTTTGAAGATGAAGGGCGTTACCGCCATCGACGGCTACGGCAAGTTGGTTTCCCAGGACACCATCGACGTAGACGGCAAGCAGTACAAGGGCAAGAATATCGTCCTTGCAACGGGTTCCACTTCCCGTACTCTAGGCCTCGAAATCGGCGGTCGTATCTTGACCTCCACCGAAGCTTTGAACATGGACACGCTTCCCTCCTCCGCCATCGTCTTGGGCGGCGGCGTGATTGGCGTCGAGTTCGCTTCCGTGTGGAAGTCCTTCGGCGTTGACGTCACCATCATCGAAGGCTTGCCCAGCCTCGTTCCTAACGAAGACCCAGCGATCATCAAGGTGCTCGAGCGATCCTTCAAGAAGCGCGGCATCAACTTCAACACCGGCACCTTCTTCGAGAAGGTTGAGCAGAACGAAAACGGCGCCAAGGTCACGTTGGCCGACGGCAAGGTTTTCGAAGCTGACATCGTCCTCGTTGCTGTTGGCCGTGGCCCGGTCACTGAAGGCATGGGCTTCGAAGAGCAGGGCATCCCCATGGATCGCGGATTCGTCCTTGCTAACGAGCGCCTCCACACCGGCGTTGGCAACATCTACGCCATCGGCGACATCGTCCCAGGCGTCCAGTTGGCACACCGCGGTTACCAGCAAGGCTTCTTTGTTGCTGAAGAAATCGCCGGCTTGAAGCCAACCATCGTCGAAGACATCAACATCCCTAAGGTGACGTACTGCGAGCCAGAGATCATGTCCGTTGGATACTCCGAGCCAAAGGCGAAGGAAAAGTTCGGCGACGACAAGATCGTCACTCAGGAATACAACTTGGCTGGTAACGGCAAATCCTCCATCTTGGGAACCACCGGTTTGATCAAGATGGTCCGTCTCGTTGACGGCCCGATCATCGGTGTTCACGGTATCGGCGGCCGCATTGGCGAGCAGATCGGTGAATCGCAGCTCATCGTCAACTGGGAAGCCTACCCAGAGGACGTTGCCAAGCTCATCCACGCACACCCAACGCAGAACGAATCGTTGGGCGAAGCCGCTCTTGCCTTGGCAGGAACGCCACTTCACGGCTAAAACCTAGAAAACACTGGGGTGCACCTCCACGGTTGCACCCCAGTGGACTAAGCTCGAACTCAAGTTTTTATAAAAAAATTCGAGCGGACCATCACTTCCGCTCTAGGTACCGCAAGAGGAGAACGGGGACAACATGTCTGAGACCGTTAATTTGCCCGCCCTCGGTGAAAGCGTCACCGAAGGAACCGTAACGCGCTGGCTCAAGCAAGTTGGCGACGAAGTCGCTGTTGACGAAGCGCTCGTTGAAGTTTCCACCGACAAAGTTGATACGGAGATCCCGTCGCCTGTTGCTGGCGTGATCGAAGAGATCCTTGTCCAGGAAGATGAGACGGTAGAAGTTGGCGCTGCGCTCGTGCGCATCGGTGATGGATCCGGTGCTGGAGCCGCTCCTGCAGCCGAAGCCCCAGCAGCCGAAGAAGCTCCTGCTGAAGAGGCTCCTGCCGCTGAAGCACCAGCTGAAGAAGCACCTGCTGAAGAAGCACCAGCTGAAGAAGCACCTGCTGAAGAAGCACCTGCAGAGGAAGCGGCTCCTGCCGAGGCTCCTGCTGCTGAGTCTTCCGACAACGCTGGCGGCGCTTCTGAAGAAGTAAAGCTCCCAGCTCTTGGCGAGTCCGTTACCGAAGGCACCGTGACCCGCTGGCTCAAGGCCGTTGGCGACGACGTCGAGATGGACGAGGCTCTTCTCGAAGTGTCCACGGACAAGGTTGACACCGAAATCCCGTCCCCAGTCGCCGGTAAGCTCCTCGAGATCCGCGTGAACGAAGATGAGACCGTTGAGGTTGGCGCTGTGCTTGCCGTCATCGGTTCCGGTGCAGCACCTGCAGCTCCAGCTCCAAAGGCTGAGGCTCCAGTAGCAGAAGTACCTTCCACCGAGAAGGCACCGGCTGAGCCAACCGGCCCATCCAGCGAGCCTGCAGCAGAGGCAGTTCCAGCAGCACCGGCTCCACAGGCCGCAGCTCCTGAGGCTTCCGCTGACAACAACGACTCCGGATACGTCACGCCATTGGTTCGCAAGCTTGCGTCCAAGAACAACATCGACCTGTCCACGGTCAAGGGCACGGGCGTTGGCGGACGCATCCGCAAGCAGGACGTTGAGCAAGCAATCGAAGCGGCAGCTGCCGCTAAGAGCGCTCCCGCACCTGCGGCGTCGTCCTCTGCAGCAGCTAAGCCTGCCGCAAGCGCACAGCCGTCCGCAGCAGCTTCCAAGTTGCGCGGCACCACGGAGAAGGCACCACGCATCCGTCAGGTCATCGCTCGTCGCATGCGCGAGTCGCTGGACACGTCCACGCAGCTCACCCAGGTACACGAAGTGGACATGACCCGCATCGCGAACCTGCGCAACAAGGCTAAGGCTGGCTTCCAGGCCACCAACGGCACCAAGCTCACCTTCCTTCCGTTCATCGCAAAGGCAGTGGCCGAGGCGCTCAAGCAGCACCCGAAGGTCAACGGCGCTTACGACGAAGAGAAGCAGGAAATCACGTACCACGACGCCGAGCACTTGGCGATCGCTGTGGACACCGAGCGTGGCCTGTTGGTTCCTGTGATCGCAAATGCTGGCGACCTCAACCTTGCGGGCATCGCTCACAAGATTGCGGACGTTGCAGAGCGCACGCGCACCAACAAGATCCAGCCTGACGAGCTCTCCGGCGGCACGTTCTCCATCACGAACATCGGTTCTGTGGGAGCACTGTTCGACACCCCGATCATCAACCAGCCACAGGTTGCGATCCTCGGTACTGGCGCTATCGTCAAGCGTCCAATGGTGATTCAGGATGCCGACGGCAACGACGTCATTGCAATCCGCCACATGATGTACCTCTCCCTCACGTACGACCACCGTTTGGTGGACGGCGCAGACGCAGGCCGCTTCTTGCAGACCTTGCGCGCTCGCCTTGAGGAAGGCGCATTTGAAGCGGAGCTTGGCCTCTAAGCCACGCACGTAACTCTGGATGGACTCGGTTTCGGCCGAGTCCATCCGCTTTTAACGTGACGTCCCCAACCGATCACTACACCACCCTTTTCGACACTGCGTCGAAAAGTACTTAGGCTTTAACTATGGAATTTCTCAAGCTCATTCTGGTCCTTTTGCACTTCATCGGTGCAGCCGCTCTCGTGGGCGGATGGCTCTCCAACTTCAAGACCCCAACGGTCACCAACTGGCAGTTCTACGGGGCCATCATTCAGCTCGTCACCGGCCTGCTCTTGGTGGGTCTGATCGAAATGGGTGACGGCCAGCTCAACCACGTCAAGATCGGCGTGAAGCTGGTTCTTGCTATTGGTGTGTTCGTGGCAGCTCTCATTGGCTGGCGCAAGGCTCGCGCAGGTCAAGAAGTGAGCACCGGTCTTGCACACGGTACGGGCGGCACGGCGTTGATCGCTATGGCCGTCGCAATGTTGTGGCGCTAAAGGTTTGCGCGTAGGAGGGATCCTGCGCAGTCTGTAGTCTTGCGGTCTCCGCTGGGCTACTCTGAGTGGAGTTGCCATCTGGCAGCTCCACTTTTTTGTGGGTTTCACTAGCAGTTTTTCTCAAGGAGACATCATGGCAGTGACACGTTCAGCCCGTACCGCATGGAACGGCGATCTCGCTTCCGGCAGCGGTCAGACCACGTTTGAAACCTCCCAGATTGGTACCTTCGACGTCACGTGGCGTGCGCGCGCCGAGGCCGCCGAGGGCAAGACCTCCCCCGAAGAGCTCATCGCCGCGGCACACGCAACGTGCTACTCGATGGCTTTCTCCAATATCTTGAAGACCGCCGGCCACACTCCAGAGCACATTGATACGCGCGCCGAGGTCGATTTCTCTACCGATGGCGGCGCTCACATTTCCGAGATTCGCCTGACCGTCCGCGCGGACGTTCCGGGCATCACCGAAGAGGAGTTCGCGGAAGCCGCGCAGGCAGCCAAGGAAGGCTGCCCGGTCTCCAAGGCACTAGCTGGCGTAGAGAGCATCACGCTCGACGCCAAGCTCGGCGTCGAATAAGACCTAGCGATCCCCAGCCCGACGCACCACTTGTGGTCGCGGAGGCAACGGCCCCGGTTGCAGCGAGGAGTACCCGCTACGTTGCGGCGGCCGCGATGTTCCCTGCTCTGCATGGAGCTCCGTCAGCACCTCTAGCGCGCGTTCGAGTTGGGGATCCGCATGTTCGACGTAGGCGTGCGGCGGGTAGGGCACTTCGATGTCCGGGCTGACGCCACGGTTTTCGATACCCCAGCCGATTCCTTGCGTGAACCAGGTGGCATAGCGGGGCTGGGTCACCTTAGTACCGTCGGCGAGGTCAAAGAGATTATCAATTCCGACGACGCCGCCCCAGGTTCGCATGCCCACTACCGGGCCGAGGTTCCTGAGTTTGGTTACTTGCGTGATGATGTCGCCGTCGCTTCCAGCCCACTCATCAGTGAGAAGGACGAGCGGTCCACGCGGCGCGCTGGACGGGTACGTCCCGGTGCGCATTTCACGGGCCATGGTCCACGCGGTGACTTTGCGGCCAATGAGCTCGGCAACCAGCTGTGAAGTGTGCCCGCCACGGTTTCGGCGGACGTCCACGATGAGCGCGTCCTTGCTGGTTTCAACATCCAAGTCTCGGTGAAGCTGAGCCCAGCCTTGGGCTGACATGTCCGGCACGTGCAGGTAGCCGAACGTTCCGTTGCTTGCGTCGCGGACCTTCTGCCGGTTGGTGGTCACCCAGTCTTGGTACCGCAAGCGTTCTTCGTTTTGAAGCGGGACGAACGCTACTCGGCGCACCGCTCCAGGGTTTCGGCCATTTGGTCCCTCTTCGATGGTCAGCTCGACCGTCTTGCCCGCAGCGCTTGTCAGGAGCGCTTCCGGTCCCACATCGTAGGGCACGCGCTGGCCATCTACGCCGATCACAGCATCGCCTTCGCGGACGCCAACGCCGGGAGCTCGCAGCGGTGGATAGGCTTGCGGGTCAGACGAATCGCCGTCAAGCAACCGGGAAATAACCCACTTGCCGTCTTCGGTGCGCGCCAGATCCGCGCCAAACAGTCCCTGGAATCCGGTTCCCGACTCCATGGCCGCGAACGGGGAAACGTACGCGTGCGAGGTACCCAGCTCACCGTGGAGCTCCAGCAGAATATCCACGAGGTCATCGTGGCTACCCAAGCGCTCGATCAACGGGCGGTACTTGAGAGCAATCCCCTCCCAGTCCAGCCCGGCCATGTCCTCAGTCCAGAAGAAGTCTCGTTGCAGGCGCCACGTCTCATTGAACATTTGGCCCCACACTTTGGCGGGCTCTAGCTCGACGCGAATACGGTTGAGATCAAGCCGCAAGGACTCTGCTGAGCTGGTTTCCACGGAGCGATCTGTGGGGACGCAGCGCACTTCGGTGCCGTTGATGTAGACGAGCTTTTTCTTGTCACCGGAAATGCGGAACTGGCTGAGGCGAGAGACCAGCGTGGTGGTCTTCTTCTGATCCAGATCAAAACGCTGGAGCCGCAGTCCGCTTCCGCCGTTTTCCGTGGAGCCGTCCCCTGTGACGCCGAGCGATTCATCGACGAGCCACAGCAGCGCATTATTGACGGCTACCAAGCGGCTGTACCGCCCCTGAGAGACCGGCACGCTGAAGAGTCTCTGGGCAATGCCTTCGGCATCTACGTTGGTGAGGGCTGGGGTGGTGCCGGTGGTCGGTGGCACGCCGCGATCATGACCTGTCACCGAATACGCGCTGGGGCCGAAGGGGCTTGGCGTGTTGTCAGCGAGAGAAACCATGAACGGTTTGGTGGACGCCGGGAAGCTCAAGTCGAAACTGTGAGTGTCATAGACCGGGTCAAACGAGCGTTCGGACAGGAACGCCAAGTACTGTCCGTCCATCGTGAAGGACGGCGAGTGATCGTGGAATCGACCGTCCGTCACCAAGATGGGTTCCTGGTCAGCTTGCGTGGTGGAGGTCAACAACAAGCGGCTGCGTCCTTCGTGCGCAGTCACCGGTTCAATCCACGCAACCCACCCCGAATCCGGCGAGAAACTCAAGTGAGAGATAGCGCCGTAATCCGTGGACCCCAAGAGCCGCCATTTCGCTTCGCGAACGTTCAGCAAATACGCCTCGCCGTACTCGGTACCGAGGCCAATCCAACGCCCGTCCGGGCTCACCTCCAGTATTCTGGGGCGGCCCCGCACGGGAAGCTCAATGCGAGTAAGGCCCGCCTGTCCAGAATCCGTCTCTGAAGACTCTGTGGCGGCAGTCCCGTCGACGCCGATGGTTTCGCGCACTTCTTCCGATTTTGCCGTGTTGGGAGAGGCGGCAGGTTGTGGCTTCTCCATCTCCTCCTCAACAGGAGTCTCCGGAACCACTCCATCCGCTCGCGCGGTGAGTTCTTGGGCCGGTGCTTCAAAGGCGGCCAGCTCATCCTCGAGCGTCCAGTCGTGGAAGAGATCGTCGTCGCTTTCGGGCAGGCCAATGGCCGCGGTTGACGCGAACGGACCGTCCACCGTGAGATCGCGAATGAAGAGGGCTTCCTCTCCCCCATGGTCAGCAACGTAGGCGACGTGCTGGGAGTCGAGCACTCGGCCTAGACGTGCGCGCACGCCCGGAGTGGCTTCCACCATGTGGCTGGGCCCATCCTTGTGCAGCAACAAATGCAGAGTTCCGTGGGTCTCGACAACGGAGGTTGCGCCCGTGAGATCGGGAGTCGCGGCTTTGAGGTTCTTCGTGGGGACCAGCATGGTGCGCCGGCGGTTGTTTCCGGCCGATGCAAGCTTGATGGGAAGCGGCCGGGCTTCGGAGTCCAGCGAGTCGAGGACAAAAAGCTTGCCGCGGTGTTCGTAAATCAGCCGCTCGCCGTCGCTCGAGAGGTGGCGAGCGTAGAACTGGACGTGGTCGGTGTGTCGGCGGATATCGCTACCGTCCGGCAGCACCGAGTACACGTTGCCGTAGCCTTCGTGATCCGAAAGGAAGGCGATTCGCCCACCGACCCATTGCGGCAAGCATAGGTTGGAGGTCAGTTCCGGAACAAGTCGCTCAAAGGAGCCAGAACCGTCGCGATCGATCCAGAGTTTTCCGGCGGCGCCACCGCTGTAGCGCTTCCAATAGGCGGGTTCACGCGTCAAGGCGGAGCCCACGACCACCGGGCGCGTGCCGTTGGTTTCGGGTCCCCACACCACGGAGTCCACGGGACCGTAGGGCAAGAGTTCGGTAGGACCGCCGTCCAAAGGGACGGAGCGCGCCCAGGTATGGCGAAAGTCAGATTGCCGATACGCCGTGATGGCCAGAACGTTGCCATCTGGGGTGAATCCGCGCATTCGTGTGGTGGAGCTACCCCAGTAGGAGAGCTGCTTGAACCCGCCACCGTCCAATTGAGCGGTCACCACTTCTGGCGAGCGGCGCTGCACGACGCTCCACACCAAGGACTCTCCATCCGGGGTGAACTGCGGATTACGCGCGGGCAAGTGCATCGTGGAGATGCGGGTGGCGAGACCACCCTCAAGGGGTGCGATCCACACATCGTCTTCGGCAACGAAAGCCACCTGATCGTGGCGAACGTGAGGGAAACGCAAGTAGCTACCGCTTGGAGCCAACCGGCCTAGAGCGCCGGCGTTGCGTCGAGATGCGTTCGGATCAGTTCTGCTCACCATGCTTAGATCCTAGTGTTGTGACCGGCCAGAACGCGTCACCCGGTCTGCGTCATCTCGGCAAGAAGCGCCACGTCAGCGATCTGCCAGTGGTTGTCTTCTTTCACCAGAGTAAATTCAAGTTGCTGCGTCGGAAGGGCATTGACGGGAAGAACCCTTCCGTCTGTCGCCCGATGAACCGAGAATTCAGACGTGCGCGAATCCGCCCGAACAGTCGCTTTCCCCGCGGGCGCGAGCTCGGTCACCTGAACATTGGTGAGCGTGGTCTGAAGATCCTGATACTTCAAAGAGTTCTTCTTCAACTCCTGGACAGTCCTGCGGTCTTGATTCAACGAACGTGAGTCCGCCGCATGGACGCTCTCCAGCGCCGCATCATCTTGCTCCACCAGCGCCTTATCCCTGGCTGCAGATAAGGCCTCAAGTTCTGCGATCAGACCCTCCGGCTGTTCCGAGACCGCTTCCTCTTGTACCGTCCGGGCAACCAAGGCCACAGCTTCGTCGTCTTGTTGCGGCGAAGGCATCAGCATCATCATCACGCCCGCTACAGCGAGCACCGCGGCCGCGGCTATGGAGGTCCACATGGTGCGAGTACGACGACGCTCGCGCTTGCGGAATGCTTCCCTATCAAAGTGGTGACTCGTTCGAAGATACGGGACCGCATGATCATCAGAAATGACCGTGATGTCGATCGGCTCAGGGGACGTCATTTTGCGCAAACGACGCGCCACGTCTCCCGCCCCAGGACGCCCCGCGGGATCTTCGTCGAGGCACGCCTCCACCAAATCCACGAGGTCCGAAGACACTGCCCCCAGCATGACGCTCAGCGCGGGCCGGTTGGACGTCAGACTTGGAACTCGCCCCGTCAGCAAGAACCACAGCATGGCGCCGAGCGAGTACACGTCCCGAGCTGGCTGAAGCTGGTCTTCGTCCAACGGCTCAGGAGCGTGAAAGCCAGCGGTCCCGGCATCAAAATGACGCGCGCCTGCCCGCTGAGCAATAGATCCGTCGATAAGTTTGGGCGAACCGTCGCCGGCGAAAAGCACGTTATCCGGCGTAATGTCACCGTGCGTGACACCTTGAGAATGCAGATAGTCCACGGCGCTCGCCAACGGCACCATGATGGCACTGACTTGCCCCAGCGATTGCGGTCCCATCGAACGCACCACATTGAGCGCTGATCCCCCGGGCACATACTCAAAAATATTCGCTTCCCGCAGCACTCCCCCAGGTAGTTCCGCCTCAATCCCGCCGTAACACCGCACCAAATGAGGGTGACTCAAGCCGCGTAAAGCGTCACGCTCGAGTGCAGCGAAATCTGAAGCTGCGTCGTCGTACACCTTGATAGCGCGCGGATCCGCAGTGCGCACGTCCTGCGCAAGATAGACGGTACTGATGCTTCCGCGCCCAATCAGGTCCGTGAGGTGATAGCCCTGGACTACGGGAAAGGACGACGACGCCGCGTCGGTTGCGTCGTTGGGCACAGTTGAGATTCTGGTGACGGTATACAGCGATTCCGGGTCTCGGGGCTCCATGCCCTAAGTCTTGCGGAATTTGTGAAACCCTGCAGAAGTTATCCACAGGCATCGTGCGACATGGGGTGTCGTAAAGGAATTCAGCCATTGCGCGTCACGGGACTAGGCTAGACCGCATGAATCCAACGATAACGGTGTTGGGGCTTGACCCGGACTTTGTTCCGTATCAAGAGGCTTGGGATCTCCAAAAAAAGACTCATGAAGCCGTGGCGAATCACTCCCAATCGCCAGAAATCTTCTTGCTTGAACACCAAGCCGTCTACACGGCCGGCAAGCGGACCGAAGATCACGACCGTCCCACCGACGGAACGCCGGTCATCGACGTTGACCGCGGCGGATTGCTCACGTGGCACGGACCCGGTCAGTTGGTGGGTTACCCCATTATCGAGCTGGCTGACAAAGCCGCCATCCGCCCCTACGTGGAGACGCTCGAGCAAGCGCTCATGAACGTCATCGCCGATTACGGCATCAAAGGCGAACGCGTCAAAGGCCGCTCCGGCGTTTGGATTGTGGGCGACGGAATCACCCCAGATCGCAAGATCGCCGCTATTGGAATCCGCGTGGACCACGGCGTCACCATGCACGGATTCGCATTGAACTGCTCCCATACCTTGGACCCCTACAACATCATTGTTCCTTGCGGAATTAGCGATGCAGGCGTCACCACCATGTCCCTCGAAGCCGGACGGACCATCACCCCGTCTGACGTCGTCGAGCGAGTCTCCGAAGAATTGGTCAAGTTGCTGACGCCTCTCATGAAGAGCGTAGCGCCAGCCACCGAAGCACCCCAGATGGAAGGAATCAGCGCATGAGCCCGGCACCCGAAGGTCGTCGCATGTTGCGGATCGAAGCACGCAACGCGCAAACTCCCGTAGAGCGCAAGCCCGAATGGATCAAAGCCAAGGTCAACATTGGCCCGGAATACGTTGGGCTCAAAAAGCTGGTTCAGGGCGAAAACCTCCACACCGTGTGTGAAGAAGCTGGTTGCCCCAACATCTTTGAATGTTGGGAAGACAAGGAAGCAACCTTCCTCATTGGTGGCTCCGAGTGCACGCGCCGTTGCGACTTCTGCCAGATCCACACCGGCAAGCCATCCCCACTGGACGTTCTGGAACCACTTCGCGTTGCCGAATCCGTCAAGCAGATGGGCCTGCGCTACGCCACTGTCACCGGCGTTGCTCGTGATGACCTCGAAGACGAAGGCACCTGGCTGTACGCCGAGACCGTGCGCAAGATCCACGAGTTGAACCCCAACACGGGCGTTGAGCTCTTGATCCCTGACTTCTCCGGCAAGCGCGAGTACCTCGAAGAGATCTGCGCATCCGCTCCTGAGGTCTACGCTCACAACCTTGAGACCGTGCCCCGCTTGTTCAAGTCCATTCGTCCCGCGTTCCGCTACGAGCGCTCCCTGGACGTCATCAGCATCGGTCGTGAATTGGGCATGATCACCAAGTCCAACCTCATCTTGGGCATGGGCGAAACCCGTGAAGAAGTCTCCGAGGCGCTTCGCGATCTGCATGCTGCCGGCTGTGACTTGATCACCATCACCCAGTACTTGCGTCCAACCGAGCGTCACCACCCAGTGGAGCGTTGGGTCAAGCCACAGGAATTCGTTGACATCTCCGAAGAAGCTGAAGAGATTGGTTTCTTGGGCGTCATGTCCGGACCGTTGGTTCGCTCTTCTTACCGCGCTGGCCGCCTGTGGGCACGCGCTATGCGCAGCAAGGGTCGCGAGATTCCTGCAGAGCTGGCACACATTGCCGATTCCGGCAGCACGCGCCAAGAGGCAGCAACCCTGGTTGCCAGCCACTAGCTCGTAGTCAACACAAGTGAAGGGCCCAGTTCAGCTGGGTCCTTCACTTGTTTAAGCCTTGTTGTCCAGTTATGTCAGAACAGGCGAAATTTGGCCGAGTGCTGACGTAGAATAGGCCATTATGGCTTCACGTAATTCCCCAGAATCTTCGGCGGCAGAACCGCGCCGCGGTTTGTTCAATCGCAAACCAAAAGCGGAAAAGACCGACAAGCAGCCGGGTCGCTTCCGTCAGTTTGGTCAAGTCTTCCAAATGACGCGCCGCGAGGACCCCACCGTTGTGTGGGTCATGATTCTCGCGTTCCTCGGTGTTGTGGCAGTTGGCCTGCTTCTTGGCCTCTTGTTCAACAACTGGATTACTGGTTTGTTGATCGGTATTCCACTCGGCCTTCTTGCTGCCGTCTGGATCTTGTCTCGCCGCGCCGAACGTGCAGCCTTTAGCCAACTTGAAGGACGTCAGGGCGCCGTTGGCGCCTCCATGTCCGTCTTGCGCCGCGGGTGGATTCTGAAGGAACAGCCAGTAGCCATCAACCCACGCACCCAGGACTTGGTGTTCATGGGTATTGGACGCGCTGGTGTGGTACTCGTGACGGAAGGTCCTCCCGCTCGAGTACGCCCGTTGGTGGATGGCGAAAAGCGTCGCCTCAGCCGCGTTTTGCCAAACGTTCCCATTCACGTCATCAACGCTGGCTCGCTCGAAGGTCAAGTTGCCCTCGCAGACGTCGCCAAGACCATGAAGAAACTTCCGAAGTCCATCACCAAGGACGAGGTTCACGCAGTGGATATGCGTATTTCCACGTTGCCAAGCGCACGCTTGCCGATTCCGAAGGGCATCGACCCCATGAAGGCACGCCCAGACCGCCGTGCGATGCGGGGACGCTAAACCGAAGCTTTAAAGCGAGGGGCGTGGAGCAATCTTGATGATTGCTCCACGCCCCTCGCTTCTGTTTCTCTATATTTCTTGTCTTTGGTTGATTTCTTTTCTTCGTTTCGAGAGTTCGAATCCCTTAGATCCGAACTAGAACGGTGTTAACCGCGCGATCGTGAAGACCGCGCTGGTCTCCATCAATAATGAATGCCGGAATGAACAGCGCAAGAAGTACCGAACGGATGGTTCCGGAGAGTAGGTCGCTCGCAGTTCCATTCATCTTTTGAACCTGCATACCGAAGGCGCGGTGCCCCACCGAATGACCCGTCACCCCGACAAAAAGAATCTGTGTGACTAGGAATATCAGCAGTGTGACCATGGAATCGTAGTTAAAGAACACCGCCGAAATGATCAGCGCAATCCCCCAGTCAATGACAATCGCGCCGATGCGGCGAGGGAAACGGGCAATACTTCCAGGGCCGGATTCCGGCCTGCCTAGGCGCTGACCTGGGTATTCCTGCTGGTTGATTTGCGGCGGACCTTCCAGCCACGAGCCAACGTCTTTCCTGTTAATACGTGCAGGGTCGCGACCTTCTGAGCCGCCTTGATTCGACATACCCTCGAGCTTATCCAATCTGATTCTTGTAACCTGCCCGAAACAATTGCGATACACACACTTAACTGGCTGTTAGTACGGTGGTATGCAACGAGGACGCAAGAAAGTATGCTTCCTCACGGGGCTAATCGCCCCACCTTCTCTGTAACTACAGGAGCAAATAGATGTTCAAAAACGCGGATGAGGTCCTCAAGTTCATCAAGGACGAGGACGTCAAGTTTGTCGATATCCGATTCACTGACCTCCCAGGCGTGCAGCAGCACTTCAACGTGCCAGCAAGCACGGTAGACGCTGACTTCTTCGAGAACGGTCAGCTGTTCGACGGTTCGTCGATCCGCGGCTTCCAGGGCATCGCAGAGTCTGACATGCAGTTGATCCCAGATCCAACCACTGCATTCGTTGACACCTTCCGAGTCGAGAAGACGCTCGCGTTGAACTTCTCGATCGTGAACCCACGCACCGGCGACCCATACCACCGTGATCCACGTGGTGTTGCTGAGCGCGCTGAAGCTTACTTGGCTTCCACCGGCATCGCTGACACCGCGTTCTTCGCACCTGAAGCTGAATTCTTCATCTTCGACAACATCCAGTACGAATCCAGCCCACAGGGTTCTTTCTACAAGCTGGATTCTGAGGAAGCCTACTGGAACACCGGCCGCGAAGAGCAGGGCGGAAACCTCGGCTACAAGACGCCTCAGAAGGGTGGCTACTTCCCAGTGGCTCCCGTTGACAAGCAGGCTGACCTCCGTGACGCCATCTCCCTCGAGCTGGCAGCAGCTGGCCTTGAGGTTGAGCGCGCTCACCACGAAGTTGGATCCGCCGGCCAGGCAGAAATCAACTACAAGTTCGACACCCTGACACACGCTGCTGACGATCTCTTGAAGTTCAAGTACATCGTCAAGAACGTTGCTGACCAGTGGGGCAAGACCGCAACCTTCATGCCGAAGCCAGTCTTCGGTGACAACGGTTCCGGCATGCACTGCCACCAGTCGCTCTGGGCAAACGGTGAGCCTTTGTTCTACGACGAGAAGGGCTACGCAGGCCTTTCTGACCTCGCTCGCTGGTACATCGGTGGCTTGCTCAAGCACGCTTCTGCTGTCTTGGCATTCACCAACCCAACCGTGAACTCCTACCGCCGCTTGGTCAAGGGCTACGAAGCTCCGGTCAACATGGTGTACTCGCAGGGTAACCGCTCCGCTGGTATCCGTATCCCGATCACGGGCTCCAACCCGAAGGCAAAGCGCATCGAATTCCGCGCGCCGGATCCATCGAGCAACCCTTACCTCGCGTTCTCGGCACAGCTCATGGCTGGCCTTGACGGAATCAAGAACCGCATCGAGCCTGCTGCTCCGATCGACAAGGATCTCTACGAGCTCCCACCAGAGGAAGCTAAGGACATCCAGAAGGCTCCAGGCTCCCTCGAGGAAGCTCTTGAAGCTCTTGAGAACGACTACGAGTTCTTGCTTGCAGGCGACGTCTTCACCGAAGACCTCATCCGCACCTGGATCGAATACAAGCGCGAGAACGAGATTCTCCCGCTCTCGATCCGCCCGAACCCTTACGAGTTCGAGCTCTACTACGGTTGCTAAGTAGTACGAGAGGCTAAAGCTTCTCGAGCGAGAAGGTCCGCATCCCTCCACCTCTTGGTGGATTCGGATGCGGGCCTTCTTCTTTATGTTCAACGCGCGGCAACTGCGGCAAGAGCCCAACGAATGCCTTCAGGGCCCGGCGAATGTTTACAGGGCGCAGCGAATCGCAGCGCTTTCCTAGTGCTTCTGCCTAGTTCTTACGCGACGACGCGAGTCAACAGGAAGCACGCGGCGCCACCGAGGGGCGAAACGTTATGAACGGCGTTCGGGAGGACAAAGAGATCCCCCGTGGCGATCTCTTCTTGCTGAGCCACACCATTTTCGCCAGTCCACGCCACCGTGATGGTGCCACGCAGCACCTGGAGCGCCGCCGCAGGTGGTTTTGGATGGTCAGAAAGCTGGCCGCCCTCTGCTAGGTACACGAGCAATTGCGAGAGCTGCCCGTCACGCACCAATTCGTGCACAGCGTGCTTGGTGGGTCCCTCGGAAGTTTGACGCTCCATCAGCGCAATGTAGCGGTCAACTTGTTCTTGTGATTGCTTCGTCATGGCGAGGGTCCCTTGTCCTAACAGTCAGCGTAGAAGTGCTTCTCAAACACAGTTCGGGCACGGCGTGCCGACTTGAGGTAGTCGTCCTCGAGCTTGGTCGCTTGTCCTGCGGCGTATCCACACCATCTCGCGGCCGCTTCCATGTCCCGAATGTTGCGGGGTAATTGATCCGAGGCTCGCCCGGACACGATGATGTTTGCGCACCTGATTCGGGTAGCCAAGACCCACGCATGGTCCAGTACTTCGACGTCAGCGGCCGGCAGGATCCCCGCTTCACTAATCGCCCGAAGTGCCGCGCGCGTAGAGGTGGTCCGCAAGGACGGATAGGTCTTTGCGTGACACAGCTGAAGGTACTGGGCCAGCCATTCAACGTCGCTGAGTCCGCCGCGGCCCAGCTTGAGCTGGCGAGAGGGGTCGGCTCCACGGGGCATGCGTTCTGATTCCACGCGCGCCTTGATACGACGGATTTCGACGACGTCGCTCGGCGAGAGCCGCGCGTTATAGCGAACGCTGTCCACAAGTTCGAAGAACTCGGCGGCCAGGGTATCGGAGCCGCCTAGCGGGCGCGCTCTCAACAGAGCTTGCGTCTCCCACACGCCCGACCAGCGGGAATAGTATTCGCGGTAGGCGTCGAGAGTTCTCACAAGCGGACCTTGCCGCCCTTCAGGCCGAAGGTCAGCGTCCACTTCCAGCTTGGGTTCAGCCAAAATTGCTGGTTTGAGAGGCATGCCGACGAACGCCTGAATGTTGCCGACAATGCGGAGCGCCTGCTCTTGGGCTGCCTGCTCGTCGGCGCCGTCAACAGGTCGATGAACATACATTACGTCCACGTCAGAGCCATATCCGATCTCTCGGCCGCCCTGACGACCCATCGCCACAATCAGCAGTTCTGTGAGCTTGGTGTGTTCGCTGTATTCCTCTTGTTCGGCTACGCGAAGAATGCCGAGCACGGCGGCACGATCTGCGTCAGAGAGCGCTCGGCCCACCTGGTCCTGGTCGATGAGGCGTGCCGAGTCGGCCAACGCGATACGCAGAAGTTCTCGGCGACGAATCAGCCGGATGAGCCGCAGTCTTTTCTCGCGGTCCTTGTGGCGTCCCAGCTTGGAAGAGATCTCCGACCACAGGCTGTCGAAGGTGTACGGTTCGAGGTCGGCATCGTTCCCTAGCCACGCCGCCGACTCCGGCGAAACCTCCAGGAGATCCGTGATGAATCGGCTCGAGGACAGAATGGAGCACAATCGTTGCGCGCCCGCTGGTGAATCCCGGAGCATCCCCAAGAACCAGTGGGACTCCCCCAAGGATTCGGACAAGCGTCGGAAGCCCAAGAGTCCGGCGTCCGGGTCCACGCCCTCAGCGATCCATCCCAACAGCACGGGCAACAGTTGCCGCTGCAATTGTGCACGCCGGCTCACGCCCGAGGTCAACGCTTCGATGTGCCGCATGGCGTTCTTGGGATCCGCATAACCAAGGGCCTTGAGGCGAGCTTGAGCAGCCTCTGGGGTCAAGCGGACCTCGTCGGCGGACAAGTTTGCGGCCGTTGCCAAGAGAGGACGGTAGAAGATCTTTTCGTGAAGTCCGCGGACTTCACGTTTAGTGGACTGCCACCTCGCCAGCATTTCGTCGCCCGAGATCCAGGACTGCGCGTCCATCCCGAGAGACGCGCGCGCGATCGTGCGAATCTCCTCAGGCTTGGTGGGCATCAGGTGAGTACGGCGCAACCGCGTCAATTGGATGCGATGCTCCAGCACGCGCAAATAACGGTAGGCGCCACCAAATTTGGCGGCGTCCGCGCGGCTCATATACCCCGCTTCAGCAAGCACCTCGATGCCGCTGAGAGTGTCCCGAACGCGCAAAGATTCCTCAACTCGACCGTGGACCAGCTGCAGGAGCTGGACGGTAAATTCCACGTCTCTCAGACCGCCGGGGCCCAGTTTGATCTGGCGATTCACTTCGGCCGCTGGAATATTGTCTGTCACGCGACGACGCATGGCCTGCGTGGACTCCACAAACCCTTCGCGCTCGGAGCTGGCCCAGATCATAGGAGCCACAGCGGCCTCGTACTCGACCCCCAGCTCGGGATCACCTGCCAAGAAGCGAGCCTTCAACAGCGCTTGGAACTCCCACGTTTGAGCCCATCGCTTGTAGTAGGCGAGGTGGGAATCAAGAGTTCGTGAGAGGGCACCGTCTTTGCCCTCGGGACGCAAATTGGCGTCGAGCTCCCACAAGCCAGGCTCCGGTGCCGTCGCGTTCATGGCACGGGCAGTGAGCGTCGCCAACTGGGCCGCCATCTTAGATGCCGCTTGCTCATCAAGCCGCGCTGCGTCGTCGTCCTTCACGGAGTCCCGAACCGCATGCACGTAAATCACGTCAACATCGGAAATGTAATTGAGCTCGCGCGCGCCGCACTTACCCATGCCCATGACGGCGATGCGCAAGGAATCCACGATCTCCGGCGAGGATTTTTCCGATACGTCCGCGCGTGCCAAAGCCAACCCGGCGGCAATGGCTGCGCCCGCCAAATCGGCAAGCTCGGCCGCCACCTGGGGGAAAGCCTCTTCCGGATCACCGCAGCACAAATCCCGCATGGCAAGATCCAAGAGCAGAGCCCGGTACCGCACGCGCAGGGCAACGATCCCCGGCGTTCCGGTCACGGTGGCGACTGGGCGCTCGGCCTCAGGATCAGCACCGACAGAACGCAACATCTCCGCCGTCAAGGACGCAACATCGCGCTCGTGAAACGTACGTTCCGGGACCGTTTCCAGGGTGCTTAGAAAGCGCGGCTGGCGCACCAAGAACTCACCAAGTGCCTCACTGGCGCCCAGCACGCGAAACAGCGGGATGCTGGATTCTCCACGCCCCACGAGTTTCAGGACAGATTTGTCCCGTTCGGCAATCCGGACCAGCAGCAACAGAGCGCTGTCTGGATTCGCGCAGTGAGATAGTCCCTCAAGCAACTGCTCCCGGGAGACGGATTCGAGTTCGCGCGCTTGCAGGAAGCGCTCGGCTCGCTCAAGATCTGCGAAGCCGACCGCTATCAAGTCCCGCTGCGAAGCGACACGCACGATTAAAGGATCCCGAGGTACCGGTTCAGTTCGAACGGGCTCACGTCGTGACGGTACTCATCCCATTCATCGCGCTTGTTGCGCAAGAATGACTGGAAGACCTGTTCGCCCAGAATGTCAGCGACCAACTCCGACTCCTCCATGGCGCGGATTGCGTCATGCAAGCTACCAGGCAATGGCGTGTGTCCGGATGCGCGTCGCTCCGCCGTGGAGAGGCTCCAAATGTCATCCTCTGCGATCGGCATAAGTTCGTACTCTTCCTCGATGCCCTTCAAGCCAGCACCCAACAAGCACGCAAAGGCAAGGTACGGGTTCGCCGCAGAATCGATGCCGCGGTACTCAACACGAGCAGACTGGCCCTTGTGCGGCTTGTACAACGGGATGCGCACCAAAGCGGAACGGTTGTTGTGACCCCACGACAGGTGGCTTGGCGCTTCGCCGCCGCCCCACAGACGCTTGTAGGAGTTCACGAACTGGTTGGTCACGGCGGTGAACTCGGGAGCGTGCTTCAGGATGCCCGCAATGAAGTGACGCGCCGTGGTGGAAAGCTGGAATTCGCGGCCGGCTTCGAAGAACGCGTTGGAGTCACCCTCGAAGAGCGAGAAGTGCGTGTGCATTCCGGAGCCTGGGTGCTCCTTGAAAGGCTTCGGCATGAAGGTGGCGTAGCTTCCTTGCTGGAGCGCCACTTCCTTGATGACCGTTCGGAAGGTCATGATGTTGTCCGCGGTCTGCAGAGCATCCGCATAACGCAGATCGATCTCATTCTGACCCGGACCACCCTCGTGGTGGGAGAACTCTACGGAGATGCCAACGGCCTCAAGCATGTTGACTGCCGTGCGGCGGAAGTCCTGGGCAACGCCGCCAGGAACATGATCGAAGTAGCCGCCGTAATCTACCGGGACGGGCTGGCCACTGGCGCCGATTTCATCCGAGCGCAAGAGGTAGAACTCGATCTCGGGGTGCGTGTAGCACGTAAAGCCCATGTCAGCGGCGCTCTTGAGCTGGCGCTTCAGGACGTAGCGGGGATCCGCGTTAGAGGCGGTGCCATCCGGGTTCTGAATATCGCAGAACATACGGCTGGTGGGTTCTTCTTTGCTGCGCCACGGCAGGATCTGGAACGTGGACGGATCCGGCTGTGCCAGCATGTCCGATTCGAAGATGCGCGACAGTCCCTGAATCGAGGAACCGTCAAAACCAAGACCCTCTTCGAACGCGCCCTCAACCTCAGCCGGCGCCAAAGCGACGGACTTCAACGAACCCACAACGTCCGTGAACCACAAACGCACAAAACGAACGTCTCGTTCTTCAATGGTTCGCAGCACGAACTCTTGTTGACGATCCATGAAGGACTCCTCTCGCACGGCGGCAGACTGGATAGCGGGCGCTAGTCAGCTAAGAAAAACTTACTGCCCCAATGATGGTCACTTCCACTTTACTCAATGGTGTCCCTTTGTCCGCCTTGTTGTGGGTGATCTCCGCTAACGTCCTCCACGCCGGGGCGTAAACTAAGCCCCATGACGGCTCAAGAAACAGCACCCTACGCATCGTCGACGCCCCTCAAGAAGATCCGCACGGTCCACCTTGCAGAGATCAAGAAGAACGGCGGTCATTTCTCGATGCTGACCGCTTATGACCAGTACACGGCGGAAATCTTCGATGCCGCGGGCATCGAAATGTTGTTGATTGGTGATTCAGCGGCCAACAACGTCATGGGCTACGAGACCACGCTGCCCATCACCATGGATGAGATGGTCGTTTTCGCTAAAGCCGTTGCCGCAGGTGCCAAGCACTCGTTCTTGGTCTGCGATCTACCTTTCGGCTCCTATGAGATTTCTCCGCAGCAGGCCGTGGAATCGAGCATTCGCCTCATGAAAGAGACCGGGATTCACGCGGTCAAGATTGAATGCGACGAGCGTCATGCGGAGACGGTTGCGGCGATCGCGGCAGCTGGCATTCCGGTGCTCGCACACATTGGTTTTACTCCGCAATCAGAGCACGCCCTGGGCGGATACCGAGTTCAGGGCCGTGGCGAGGAAGCCGCGGCCGCAATGATTCACACGGCAAAGACGCTAGAAGAAGCTGGAGCCTTCTGCGTCCTAATGGAAATGGTTCCCGCCGAGGTTGCGCGCCGAGTCGACGAAGCACTCACAGTTCCAACGATCGGCATTGGTGCCGGCAACGGCACCACCGGACAGGTCTTGGTGTGGCAGGACATGCTGGGGTTGCGCTCTGGGCGCATGCCGAAATTCGTGAAGCAATACGCCCAGCTACGCCCCATCATTGAACAGGCCGCCCAGGCCTACAAGACTGACGTGGCTTCTGGAGCCTTCCCGGCCCCGGAACATAGCTTTGACTAAGCTTCTTCCTCGTCATCCCACGCGTCATTGTTGCGGTGGACCTTGTCCATGGCCTTCTGGGCCTCTTCGCGACTAGCGTAGGGACCAAGCAATTTAGTCCAGTCTGACTGGGCTCCAACTTCTACTTCGCCCGTTTCAACGTTGTACCAAAAGTCGCCCTGAGGGGCGTCTGGCGTGACTGCGTCATCGCTCATGGTTCCTCCTGAGTATGTGGTGAATCGCGGTGGATGTTTCTCAGAGTACTCGCTCGTGAAGTCGTTAGGATCAAGGTATGTCTGTTTCTGTTGCCCCCGTCGGGAATCTCAAGCCCGGTACGCTCTCCCCTGTTCGCTCGGTTCCGAATCACATCGCGCGCCCCGAGTACGTCGGGAAGCCCGCGCCACAGAAGTGGACTGGTGGCGACGTTCATTCTGCGGAAACCATCGAGAAGATCCGCGTTGCTTCCAAGCTTGCTGCGCAGGGTCTGCAGGAAATCGGTAAGGCTATTCGGCCGGGTATCACCACGGATGAGCTGGACCGCATTGGTCACGAGTTCCTGATTGATCACAACGCCTACCCGTCCTGCTTGGGGTATCGCGGATTCCCTAAGTCTGTCTGCACCTCGCTGAACGAAGTGATTTGCCACGGCATCCCGGACAGCACCGTGCTTCAGGACGGCGACATCATCAACATCGACATCACGGCCTACCTCTTTGGCGTCCACGGCGACACCAACGCGATGTTCCTCGTGGGCGATGTCGACGAAGAGTCCCGCTTGCTCGTAGAGCGCACCGAAGAGTCTTTGCGCCGTGCCATCAAGGCCGTCATGCCTGGGCGTCAGCTCAACGTCATTGGCCGCACTATTGAGTCGTACGCGAAGCGCTTCGGCTACGGTGTGGTTCGCGATTTCACGGGCCACGGTGTGGGCCCGGCCTTCCACACGGGCTTGATTATTCCGCATTACGACGCCGCACCACGGTTCTCAGATCTGATCGAACCGGGCATGACGCTCACCATTGAACCGATGCTGACGTTGGGTACCGTGGAGTGGGACATGTGGGAAGACGGCTGGACCGCCACCACGAAGGATAAGAAACGCACCGCTCAGTTCGAGCACACGCTTCTGGTCACCGATTCCGGCGCCGAAATTTTGACACTTCCGTAGTTATTTGTTGCCTAAATACGCCTTGTCCCGTTGAGCCTTGCTCAGCGGAGCTTGACCTCGTTAGCCTTTGTTAGGCGGCATCCGCCATCTAACGCACTGCACTCTTTGAGAGGACGTTCGTCCCATGTCTTTGACACCTGCTTCAGGCATCACTCCGCGACACCACTTCGGTATCGGTGTTGATATTGGAGGTACCGGCATCAAGGGAGGCATCGTCAATCTTGAGACGGGCGACCTGGTGGGTGAGCGATTCCGCATCGATACCCCTAAGCCGGCGACGCCTGAAGCGGTGGCCGAGGTTCTCAAGCAGATTGTCGACGAGCTCATGAGCCGTCCCGAGGCGCCAGAGGCGGATACTGCCGTGGGCGTGACGTTCCCGGCGATCATTGACAACGGCGTAGCGCTCTCAGCGGCAAACGTTGACAAGAGCTGGATTGGAACGGACGTAGATTCGCTTTTTACTGCGACGCTTGGCCGCCCCGTCACTGTGATCAACGATGCTGACGCTGCCGGGCTTGCGGAGGCTCGTTACGGTGCTGGCAAGGGGGTTGCCGGGACCGTGCTGACCATTACGTTGGGTACCGGTATTGGTTCCGGAATGGTCTTCAACGGTCAGTTGGTACCTAACCTTGAGTTGGGTCACTTAGAGATTGACGGGCACGACGCCGAAGCTGAAGCAAGTGCCTCAGCTCGCGAGCGCAAGGACTTGAGTTGGAACGAATACGCGAAGCTCTTGCAGCGCTATTTCAGCCATGTGGAGTTCTTGTTCTCCCCCAGCTTGTTCATTGTGGGCGGCGGTATTTCCAAGAAGTCTGAGAAGTACCTGCCACTTCTGGATCTTCGCACCAAGATCGTTCCCGCACAGTTGATCAACAACGCTGGCATCGCCGGCGCAGCGCTTCAGTCAACACTTCACGCTGAAGTCACCGGCGTTATCGCCAGTTAGTCACGATCGCGTAGCCTACTTAGCTCGTAGCTGCGCGATAGCTGTCTCGAAGTCATCCAGGGAATCAAAGCCCTGGTACACGCTTGCGAACCTCAAATACGCCACTTGATCTAGCTTTTGAAGAGGCTCGAGAATCGCAAGACCCACTTCGTGGGCTTTGATTTCTGCTGCTCCCGTGGCGCGGACGGCTTCTTCCACGTCTTGAGCCAGCACGGCGAGGTCATCATCGGTCACCGGCCGCCCCTGACAGGCTTTACGCACTCCACTAATCACTTTGGAGCGGCTAAACGGTTCAACCACACCTGAGCGCTTCACAACGTTCAGGGCTGTAGTTTCGAGCGTGGTGAATCGCTTAGAGCACTGGGCGCATTGGCGACGGCGACGAATCGCTGCGCCATCGTCGGTGACACGTGAGTCCACCACTCTGGAATCCGGATGACGGCAAAACGGGCACTGCATTAGCTTTGACTCCGTTCATTCATGCGAACCAGGACGGCGTCGCCGTGCGCTGGCAGATCCTCGGCTCGCGAAAGCTCCACGACGTGCTCGGCCACTTCTCCCAGCGCTTGTTCGCTATAGGAAATGTATTGGATGGCTTTGAGGAACACCGTGGGGTTCAGTGCGGACGAGTGAGCCGCGCTTCCCATGGTGGGCAGCACGTGGTTTGAGCCAGCCGAATAGTCACCCAAAGACACCGGGCTGTAGGGGCCAACGAAGATCGCCCCGGCTACCGTGATGCGGCCCGCGACATCCTGCGCGTTTTCGGTGTGAATCTCGAGGTGCTCGGCACCGTACGCGTCGCACACTTCAATTCCAGCGTCGAGTGAATCAACCAGCACAATGCTGGACTGCGCACCGGAAAGGGCTTGCTGGACTCGTTCGTGGTGCTTGGTTTGAGCCACTTGCTGTTCGAGTTCGGCCCGTACCTTGGTTGCCAGGTCCGAGCTCGGGGTAATCAGCACGGACGCCGCATTTGGATCGTGCTCTGCTTGGGAGATCATGTCCGCGGCTACAAAAGCCGGGTTGGCGCTGTCATCGGCGAGGATCGCGATCTCGGTCGGGCCAGCCTCAGCGTCAATGCCCACTCGACCCTTGACCAGCCGCTTGGCGGTCGCCACAAAAATGTTGCCCGGTCCCGTGATGACGTCTACGGGTTCAATGGCTGCGTCACCGGAGGCTTGATCCTCGGACACACCATAGGCGAGGGCTGCGATAGCCTGCGCGCCGCCGAGCGCGTACACCTCGGTAACGCCGAGCAAGTGAGCTGCCGCAAGGATAGTGGGGTGCGGGAGACCATTGAATTCTCGCTGTGGCGGAGAGACAAGGGCAATCGATGTGACGCCAGCTGCTTGGGCAGGAACCACGTTCATCACCACGCTGGACGGGTATACGGCCAGTCCGCCTGGCACGTACAAGCCCACACGACGAACAGGAACCCAGCGCTGGCTCACCGTGCTGCCATCGCCGTACGAAACTTCAGCGTCACGAGGCACGGAGGCCTGCGCAAAGATCCGGGCTCGACGAATCGACTCCTCAAGCGCCTTGCGCACCTTGGGATCCAAGTTCTCGAGCGCTTGCTCTAGCTGCTCCTCGGTGACCCGGAAATGTTCGGGGGCTGCGCCGTCGTACTTCTTAGCAAGCGAACGCAAAGCCGCGAAGCCTTCCGCGCGCACCGAAGCAATAATCTCCTCAACCGCAGCCGTGGCGTATTCGACGCTTCGCGTTGAACGCGGCATCGCAGCCAAAAGCTCGGCGCGGGTCAGCGACGATCCGCGCAGATCAAGGGTGGCCAGGGAAGGAAACAGCTCAGAATTCACCCCACTAGTCTACGGACGTCAAGTGCCCCGCCGAGCGAATAGCGGCCCGCATGACGAAAATCGGAGGTAATTCACGGACAAACGCCCCGCCTTAGATACCGACTGTCGCCCCCGAAGGCTTCGATTCAAGTGCGTCGGGACCCAAAAGCACCTTCAGGTCACCGAACATCGAGGAGCTCGGATTCACGCGGTATTTGGAACCTAAACGCATCAGTTCAACGCTTCGGTCTCCCGTGAGCTTGAGCCGAACCTCGGTCTTACCCGGGTACATTCTCAAAACCTCACCTAGTTGCGTCAACAACTGTTCGTTGGCGCGATAGTGCGGGAGGCTAATGACGATGGGACCACCAAGTCCGTCCTCGTGGATTTCCGGAATGGTCATTTCCTGAGCGCTCAACGTGATGCTGCCATCATCGCGGCGCTGGACGCGGCCCTTGATGGAAACAATGAGATCTTCTACGAGCAACGGGGCAATTGGCCCGTAAACCTTGCCGAAGAACATCACTTCCATGGAACCGCTCAGGTCCTCGAGCTCGCAGCGCGCGTACGGATTGCCACTGTTTTTGGCGATACGGCGTTGGAGGGAGGTAATCATGCCCGAGATCGTCACGAAGGATCCATCGGCAGGACCGTCTTCCGAGAGCACTTGGGAAATCTGGTGATCCGCATTGTCGTTGAGCACTTCGCCGAGACCCTGCAACGGGTGGTCGGAGACGTACAGGCCCAGCATTTCGCGTTCGAAGGACAGCTTGTCTTTCTTCTCCCACTCCGGAAGATCCGGGATGGACACCGCAAGGCTGGATCCGGCGCTCGGGTCATCGAACGCGCTGAAAAGGTCGAACTGGTTGGCGGCCTCGTTGCGCTTGAGAGCGATCACCGAGTCGATGGCTTCTTCGTGGATCACCAATAGCGCGCGGCGATGATGACCCATCGAGTCGAACGCGCCGGCCTTGATGAGGGATTCAATGGTGCGCTTGTTGCACACCACGGCAGGAACCTTGCTCAGGAAGTCGGAGAAGTCCTGGAAGGCGCCTTTCTCTTCGCGAGAAGCCACCATGGCGTCCACCACGTTGGAGCCCACGTTGCGGATAGCGCCCATGCCGAAGCGGATGTCCTCCCCCACTGGCGTAAAGGTCAGCGCCGATTCGTTCACGTCCGGCGGCAATACCGTGATGCCCATGTGACGGCACTCGTTCAGGTACAGCGCCAGTTTGTCTTTGTCATCGCCCACGGAGGTCAAGAGCGCGGCCATGTATTCGGCCGGGTAGTGAGCCTTCAAATAGGCGGTCCAGTAGGAGACCACGCCATAGGCCGCCGAGTGAGCCTTGTTGAACGCGTAGTCGGAGAACGGCAACAGGATGGCCCACAGTGTGTTGACGGCTTCCATCGAGTAACCGCGGTCCACCATGCCCTGGGAGAAGCCAGCGAACTGCTTATCCAGTTCAGACTTCTTCTTCTTACCCATGGCACGGCGCAGAATATCTGCTTGACCCAGCGTGTAGCCAGCCAGCTTCTGCGCGATTGCCATCACCTGCTCCTGATACACGATCAGGCCGAAGGTTCCGCCCAAAATCTCCTTGAGCGGCTCTTCAAGCTCAGGGTGAATCGGGGTGACCTCTTGGAGTTTGTTCTTTCGCAGCGCGTAGTTGTTGTGCGCGTTCGCACCCATGGGGCCCGGACGGTAGAGCGCCAAGACGGCGGAAATGTCTTCAAAGTTGTCCGGGCGCATGAGCTTGAGCAGCGAACGCATGGGTCCGCCGTCGAGCTGGAAAACGCCCAGCGTATCGCCGCGCGCCAGAAGGTCGTAAGAGTCTTTGTCATCAAGCGCGAGGGTCTCAAGGTCAAGCTCGAAATCACGATTCTGCTTGATGTTGTTGATGGCGTCGGAGATGATCGTCAGGTTTCGAAGGCCCAAGAAGTCCATCTTGATCAGCCCCAAGCCTTCGCACGTGGGGTAATCAAACTGGGTGATGACCTGTCCGTCTTGAAGGCGGCGCATGATCGGGATGACGTTGATGATCGGTTCCGAGGACATGATGACGCCAGCGGCGTGCACGCCCCACTGACGTTTCAGGCCCTCGAGGCCCTTGGCGGTTTCGAATACCGTCTTGGCTTCTGGGTCCGTGGCGATCAGCTCTCGGAAGTCCCCTGCCTCGCTGTAACGCTTGGCGTCGGGGTTCTCGATGTCCGCAAGCGGGATGTCCTTTGCCATCACCGCTGGCGGCAAAGCCTTAGTGAGGTTGTCACCCATGCTGAACGGGTAGCCCAGCACACGGGCGGAGTCCTTCAGAGCCTGCTTGGTCTTGATGGTTCCGTACGTCACGATCATTGCAACGCGTTCGTCACCATACTTCTTGGTCACGTACTCGATCACTTCGGGGCGGCGACGATCGTCAAAGTCCACGTCGAAGTCGGGCATGGACACACGGTCCGGGTTCAGGAATCGTTCGAAGATCAGACCGTGCTGGAGCGGATCCAGGTCCGTAATACGTAGCGCGTACGCCACCATGGAACCTGCACCGGAACCACGACCGGGACCCACGCGAATGCCGTTGTCCTTGGACCAGTTGATGAAGTCGGCCACCACCAGGAAGTATCCCGGGAAGCCCATCTTGGTGATGACGTCCAGCTCGTAGTCCGCTTGAGCGCGCACCTCATCCGTGACGCCGTTCGGGTAGCGGTACGCCAGACCCTTGGCGACTTCCTTGATGAGCCAGGATTCTTCCGTCTCCCCTTCCGGGCAAGGGAAGCGTGGCATGTAGTTGGCGCTCATATCGAAGGAGACTTCGCACTTTTCGGCGATGAGCAAGGTGTTATCGCATGCCTCTGGCAGCTCCTTGAAGACCTCACGCATCTCTTGCGAAGACTTCAAGTAGTAGCCGGTGCCGGCGAACGCGAAGCGCGAACCGCCCTCGTCATACGTGGGCTCGTCCAGCTTGGAACCCGACTGGATGGCAAGAAGGGCTTCGTGCGCTTTCGCGTCATGCTCGTGCGTGTAGTGAAGATCGTTCGTGGCAACCAGCGGCAAGTTGAGCTCTTTGGCCAACCGCATGAGACCTTCGCGCGTGCGACGCTCAATGCTCAGACCGTGATCCATGAGCTCGCAGTAGTAATTCTCTGCACCGAAAATGTCCCGGAACTCGGAGGCGGCCGCACGGGCTTCCTCATACTGACCCAAACGGAGACGGGTCTGAATCTCTCCCGAAGGACAACCCGTGGTGGCGATGAGGCCCTCACCGTATTTGTTGAGAAGTTCACGGTCCCACCGCGGCCATTTCGAGAACGGTGAATCCAGAGAGGCAATCGAGGAGGCCTCAAAGAGGTTGTGCATGCCCACGTTGTTGCGCGCAAGCAAAGTCATGTGGGTGATCACACCACCACCGGAGACGTCATCGCCCTTCTGGCTCATGTCACCCCAGCGCACACGGGTCTTGTCAGTGCGGGCTATGCCCGGGGCTACGTAGGCTTCAACACCGATGATCGGTTTGATGCCCGCGTCCGTTGCCTGACGCCAAAAGTCGAAAGCTCCAAAGAGGTAGCCGTGGTCTGTGATGGCCATGGCTGGCATCTCTAGGCGTTGCGCCTCAGCGAACAGCTCTTTGAGTCGCGCAGCCCCATCAAGCATCGAGTACTCGGTGTGAGTGTGTAGATGGACGAAGTTCTTCTCATTGCTGCTAGCCACCCATCCAGTCTAATGAGCATCCCCAACACTTAGAGGCAGCCCGGGTGAAGTCGCTAGTGAGCGCCGTCTCGAAGCAGCTCAAGGGCGTGTCGCAAATCCTCCGGGTAGTCGCTGACAAACTCCACGTACTCGCCCGTGACCGGGTGCGGGAAGCCCAGCTTATGAGCGTGCAGCCACTGGCGCACCAGCCCCAGCTCAGCGGACAATCGAGGGTCTGCTCCGTAGGTTTGATCGCCGGCACACGGGTGCTTCATCGCGGAGAAATGCACGCGGATCTGGTGCGTGCGTCCTGTTTCCAAGTGCACTTCCACCAAGGAAGCAGCACCAAAAGCTTCAAGCACTTCGTAGTGGGTGACCGCGTTGCGGCCATCTTCCAAGACCGCGAACTTCCACGAGTGATTCGGGTGGCGCCCAATGGGTGCATCAATGGTGCCCTTGAGCGGCTCTGGTAGACCCTGAACCACTGCGTGGTACACCTTGGTGGGCGTGCGCTCTTTGAACGCACGCTTGAGGGCTGTGTAGCCACGTTCGGTCTGGGCGACCACCATCACTCCCGAAGTGCCAACATCGAGACGGTGAACAATGCCCTGACGTTCCGGGCTTCCGGACGTAGAAATTCGGTAGCCAGCCCCGGCCAACGCACCCACCACGGTGGGACCAACCCATCCTGGGCTGGGATGAGCAGCTACGCCCACTGGCTTATCGATCACCACAAAGTCGGGGTCTTCGCCAAGAATCTTGAGATCTTGCACAGTCTCCACCTTTACAGCCATGGGATCGAAACGCTCGGGAACCCGAACGTTCACAGTTTCGCCAGCGCGGACCTTACGGGACTTCGCGGCAGGTTGCCCGGCAACGCTGACCCAACCAGAAGCGCACCACTGGGCCACTTCACCGCGAGGCTCCCCCAAGCGCGCAGAAAGGAAAGCATCCAGACGCAAGCCTGCGTCGTCGTCCTCTATCAGAAAATCTTCGGAAATCTCAGGCTTCACCTAGCCGCGCTCCGACTCACTCGAAGCATCCTCAACGGCACCCTTCGGCGCCACAACGTCCTTGGTGCCGTCAACGCGACGGCCCACGAACATGAGCAAGCAAATACCAATCATCGAACACACAATGAACGAATCAGCGATGTTGAAGATGGCGAAATTCGGCACCGAAATGAAATCCACTACGTGCCCCTGGAAGAACGCCGGCGGTCGGAAGAGACGGTCCGTCAGGTTTCCCGCGACGCCGCCCAACAAACCACCCAACGCCACAGCCCACCAGAGGGAGCCGAGCTTACGGAGCAAGAACAAGACAAAAATGAACACCGCGGCCATCAGCAGCGAAAAAACCCACGTAAATTCTGTGCCGATCGAGAACGCGGCCCCCGGGTTGCGAATGAAGTACCAGTTCAGAACGGGTGGAATCACCGGAATGACTTGGCCCTCATACATGTTGTTCTCAACCCACCACTTCGTGAGCTGATCGGCTGCGTACGCAATAATCGCCAGCGAAAGCGCCATCGCCACCAAACGCCCACGCGAATGCTTCTTGGCCGGTTCTTCGGTTGCTGTCACCACAGGGTCATCGTTCATTGCTCACCTTTTCTCAAGCCCACGAAACAACAATGTCGGCGACCCAAGGGCCACCGACATTGTGCCTAAATCACTCAATTAAGCCCGAGAGGCTTAGCGCTGCGTGTTCTCCGCCGATGCGGTCTCCACGGAGCCCTTGGACTCGAGATCGCGCAACTGACCCTCGATGTACGTCTTGAGACGTCCACGGTAGTCACGCTCAAAGCCACGCAACTGGTCAATCTTAGATTCAAGAACGGTCTTCTTCTGGTCAAGATCGGTCAGCGTCTTGCGAGTGGTTTCCTCGGCGTCGCTCACCATCTTCTTGGAACGCGTATCTGCGTCCGTGACCAGCTTCTGGGACTTGGCGTTGGCGTCAGACACGAGGGTCTCAGCCTTGCTCTTCGCCTCAGCGATGAGCTTGTCGCGCTGCTCGATGCCGGCGCTGACGTATTCGTCATGCAAGCGCTGAGCCATGGCAAGAACGCCGGTGGCAGATTCTGCCGTAACGCGGTGCTGTTCTCCACCTGGAGCGGCGGTTGCGGTGGCTGCCGACTGAGTCGAAGCGAAGTTCGCAGCAGCAACAGTCTTATCTGCACCCTTGTCATCAGCTGCAGCAGCGTCCTTGACGGCTGGAACCGGAGCCGGAACCTTGGTGTCATCCGCAGTAGCTGCAGCAGGAGCGGCGGCTTCCTTGCCAGCCTGAAGTTCTGTAACGCGCTGACGAAGCTCGTTATTTTCCTTGTTCAGGCGGCGCAACTCAGTCACGATCTCATCGAGGAAGTCATCCACCTCGATCTGGTCATAACCTTCACGGAACTTGGTGGGCTGGAACCGCTTGTTGACAACGTCTTCAGGCGTGAGCGCCATAATTCACCTCTGATACTCGTTTGTTCGCCCGCACCTCGTATGAAAATGCGGACTTGGCCGGGGGAATCTCTGCATCCGTCATTGACACACTGGGACGCGTCCCTCTGTTTACTGACGATTGCACAGCCCCACCCGGAGACTACTCGTTGTTCATAGTATCGCGACGACACGCAGACTATTAACTTTCGGCCACAAGAAAAATGGGCCAACAGTCCTCAGGGGACGCGAATTATCCGAATTGCAGAACGATGAACTTCAAAATGATGACAGCGAAGAACAGCAAGATGAAGGCCAGATCCAGGCGAATACCGCCGAAATCCAACGTAGGAACCTTGGAACGGATCCAGCGCATCGGCGGATCCGTCACGGTATACACCGCCATAGCTGTCATGAGGGCAACACCCTTAGGACGCCAGGATCGCGCGAAAGACTGGGTCACATCCAGCACAATGCGGATAATGAGCAGCACTTGAATAACTGTCAGTGCCGCGTAGAGCAAACCGAATAGAAGACTCACAGCGTGAGCTGACCTCGCCTAGCTTTGGTTGAAGAAGGTCGTCTGACCTTCGGCAGCTTTTTTGTCCTCGCCGATGACCTCAACGGTCGCTGGCGAGAGCAAGAACACCTTGTTGGTGATGCGATCAATCGTACCGTGTAGTGCGAACACGAGTCCGGCGGAGAAATCAACGAGGCGCTTAGCGTCCGACTCTCCCATGTCCGTCACGTTCATGATGACCGGAATTCCTTCACGGAAAGCCTCGCCAATGAGCTTCGCATCGTTGTAAGAACGCGGGTGCACGGTGGTGATTTGACGCACGGAGAATTCCTCTTCACGACTTGAGCTAGCGCGCTTAATAGGGGTAACAGGTGCGCGGTACTCTTCCACGCGGCTCACGGTAGCAGGACGCGGAGCGGCTTCTTCTCGAAGCGGACGCACCACGTCATCATCGCGGCGCACTGGTGCAACCTGGGCACGAGCGTCATCGCGATCATCGTCACGCTCGTCGACAGCGACGCGGCGCGATTCTGGGCGCGCTTCGTGCTCAATTTTGTCGTTGTAATCCTGGTCTTCGCTATCCGCGAGGCCCAAGTAAATCATGGTCTTCCGCAAGGCGCCGGACATGGCTTCTCCTTAGTGCTGTTCCTTGATCATGCGGCGCCAGAGGGCACTACCACACGATTTGTCTTCGCTGATTCGACGCTACCGCACAGCAGGGCGGGGCCCGAGGACATCCGAGCCAATCCGCAGGTGTGTCGCACCAGACTCTATGGCTGCTTCTAAATCGTGGCTCATGCCGGCAGACATGATGCTTGCGTCTGGGTAGAGACGGTTCAGTCCGTCCAGTTCCTCACGCAATCGGTCAAATACTTTGCCCGGTTCAGCACCCAGCGGGGCTACCGTCATGAGACCTCGCAAGGTGAGGTGCTGGGTTTCGCTGATGGCCGCGGCGAGTGCGGCAATTTCTTGGGGTACGACGCCGCCACGTTGCGCGCCGCTACTCGCTGGCGTTGCGTCGTGGTCGGGTGAGAATTCCTCACCGAAATCTACTTGGATGAGCACTTCGAGATCCGGACGCGCTGGCTCGCCGGCTTCTTCAGCAGCGGCGATTTCCCGGGCCATGGCTTTACCCAAAGCGTTCACGATTGAAGCGCGGTCCACCGAATGCACCATAGAGGCATACCGCACGACGCTCTTGGCCTTGTTGGATTGCAGCTGGCCAATGAAGTGCCACCGCAGGTTCAGGTCGCTGAGTTCGGCCGACTTAGCAGCTGCCTCTTGATCCTTGTTTTCGCCGAAGTCGGTCATGCCAAACTCGTGCAGGATTTGCACGTCGCTGGCTGGGAAGAACTTGGAGACCACAATGAGCTGGGGAGCTTGTTCCCGTCCCGCTTTTTCTGTCGCCTCTGCGATTCGCCGCTGGACGCTTTCAAGCCGGGTGCGCAGATCACGTGCGCGGTCTTCAGCCGAGGCGGTCATTTTTGTCCCTCCACGGACAACCAGACGAGTCCCGCTAGACGTCCGGTCTTGGAGTCTCGACGGTAGGAGAAGTAGGAATCGTTTTCGAGGGTGCACTCGTGAGTCTCGTGTGGGATGCCTCCGAGCTCACGCACGATCTGTGCGGCGGTGCGTGGAAGATCGAGAGCAGGAGTGTCCCACGAAGTAGTGCTGGCGATACCGGGGTGGGTAGCTTCGGCATCCTCTTGCATCTGCTGCGGAACTTCGTAGCACGATCCGCAAATGGACGGTCCAATCCATGCTTCGAAGGATGTGGCACCTGCTGTGCGAAGTTCAGCGACGGTGTTCTCGATGATGCCGTCTAAAAGTCCTTTTCGCCCCGCGTGTGCAACCGCAGTGACGGGAGCACCGTCCGCTTCGTTGACACCTACAAAGACCAGTGGCACGCAATCGGCCACAAGCACCGCCATGGGTTGATTGCCGGCGGCGCTGATGAGACCGTCAGCGGTGGGCGCATCCTGACCCGGACTTGCTGGCTCCGCCACCACGGCAGAATGCACTTGGTTCATGTAAGCGATGGGGGTTTCGGTTAGTCCCAGCTGCTTTTCTAGACTCGCGCGATTCCTTGCCACGTTAAAAGGATCATCCCCCACGTGGCCTGCCAGATTGCCCTCTTCTTGAGAGGTGAATGCAACCTTGACGGCGGGGGCCAGCGTGGAGGAATAGATCTTCATTCGTTATGCAACTTTTCGTACGTGTTGCCGCATCCCCTCATGCAAGCGGATGCGGCAACGGGCGTTTACGTTTACTTCAAGAAGTCTGGAACATCGAGTTCGTCGCCGCCGCCGGCGTTCAAGTCTGGCTCTACGACTGCAGGCAACTCTTCGAACTGCTGCTGTGGAGCGGCAGAGTTGTTATTGAAGTTGTTGTTCTGCTGGTTTCCCGGCTGGTTGCCTGCCGAGCCTGCGTTAGCTGGCTGAGCTGGACGGGTTGGGGCTGCGCCCCATCCACCGGACTGGCCTGGCTTGAGTGGCATGGTTCCTGGAACAGACGGAGCCTGTGGTGCGGTGGCCGGAGCAGGGTTGTTCTGCTGAACGGCCGGACGCTGAGCTGGAGCCTGAGCCGGCGCGGAAGGCTGGTTGTTCTGCGGAGCCTGCTGTGGCACTGCGCGCTGGTGATTCTGTGGCGACTGGCTGGTGGCATCCACCTGGTCAAAGCCGGCAGCAATCACGGTCACGCGAGCCTCATCTCCCAGAGCATCGTCAATGACGGCACCGAAGATGATGTTGGCTTCTGGGTGAGCGACTTCCTGAACCAAGCGAGCGGCTTCGTTGATTTCGAACAAGCCGAGATCCGAACCACCCTGAATGGACAACAGCACACCGTAGGCGCCGTCGATGGAAGCTTCAAGCAGTGGGGATGCGATGGCGAGCTCGGCTGCCTTGACCGCACGGTCTTCACCGCGAGCGGAGCCGATACCCATCAAAGCGGAGCCTGCGCCCTGCATGACGGACTTTACGTCGGCAAAGTCAAGGTTGATCAAACCTGGAGTGGTGATGAGGTCCGTGATGCCCTGAACACCGGAAAGCAAGACCTGGTCTGCGGAGCGGAAAGCATCCAAGACCGAGACGTTGCGGTCACTGATGGACAGCAAACGGTCGTTCGGGATCACAATGAGGGTGTCAACTTCGTCGCGCAACGAGTCAATGCCAGTCTCGGCAGAGTTTGCGCGGCGGCGACCTTCAAAAGTAAACGGACGCGTGACAACACCGATCGTCAACGCACCGAGGGACCGGGCGATGCGTGCAACGACGGGAGCGCCACCGGTACCGGTTCCGCCACCTTCGCCGGCGGTCACGAACACCATGTCTGCGCCACGAAGAACTTCTTCAATTTCTTCAGCGTGATCTTCGGCTGCCTGACGGCCAACCTCTGGGTTGGCACCGGCGCCAAGTCCGCGGGTAAGTTCACGTCCTACATCGAGCTTCACGTCAGCGTCGCTCATCAGGAGGGCCTGAGCATCGGTGTTGATAGCGATGAACTCTACGCCTCGCAAACCGACCTCGATCATTCGGTTCACGGCGTTGACGCCACCGCCGCCAATTCCGACGACCTTAATGACGGCCAAGTAATTCTGAGGAGCTGCCACAGCGTTTGTCCCTTTTTCTTGTGGTGTTGTACTGCTAGTTTCAAGTCTGCCAAGACGCGAACGGCGACACGCGCAACATTCGCAACCTTAACCCTTAACTTCAGGGTTAGAGTTATGTCAAGTTCTTCTGTTAGAACGCTATGGGGTGTGCCCTAGCGATTCAATGACATCCGTTGCGTGTCGCGAAATAACGATCATTCACACGCTTTACGCAGGATGCCTCAACCTACTTTGTCACGGGATGGTCCGGGCTCGAGACATCAATGGTCTCCCCTGATTCTTCAGGATCAACCGTCAAGAGTGCGGCGAGCACTGCAGCCTTCTTAGAACCCTCATCCGCTGAACCCCACACAATGGTGCGGCCATCGTTGAGTTTGAGCTGAACCGAATCAATTGAGGATGCCGTTGCCGAGGCAAGTTCCGCACGAACTTCTGAGGTGATCTCACCGAGCACTTGAGTTACGGCTAGAAAGACGTCCTGGTCCTTGCTTCCGTTGGCCAGCTCGATCACGGGAAGTGATTCGCTGTTCTTCTCGGTTGCAGGCGCTAGTGCGTGACCATCGGATGCCACCAAGTTCTGGGAGCTCCCGTCGCGCATCACGGCAACAGGAACGTACTCAATGACCTGGACATCCAGAGTGGCTGGCGTTTGGGCCTGAACCACTACGTCCTCCACCGCTGGGTCATCTTTCAAGAGCTCGAGCACGCGATCCGAACTGATTTGTGGAAGCGGGGTGCCCTTGATTGATTCCAGTCGTTCGGTCACAGCCTTAGCCGTGGTCAACGAAGTGCCATGGACGTTAATGTTTTTGACGGCCAGCAACGGCGAGAACCACAAAATCAGCATGACTGCAACAACGACTCCCACGGCACCGCCGAGCCACCACAGCAACTTTCGTCGTCGAAGTTTCGCCTCCACCACAGGCAGTCCAATAACGTTGGAGCTTTCCTCTGGGGAACCGGTTTCCTTGTTCCGAAGCAAGGAATTGGAGTTCAAATCTGTGGAGTCTTGATTCTTAGCCATTCAGCTCCGCCACGATCCGCGGGCCCAGTTCAGTCACATCGCCAGCACCGATGGTCATGATGATGTCGCCAGGCTCAGCCTTGGCAACAAGCTCGGACGGCGCGTGCTCAAAAGTAGTGAGGCTGCCGCTGATTTCAAGAGCGTCAACGATGAGGTCACTGGTAACCCCGGGGATTGCTTGTTCGCGAGCTGGATAAATATCCAGAATCAGTGCGGTATCAGCCAAAGAAAGCGCCTCAGCAAATTCACGCGTGAACTCTTTGGTCCGGGAGAACAAATGAGGCTGGAACACTACGTGTACTTTTCCGCCGCCAGCCACCGTGCGCGCTGCCTTGAGCGCGGCGAGAACTTCGGTGGGGTGGTGCGCGTAGTCATCGAATACACGGATATCGCGGGCTTCGCCCTTGGCTTCGAAGCGACGAGCGGATCCTCGGAAGAGTCCCACCGCGCGGGCGGCTTCCTCTGGATCGAGTCCGGCGTCCACGCCAACGGCGAAAGCGGCGGTGGCGTTGAGCAAGTTGTGGTTTCCAGGGACTTTCAGTTCAAGGTCAACGCTCTCGCCGCTCCCCCACTCTAGGGTGGCGGAGAAGGCGCTGCCTTCGGTTCTGACGTCGGTGATGCGCCGATCAGCGAAGTCAGCGAAACCATAGGTTTGGACTCGGATGTCGTCACGCTCGGCGCGCATTCGCTTTGCCAGCGCTAGGGATCCAGGATCATCCGCGCAGCACACCAGCAAGCCGTCGGCTGGCAGCAATGAAGCGAAGAGATGGAAGGCTTCATGAACAGCCTCGGCGGTGCCGTAGTGGTCCAAGTGGTCCGCTTCAACGTTCGTTACGACTACTGCGTTGGGGCGGTAGTTCAAGAACGAGGCATCGGATTCATCGGCTTCAGCAACAAAAACCTGACCTTCGCCAAGTTCGGCATTCTTACCAATACCGGCGACGTTCGCGCCAATGGCAAAGCTGGGCGACAACCCGGCTTCGCGGAACATCACGGCAATCATGGAAGACGTGGTGGTTTTTCCGTGGGTACCGGCAACGGTCACCGTGAAGTACCCGTTCATCACGGCGGAGAGCGCTTCGGAGCGGTGCAGAATGCGCAAGCCACGGCGCACTGCTTCGTCGTACTCAGGGTTTCCCGGCTTGATGATCGAAGAGATGACGACCGTGTCAACGTCTTCGAGGTTCTCTGCCGCGTACCCTACGAACGTGCGGGCACCGAGCTCTTCAAGTTCGTGAAGTACTGGTAGGTCCTTGGCGTCAGTACCGGACACGGTTACCCCGCGCGCCACGAGAAGCCGTGCTACCGCGGACACGCCCACGCCGCCGATGCCCAACAAGTGGGTCCGGCCCAGATCGTTGACATGAAGTTGCTGTTGCATTAGTCCTCTTTTGCGGCGGTGGATTGAGTGCGGAATTTGATAGCTTCTTCGCGAATAAGCACGGCCATGCGTTCGGCGGCATCGCGCCTACCCACTCGGGTTGACGCTTCGCTCATTGCATCGAGTCTCTGGGGGTTGAGCGCAAGCGGGACCACCGTCGAGAGGAACCACTCCGGAGTGAAACCGGTGTCCTCCACCATGTGCGCGCCACCAGCTTCAACCAAGGGCCGTGCGTTCAACTTCTGTTCGCCGTTTCCAATGGGAAGCGGCACCAGGATTGCTGGAACACCGACGGCGGCCAGTTCGCAGACAGTTCCTGCACCTGCCCGTGAAATGAAAAGATCTGCCGCTGCGTACGCGTTTTCCATACCGTCAACAAACTCAGTCTGGACGTAGCCTGGCTGCTGAACCGGCTGCCCTTGCTGGTCAAGAATGGCCTTGCCTTTTCCGGTGATGTGCAGAATCTGCAGCTCGGATGCGGGAAGCTTGGGCAGGACGGACTTCAAAGTCTGGTTCAGCGAAGCGGCCCCCAAGGATCCGCCTGTCACCACAATGGTGGGACGGTCTGGATCCAGGCCGAAGAACTCGCGCGCTTGACGCTGACGGGCCTTTCGGTCCAGGTTAGCGATTGCGGATTTCATCGGCATGCCGACGATTTCTACGCGCTCCAGCCCCGTGCCCGGGAATGCCGCCGCAATTCGAGCAGCGAAACGGGCGCCCAACTTGTTCGCTAAGCCGGCCTTCGCGTTCGCTTCGTGGAGCACAACAGGGATCCGGCGGCGTCGTGCAGCGAGGTACACCGGCGTACACACATAACCACCGACGCCCACGGCAACATCAGCCTGTGCGGCGTCCAAAATGTCACCGGCTTGACGAATCGCGGCTGCAAAACGGCCCGGGAACTTGAGCAGATCCACGGAAGGACGTCGCGGCATCGGCACGCGATGAATGGTCTTCAGCTCGTAGCCTGCAAGCGGAACAATGCGAGTTTCCATGCCTGAGGGCGTACCCACCACGGTTACGTCGGTGGCAGCGTCTTCCACCTTCAGAGCGTCGGCGATTGCGAGCATGGGAGAGATGTGCCCCGCGGTGCCGCCGCCCGCCAGGACGATCGAGACTGGCCTTGAGATCGAATTCTCCACAGTGTCCTTCAGTGTTGCGTTAGTTGCACGATCCGCCGTCGTGTGGAAAGCGCATCAGTTAGCGGGTGGTCAAGAGTGGGGACTCTGCGCATCCCAAAAATGGGCGGCACAGGGGCTGAGTCATTTTCCTCGTTTGGAAGCAACAGCAGCTTTCGAGGTCGCCCCGATGGAATCGTTGTGCGAATCTCGAGCAAAAGCCATTACTACGCCTACTGCCAAGAGGACCATGAACAAAGCAGTACCACCATAACTAATGAACGGCAATGGAACACCGATCACGGGCAGTAGACCCGTAACCATGCCAATGTTCACGAATGCTTGACCCACTACCCAGACCATGATGCCACCCGTTGCAATGCGCACGAACGGATCCTTGGCACGCGCTGCTACTCGGTACATCGCAACAGCCAGGGCACCGAAAAGAACAATCACCACGAGGGATCCAAAGAGGCCCAGCTCTTCTCCGAGGATGCTGAAAATGAAGTCGTTGTGCGCTTCGGGAATGTACTTCCACTTTTGGCGAGACTGGCCCAGCCCCACGCCAAACCAGGATCCGGAAGCCAGGGCTTGAAGTCCGGCAAGTGGCTGGTCGCACGCGGAGTTGGTGTCACAGTCAATGCGCAACCACGCGTTGATACGGCCTACGCGGTTACCCGAGAGCAGCACCATGGCGATAGCACCCACGATGGCAACGAGGCCGGTGATGCCAAAGAGTTTCATATTTGCCCCGCCCAAGAACAGGAGGGCGGTGAGGATCAGGCCAAGGATGATTGCGGTACCCAAGTCCTGACCCAACAGCACCAAGCCAATGAGCAGGGCGCCACCTGGGAAGACCACGGGAACGATGGCGTGAAGAGTCCGGTGCGCCAACGCGCCCTTCATCGCAAGGACGTGAGCGCCCCAAATGGCGAGAGCTAGCTTGGCGGCTTCAGAGGGCTGACCGGTGAATGAACCGATCTTGATCCAGTTACGGTTGCCGTACACTTCCACGCCGAGCGGTGTGAAGACCAAGCCCAATAAGCCCACAGCCAGCACCAGAAGGATCCACGACATTTTGCGAAAAGCAGCTACGGGGAAGCGAGATAACGCCAGCATTCCCACAACGCCTAAGGCAGCGAAGAGTCCCTGCCGCAAGAACAACGCGTAGGAGGAGTCCTCTTCCGTGATGGCTTCCACCGATGACGAGGACAGCACCATGACAAGGCCAATGACGGTCAGCGCTAGCGTGACACCCAAGATGACGTAGTACAAGGGGCCGGAGCCTTGGCTGGGGTTTCCGTCGATGCGCTTCCAGAACCGGTCCATGAACGTGTTGCGTCCGCGGTTTGACCCGTTGCGAGGAGACTTCTGTGCGGCGCCCGTTGGTGCTGATGCGTCGATAGCCACGAGGATCTCCTAACTGGGTAGTTTCTGTAGCAGAAATCCCTATCTCAGAAGATCCTGCACTGCTTGAACAAAAGCGTTGCCGCGATGCGCATAGGACTGGAATTGATCCATGGACGCGGCCGCTGGCGCCATCAACACGGTGTCCCCGTCTTGAGCCACACTCGCGGCTGCGGCAACGGCTTGTCTCATGACGTCTTCGCCACTCGACGAACGTTGCTCTACCGAGCCTTGCTCAGTCGCTTCACTTCCAGTTTCCTGCACTCCGGGACCTATCACCGGGACGTCTGGCGCGTGTCTTGCCAATGACTCAGCAAGCTTTGAGGAATCCGCTCCGATGAGGACGACGGCCCGCAATCGCTCGCGGTGCTTCAGCACTAGCTCGTCGTACTCCACACCCTTGGGCAGGCCACCGGCAACCCACACGATGGACTTGAAGGCGGATAGCGAGGCGCTGGCGGCGTGGGGGTTCGTGGCTTTGGAATCGTTGATCCAGGTCACGCCGTCTTTGGAGGCGATGACTTGGATGCGGTGATCGCCGGGCTCAAAATCGCTCAGGCCCTGCTTCACAGCTGCGGCGGAAACTCCGTAGGCGCGGCAGAGTGCGGCTGCCGCGAGAGCGTTGGCGGCGGTGTGCTGTGGCACGATTTCACCGAGATCACTCAGTGAGGCCAGTTCGGCGGCGGACGAGCGTCGTTCTTCAATGAAAGCACGGTCTACAAGGAGGCCTTCGACCACACCGAGCATGCTCAGTCCGGGAATGCCGGTGGTGAAACCGATTGCTCGGCAACCATCCACCACGTCGGCTTCTTCCACCATTTTCTCGGTTTCGCGCTGCTCCACGTTGTAGATCACGGCGGCACGGGTGCGTTCGTAGATCTTCGCTTTCGCGGCGAAGTACTCTTCGATGCTTCCGTGCCAGTCCACGTGGTCTTCAGCCAAATTCAGGACGGCGGAAGCTAGCGGTGACATGGTGTGCGTGTAGTGCAGCTGGAAGCTGGAGAGCTCGATCGCGAAGACGTCGTACCCTTGCGGATCACGGATTGCGTCGAGGATGGGAGTGCCTACGTTGCCCACGGCGATGGCTCGTTTGCCGGCGGCGCGAAGGATGGAGGCGGTCATTTCTACCGTGGTGGTTTTACCGTTGGTTCCGGTCAGCACTAGCCACTCAGCGGGGGTGCGGCCAGCTCGCTCACGGACTCGCCAAGCCACTTCGATGTCCCCCCAAATGGGGATTCCTGCCTCCGTTGCGGCGGCAAGTACGGGATGGCGGGGGTTCCAGCCTGGGGAGGTGACGACGACGTCTGGTTGCGCTCCGTCGATCAGCGGCAAGGAGTCGAGGTGTTCCGATCCCAACAGAACGTCGTGGGCACCCACAATTTTTAGGGTGTCGGCGCGCTGGGCTACGAGCTCGCTCGTTGAGCCATCTACCACCACCACAGTGGCGCCGAGCTCAATGAGCGTATCGGCGACGGAAAAACCGGTGACTCCGAGTCCCGTTACCAGGACGCGGACGCCCCTCCAATTGGCATCCCACGAAGTCAATTCATCAAGGTTGGTCACAGTCCAACAAGCCATTCTGCGTAGAAGATTCCAAGGGCAACGGCGACGCACAGTCCGGCAATGATCCAGAAGCGGACCACCACAGTGACCTCTAGCCATCCCTTGAGTTCAAAGTGGTGCTGCAAAGGTGCCATCAAGAACACGCGCTTACCGCCGCTCATCTTGAAGTAGAGCACCTGAATAATGACGGATGCGGAGATGATCACGAACAATCCGGCCAGGATCACGAACAGAACTTCCGTGCGGGACAGGATGGCGAACGCAGCGAACGCGCCACCGAGGGCCAGAGAACCGGTGTCCCCCATGAAGATCTTCGCGGGCGAGGTGTTCCACCACAAGAAGCCAACAAGGGCGCCACACAGGATGGCAGCAAGGAGTGCAAGGTCCATGGGGTCACGGACTTCGTAGCAGACGTTGCCAATGGAGCGCACGGAACCGCACGCTTGGTTGGTCTGCCAGATGCCCATCAGAACGTAGGCGGAAGACACCAAAATGGAAGCGCCCGTTGCCAAGCCGTCCAAACCGTCGGTGAGGTTCACACCATTGGTGCTGGCGGTAACAATCAGGTTGGCCCACAGGACAAAGAGGATAGCCCCGACGATCGGCCCGAAAACCGCGAGATCAAGCCACGGAATATCGCGAATGAAGGAGATATTCATGGACGCCGGAGTCAGGCCGGTCTCGTCCGGGAACTGAAGTGCCATGATGGCGAAGGAGATACCAACCACCGCTTGCAAAACGATCTTTTGCCATGCGGTCAATCCCAAGGATTGCTTCTTGGAGATCTTCTTGAAGTCGTCCAAGAAGCCCACAAGTCCCATGCCGGTCATCAAGAAGAGCAACAGCAGACCAGAAGCCGAAGGGCCAGAGATCTTTTCTTGGAACATCCCGGTGATCAGGTGGGTGGCGAAGTAGGACACCAGCACTGCCAGCACAATGACGAGTCCGCCCATGGTGGGGGTACCGCGCTTGACGTGGTGCGAAGTAGGTCCGTCATCGCGAACGAACTGACCGTAGGAACGGCGCACCAACAGCTTGATGAACAGCGGGGTGCCAAGGAAAGAAATCAGCAAGGCGATGCCGGCGCCAAGGATCATAGAAATCATGGTCGAGCATCCTCCGAATTATTCTGCTGCGGGGAGAGAGCGGCGATGCGGTCCCCCAGATACCGGAGGCCGGCACCGTTAGAAGACTTGAACAACACAATATCGCCTGGAGCCAGCTTCTCAGAGAGCAGCGCTTCAGCTTCGTTCACATCATTGACGAAGCAGGCCTCGTCACCCCAAGAACCTTCCAGGACTGCTGAGTTGAACGCAGCTTTTGCGCCCAGACCCACCACTACGAGCTTTTTAATGTTCATGCGCACCGCGATGCGGCCCAGCATGTCATGTTCCAAAATGCTGTCTTCGCCCAGCTCGAGCATTTCGCCGAGCACCGCCCACGTGCGCCGAGCGTTGCCGTTTTCGTCGGGAACACCGAGCTCAGCAAGCGTGCGGAGTGCGGCTCGCATGGATTCGGGGTTGGCGTTGTAGGCGTCGTTGATGATGGTGACACCGTCGGCACGTTCCGTGCGCTCCATGCGCCAACGGGAGGAAGCACCTAGACCGTTGAGGGTCTGTGAAATGACGCTTGGCTCCAGTCCCAAAGCAAAAGCAGCGGTTGCAGCAGCCAGAATGTTGCCCACGTTATGTCGGCCAATCAGGCCAGACACAATCGAGTGTGAAGAACCATCCGGGAATACCAGATCAAAGGTCGGGTGACCGTTTGCGTCAACGTTGAGATCTTCTGCGGTCACCGAATTTTCCGGAGCTGACGCCGCATCCCCCACACCGAAAGTCATGATGCTGGCAACGGTGTGCCCAGCCATTTCCATGACTCGCTGATCGTCGCGGTTGAGAATTGCCGTACCCACAGCGGGAAGCGATTCAACAAGCTCCCGCTTGGCGATGGCGATGTTCTCCACGCCGCCGAACTCTCCAGCGTGCGCTGAGCCCACGAAAAGTTCAATACCGATTTCGGGGTGGACCAGATCCGTCAAGTATTTGATGTGGCCGATACCCGTGGCACCCATTTCCACTACCAAATACTTGGTCTCCTCCGTGGCGCGGAAAACCGTCAGCGGAACGCCGACCTCGCCGTTGAACGAACCCACAGGAGCCACAGTTGGACCGGCGGTAGAAAGAAGAGCGGCTAGCAAATCCTTGGTCGTCGTCTTGCCAGCGGAACCGGTAATACCCACCACACGTGTGCCGCGCTCGCGCAGGGAAGCCACAACGAAAGCCGCGATCTTACCCATGGCGAGCACCGCGTCCTCAACAATGACTGCGGGATCCACCGCGGCGTCGTCGTCCTGGGTTTCACGTTCGGCCAGCACCAGAACGGCACCGTTGGAGCGCGCCTTCCCAATGAAGTGGTGACCGTCCGTGGTCTCCCCCGGCTTCGCAACGAACATCCAGCCTGGCTGGCACTCGCGGGAATCCGTGTCGACGCCGAGGACCACCGAGTTGGGGTCCGCCGTGGCGGTGAGGTATCCACCTGTGATGTCCGCAATCTGTGCGGCGTTTAGTTCAATCATGACCCTCTGGACTTTACTCTGCCGCGTTGTTTTCTGTGGACTGTGGCGCGTGATCCTGGACAGCAGTGTGAGCTATCCCAAATCCGCTCCGCGCACTCAAGGCGTCTCGCAGTTCTTGACGATCATCGAGCGGGAGATTAACTCCCTTGACCTCTTGCCAGATTTCGTGACCGCGGCCCGCCACCAAGATGGTGTCCTCGGATTTGGCCAGGCGAACTGCTTCCTCGATGGCTTCGGCGCGTGGGAAAACCTCGCGAACCAGCGGTGCCTTGGCCCCCATCGCGGCGGCTTCGTCAAGGACGCCAGCCATGACTGCGGTGCGGATGGTTTGTTCGTCTTCGTCGTGCGGATCGTCGTCCGTCACGATCACCACGTCGGCACCGCGCGCAGCGATTGCTCCCATGATGGGTCGCTTAGCTTGGTCGCGTTCGCCGGTAGCACCGAAGACCACAATCACGCGGCCTGACGTTCCGGGTCGAACAGCTTCAAGCGCACGGACCATGGCGTCCGGGTTGTGCGCAAAGTCGACGATAGATGCGGGCTCATGGCCCACCACTTCCATGCGTCCGGGGACGTTAGCGCTGAGAGGATCGTGCTCATCGAGTGCTTTTTGCAGGACCTCAAGCGGCACCAGATCCGCCGCAACCATCATGGTGAGCGCCAGCGCGGCGTTCGCCACGTTGAAGTCGCCCGGTAGTCCGGTATGCGCGCGAAGCGTCCGGCCATCGCGGTGCGTGAGGCTGAAGTTATGACCAAGACCGGAACGTTCTACGTTCGCCACAGTCCAGTCCGCGGCTTCCGTGGGCGTTCCCGTGGGGGTTGCGAACGTGATCACGGGCAGTCCGGAGTCACGAGCGGCTTGCGCTATGCGCGCACCCCACTCACTATCAATAAGGACGACGCCGCAGCTTGCGAACTCAGGCGTGAACAGTTTCGCTTTGGCCGCGAAATACTCCTCCATGGTGCCGTGAAGATCGAGGTGATCCTGAGTCAGGTTGGAGAATCCGGCAACCTTGAAGTTCAAGCCTTCAATGCGACGGAATTCGATCGCGTGGCTCGAAACCTCCATGGCTGCCGCCGTCACACCGGACTCGCGCATGCGAGCCAGAATCCCGTGAAGTTGTGAGGCTTCGGGCGTGGTCAGCACGCTAGGGATGACTTCCTCATCCGCCACGATTTCAATAGTGCCAATCAACCCGGTCTTATGGCCGAGAGCGCGAAGTAGCGCGCGCAAGAAGTAGGTGGTGGTGGTTTTGCCGTTCGTGCCGGTCACGCCAAACATCGATGGCGCCTCCGGCGTCGTACCGTAAATGAATTGCGCCGCAATTCCGGTAGCCTTCCGCGGATCTTCGGTGACAATAATCGGTGTGTCCGCTGGTAGTGAGCCTTCGCTCTGGAGGCGAGCTGCGGCGTCGTCGTCCGTCAAAATTCCTACGGCACCAGCGGCCAAAGCCTGCGCCGCGAATTCACTACCGTGCCGTTTGGCACCTGGCAGAGCCGCGTAGAGGTCCCCCGGCTGAACCGCTCGCGAGTTCAAACAGACACCCTGAACGGTGACCTGGTGTGCTCGCTCAACGTCACCCGACTCCAACAGCGTGGCACCGATAGCCCGCACTACCGCGTCGAGAGAGACGTGTGGTGCTGTGCGCGGTCGAAGCTCACGCTCTGTGTCGGCCGGTGAATTTTCTACCATGGGTACTTTTGCTGCTCTCCAATGAAGACCTTGTAAGGGTCAGGCTCTGTAGTATCTGGTGCCACGTTGTAGTGATTCAGAGTGGCACTCATGATGGTTTTGAAAGTATCCCCCACGGACCAGTCGCGCCAGTAGCCCTGCGGACGGTACATCGTCACCAGGACCATGTACTGAGGATCTTCGATAGGCACCATGCCGCCGAAGGAGCTCGTGTAGCCATCGTAGGTGCCGTTCTCGCCAGCGGCCTGACCGGTACCGGATTTTCCGCCCACGCGGTAACCATCGATCTGCATCTGCGTGCTGGTTCCGTTCGTCACCACGGTCTCCATCATGCGGCGCATTTCCGCAGACGTCTCATCCGAGTAGACGCGCTCTTGTTCCGGATCAGCAACGGCATGTTCCGTACCGTCCGCATCAACGTAAGCCTCAATGAGCTGTGGCTCAATGCGCACGCCGCTGTTGCCGATGGTCTGGAAGACGGAAGCCGTGTGAAGCGGCGTCAACGAATAGCCCTGGCCAAACATGGTGGTGTACTGCTGACGGCGATCCCACGCTGCGGGAGGCAGGAAGATGCCCTTGTTCACGCCCGGCAAACCGATGTCTAGGGTTTCGCCGATGCCCAGCTTCTTCATGTACTCATAGCGAGTCTCGGCCGGAACCTTGTCACCCACCATGACCGTGCCGGTGTTGTATGAACGCGCGAAGATGCCCGCCAACGTCATGTCATACGTGGCGTGCGGGAGGGAGTCGTTGATGGTCTCGTTGTTGACCGTGTACTTGTTGGGAACGCTGAACGCGTCCTCGGGGTTAGCCACGCCGGTTTCGAGCGCGGTAGCGAACGTGGCAACCTTGCCCGTCGAACCCGGCTCCACCGCCTGCGTAACGGAAGCGGAAGAACGATACTCAGCATCCGTGGCGGCTGGATCCTGCGGATCAACCGACTGGGAGTCCGCAATAGCGCGAATCTTGCCGGTCTTGACCTCAATAACAATAGCCGAAACCCACTCGGCACTGAACTGCTCTTGCTTAGCCATGACGGCTTCCTGAGCGGCCCACTGAATGTCCTGATCAATGGTGAGCTTGACGCTCTGACCGTCTTGGGCAGGAGTCTCTTCATTGGTGGCCATCGGAATACGGATACCGTCCGCGCCGACCTCGTAGGAACGCTCACCCGGAGTACCGGTCAGGACCTCATTCTGGGACTGTTCAATACCGGCGATGCCGTTGCCATCCGTGTCCGTGAAGCCCACCAAAGGCCCCGCCACGGAACCGCTGGGATAGTGACGCTCGCTCTCCGCGGTGGACCCCAGACCAGGCAATCCCACGTTGATCACGGCGTTCTTGATATCCGCGCTCACGCCTTCCACCAAGAGCGAGTAGCCCTTCTTGGTAGCGCCGTCCTCACCCACAATGATCTTCTTGACTTCAGCAGCGTCCTTGTTCAAGATCTGCGCGATCTCGCTCACGGCCTGCTCTTTAGTGACGGTTTCCGTCTGGTTGGTCTCTTTGTTGGTTCGATGGAAACTATCCGGAACGTGGCGCTGATCCGCTGCCAGATCGAAGCGCACAATCGAGGATGCCAACGTGCGACCCTGCGTGTCCAAGATGGACCCGCGGACCGGCTCAATAGTTTGAGTACGAAGACGATTGTTGACGGCCGCTTGCGCGAAGCCCTCGGGGTCAATGCCCTGAACTAGAAAAAGCCTGCCGGTGAGCAGCGTCAGCATCACCAGAGCAATGCCAATACCCATGCGCAAACGCCGGGTTCCGGTTGCGGTCCACTGAGCAGCCGCCTTCTTGCGAGCCGCGCTGGTGGGTTGGCGGGACATGGGGTGCTCCTTGCAGTGAAAATCAGTGAATGGGAACCACTCCAAGGGCGAGTGACGGCGCGGTTACCACATATGTTCGACTTTACGGTTCCGTCACGGTTGGGGCCGGAATTGACCCGCCGTTAAGGGACTGTTTGTCAAAGTCTGGTCGGCTCGCTTTCGCGTCCGATGCGGAATCTGCCGTAGCCGAATCCGCCGTGGCTTCCTCAGCGGTGGCGGTGTTCGTCAAGGAATCAGCCGTTGCCGCGTCCGCGGTTCCTGCTTCAGCGCTTCCAGCTTCAGCCTGCGAAGGAACCGGCATTTCGGCGGTTGCCTCGTCAGTGGCCGTTTCCTTCTCCGGAGCGGCCGCATCAGCGGGAGCAGCTTCGGCCGGATCAATGGTGCCAACCTCGGCCGTCACCGGGTTCTCCGGCACCGAGACCAGCTGGCCGACCTTCGTTTCAGACTCCGCAGCGGTGGTGGTGCCGAAAACCTTGCCCTGAGACAAGTCGATCGTCGCCGTCGTACCGGGAGCAACCATGCCCAACTTAGCCGCGGCAGCCGCCAAATTCTGTGGCGCCTGCAAGTATTCAGCCTGCTGACGCAAAGCCTCGTTCTGCTGGGTCAAGATGGTTTCTTGGCCGCGCAACTTCACGAGGTCGTACTGACCGTTGGACACCGTGATGTTCAAAACCAACACAGCGCCCAAAGCGGCAGCCAAAATCAGACCCAAGATGACCGCAAGTCGGCCGCGCTTCTGGGGTGCCACCGCGGGAACAATAGACAGCGGAATACGACGACGCTCGCTGACGGAACGCTGTTCTCTTTGCTTCTCGCGCTGTGGGGCGAGAAATTCTTGGACCAATGCTGGTGCACTCATGACGAGCTCCTGGGAAGGGTGCGCTCAGTGGCGCGGAGTCGGGCAGATGCTGCGCGAGGGTTTTCAGAGATTTCTTGTTCCGTAGGCTGTTCCGTGCCACGCGTGATGGTCTTGAAACGAGCCTTATGTTCTTCGAGTTCCACCGGGAATCCGGCAGGAGCCGAAGATTTTGCCGCGGAGGCAAAAAACTTCTTGGTGATCTTGTCTTCGAGCGAGTGGTAGCTCATGACTACTACTCGGCCTCCAACGTTCAGAACGTCCATAGAAGCCGGGATGGCTTCCTCGAGAACGTCCAATTCTTCGTTAACGGCAATGCGTAGCGCCTGGAAGGTTCGCTTTGCCGGGTGGCCTGCCGTCCGAGCCGCTGCTGCGGGAACGACCTTGCGAATGGATGCCACCAATTCGCCCGTGGTTTCGAAAGGCTTCTCTGCACGATCCTTGACGATCGAGCGTGCGATGCGGCCCGCGAACTTTTCCTCGCCGTAAACCCGGAGGATGCGAACGAGTTCTTCTTCGCTGAGAGTGTTGACGAGATCGGCGGCTGTTTCGCCCTCAGTGCGGTCCATGCGCATGTCCAACGGCGCGTCATAGGAGTACGCGAATCCGCGCTCGCGCTCGTCGAGCTGGAGGCTGGAAACACCGAGATCAAAGAGCACGCCGTCAACGCCAGGCAATGAGAGCTCGTGGACAATATCGTCCACTTCCGAGTACACAGCGTGAACTAAGTGGGTGCGGTCAGCGAAGCGAGCGAGCCGCTCGCCGGCAAGGGAGAGAGCCATGGTGTCACGGTCGATGCCAATGAGCAGGGCGTCCGGGTAACGCTGAAGCATCGCTTCGGAGTGGCCGCCCATGCCCAAAGTGCAATCAACAAGGACAGGCTGACGACCGGCAGCACGGGCGCTCTCTACTGAATCGGCAAACAGCGAAACGCAACGCTCAAGGAGAACCGGAAAGTGTCGCTCTGCCGTGTCTTTGCTGGAAAGCGAGGCAGCGTCGTCGTGCGCGCCAAGAGAGGCGGCAGAAACTGAAGGGTCAGCGGAGGAGCCAACTGCGGCGTCGTTGTGCACGGCGTCGTCGTGAGTCAAGGCGTACCCCGTTCCCTGATGTGGTGTCCGCTACGTACTAAGTAGTGCTGCTGTGTCTTGCTGAATTACGTGAATATTTGAGAAAGAGGCTTTCGATGCAACTGGGTCCCCCTCCGCAGTGCGTTCGTCCTGGCCTCGGGGAAGTGAGGTCAGGCACTAGCAGAGCGGCTGGAGACCCAGCTGCACCGATCGGCCCCTGAAGATCGGTGTTGTTCAACATCGATCTAGAAAATGCCCGGGAGCACGTCCTCATCGGTTTCGGAGAAAGCATTCTCCTGATCCTCCAAGTACTTGTCCCACGCGGCCGTATCCCAGATCTCCACGCGAGTGCCCGCCCCAATTACGGTCACATCGCGGTCCAGTCCTGCGTAAGTACGCAGCGCTGGCGGAATAGTGATTCGGCCTTGCTTGTCCGGAACTTCATCAGAAGCGCCGGAAAGAAAAACGCGGATGTAGTCGCGGGCCTGACGTGAAGACAAAGGCGCGCTGCGCATTTGCTCATGCACTCGCTCAAACTCGCCTGCGCTGAACACGTAGATGCACCGTTCTTGCCCTCGTGTTAGCACCAGACCAGCTTCAAGCTCGTCCCGATACTTAGCCGGAAGGATGAGTCGCCCTTTCTCATCAAGGCGCGGCGTATACGTCCCTAAGAACATGTGCACCGCCTCTTCATGGGATTGGGATTATCGCTTCTCGGCCCCTCGTTCCTCCTACATCCTCCACTTTACTCCACAACACTCCCCTGTCAACGCAAAACGGGCTCCGCAACACCGTTTTTAAGCTGGCAAATTCCTGAACACGCTTGAAATCGCGCGGATGGAGGCGATGTGGGAGGAAGTGGAGGGAAAATGGCGCACTTTGGGGTCCGTTTCCGCCAAAGGGGCGCATTGGGATGCCTTGTGGCGGAAAATCGGCCGAACTCTGGGGTTCTTTCGCGCGCGTGGAGGAAAGTGGGGGGACTTTGGGATGCTGCCGACGCTCATCGATGCAACATTCGCTTCGATCCCCGCCACACGCCGACACACGCCCTCCATGCGAGGCCATTTCTCTGCAACCCGCCACCAATGTGAGGCCAGTTCTCTACAACCCCTGGCATGTGAGAACGATTTGAGACTAGAACTAGCTGAAAACTTGTAGAAGTTTGACCACGCATCAGGGTGTGCGTGCGCACGCGTGGCCTCAGATGGTTTCAACCAGGACTATGAGGCCAGCTTGAAGAGGGGGACCCGTTAAAAAGAATGAACCGAGCACGAGGCTCGGTTCATATGTACAGTCGGCGGATCTCGAGGATCCACTGACGAGTCATGCATTTGCGCTAGATGTCGCGCCCGCGCTCTTCCCACTTCTTCTCAAGATTCTGCATGAAGGACCCTTGACGGTTTCCCTTGGCTTTAGAGGTGGCCGGCTTCGATGAGCCCGCTGCAGACTTAGTGCCGCGTGAGAGCGCGAAGTACATGGATCCGCACATCAGCAAGAAGCCCAGAACGCCAACGATGATGAGTTGCTGATTGATGCCCAGCAAAAGCACGACGATTCCCACGACCGCGCCGATAGCGCCGATCACTAGGCTCCGTGGCGAAAATCCACCTGGAGAGGTTGCTGATTCGAACGAGGACGTGAACTCGTGGTCGGCGTTGAGCTGCTTCTCAAGCTGTTCGAGCAATTTTTGCTCATGTTCTGACAGCGGCATTGCCATCCCCCGTTCTTCTATCTGGGACTTCATCAATTTTCTTGGCCACTATTTCGATGTCAGTCTCACACCCCATCCAGAAATGTGGCGGGAACTGTTAAGAGATCTAACGTCTTCCATAGGCTTTTTGTTCCCAAGTAGTTCCCGTTTCTTCCCCGTTACGGAAACTACTTGGACTTCTACTGTAGTCACTTGGGAGGCTCGGGCGGTAGTCTCGGCGACTGTGCCTTCGCTGGGGATTTCAGGAGTGTTGCCGGCAGGGGGCTGACGCCTGGGAATTTCTCCGCAATTGCGTCCGCAACGGTGTCCAGAGCGGGCCAATTACTGTCTGCTCGTTCAAAGGTGAACTGACGCTCCCCGCTGTCCTCTTGAAGGTGATCACACCGAACGCCGATGAGCCTGACGGCGCGCAGTCGCGGACGCTCATTCTTTAAAAGCTGGGTAGCCGCTTGGGCCACCACTGTTGCCGCGTTGCTCGGCGATCCAAGGGTGACACTGCGGGTGATCGTGGAGAAGTCTTCAAACTTGATTTTCAGGGTCACTCCTCGCGCAACGGCGGAGGAACTCCGGAGTCGGCGCGCCACCTTGTGGGACAGCTTGAGTATCTCAACTTCAAGGGAATCGAAGTCCCAGACGTCACTCGCGAACGTTTCTTCTGCCCCGATGCTCTTTTCTTCACGCTCGGTTTGAATGCCACGTTGGTCGATCCCCCACGCGAGGTCATGCAAGTGCGCACCAGATGAACCCAGCAACTTGGAAAGAGTGGCGCGAGGCGTGTGCGCGAGATCCGCGACGGTCTTGATTCCCACTCGCTCCAAGGTTTCTGCGGTTTTCGGTCCCACTCCCCACAGGGCGCGAATTGGCTTGGGATGCAGGAATGCCACCACGTCGCGCGGTGGTACTTCCAAAAGTCCCTGCGGCTTTGAACTGGTGGACGCCATCTTGGCGACGAACTTGTTCGGCCCAATTCCCACCGAGCAGGGCAAACTCAACCGTTCCCAAATCAGCTCGCGAACATGCTGCCCAATCTCGCGCGGCCGCCCTAAACGCCGCAGGGAACCCGTGACATCCAAAAATGCCTCGTCAACGCTGACCTGTTCCACGAGCGGGGTGATTTCACGAAGTGCGTCCATCACGCGATGCGAAGCCTCGTAGTAAAGAGTGTGCTTTGGTTCAACCACCAGCGCATGAGGAGCAAGTTGCTTGGCTCGCGAAATCGGCATAGCCGAACGAACCCCCAAGGCTCGACAGTCATAGGATGCCGAGAGCACCACGGAGCGGTCGGAATCGTGCGCCACAATGACTGGTCGGTTCGCCAGCGATGGATCGTGCAGAATCTCCACCGACACAAAGAACGCGTCCATATCCACGTGCAAGATCACCGCAGAGGGCCGCTGGCGCCCACCGCTGGTTTTCGGTTGCTCGATAGACATGCAAACAGTCTATCCGCCCACCACCTCAAAATCGAACATACATTCTAGAATTTTCCAAGTTGCTCAGCCTTCTTAGCGCCGAAACGACTAGAGTGTATGGGTGTCCGATTCATCCCCCAGCGCCACGTACATCGCTGCCCTCAACGAGCAATTAGCCGACTTCCTGAGTGAGCAGCGCACCATTGTCACCGCAATATCCCCCCACGCCACGGAGTTGATGGATTCCATTTCCGAATTGGCTACTGGCGGCAAGCGCTTGCGTGCGTCCTTGGCTTACTGGGGATTCAAGGGTGCTGGCGGCCAGGACGACGACGCCGCGATCGTTGCGCTGGGAGGTTCCATTGAGCTATTCCAAACGGCAGCGCTGATTCACGATGACATTATTGACGCTTCAGACACCAGGCGGGGAAATCCCAGTATTCACCGTCGTTTCGAGGCGATTCATCGACGCGAGAAGTGGCATAAGAACGCAGAACGATTCGGTGAGTCTGCAGCAATTCTGGCGGGAGATCTGTGCCTTTCCTTGAGTGAACAACTTTTCGGCACTATTGGAAACGTTCCCCGCCAAACTCGAATCATTTTTGATGAGATGCGCTTGCAAGTGATGGCTGGCCAGTACCTTGATGTACTCGAAGAGAACGCCGGTCCCGTGTGGGATCCGGCTGGCGCCCTTGACCGAGCTCGATCAATCCTGAGGTACAAATCCGCTAAATACTCGGCCGAGAATCCTGTTCTCTTGGGCGCATCTTTAGCGGGGGCAAACCAACACCTACTTGAAGGTTATTCGCGGTTTGCGCTGCCCTTAGGAGAGGCGTTTCAGCTTCGGGATGACGTACTGGGAGTCTTCGGAGATCCGGCAACCACGGGCAAGCCCAGCGGCGATGATTTGCGAGAAGGAAAGCGTACGGAGCTTATTGCCCACGGACTCCAGCTGTCCTCCGAATCGGAACGCACCTTCATTCAGTCCCGCCTAGGTGCGGCGGATCTGAGCGATGCAGAAGTGGCGCAGATGAGCCAACTACTTGTTGATTGCGGAGCCTTGGCAGCAACTGAACGCTCTATCGAGCAGCTCTCCACACAGTCCTTCGAGGCACTTGCTGAGCTTGATATCCCCGAGGAATCCCGTCAAGCCCTCCGCATCATCGGTGAAGCGGCCGTTAACCGCTCAAACTAAGGAACGCGGGGTGCGAGCCAAGTGAAATCACCTGACCCACACCCCGCGAATCTTTAGCCCCGATTAACGGATAGTTACCACGCCATCGCTTGCGCGCGTCGTCGTATTTCCGTCTTTCGACCCTGACGAAGCGCCTCGATAGGCGTGCCCGGTAGGGACTCGTCCGGGGTAAAGAGCCAACGGATAATTTCATCGTCTTGGAACCCGGAATCCAACAGCACCGAAATGGTGCCAGGAAGCGAATCCACTACTTCCCCGTCCTGGATGAAGGCGGCGGGGACGGCTCGAATGTTGTTTTCACCCACTCGAGCTTCAACAATTTGGTGGTCGCTGAGAAGTCCATGAACCTTCCGTAGTTGAAGGTTCAGAAGCTCTGCAACGTCGGGAAGAGCAAGCCATTCTCCGACGATTTTTTCTAGTTCTTGCACGCATCTAGGGTGCCACAGGATTATCCGACACGCGATATCAACGTATTCGCAAGCTTAAAAGGGGTTTTATGCTAGTGAATTTTCGGGTACATTTTTTACTAGCTATAGATGAGATTCACCTCATCCTTAGCTGAAATACTCGCACGCGGTCCCAACAATTCAACCGTTCACTCTGAATTGCCGCGACAAATTTGAGGAATATATGTCTGCCGTACCATCTGAAAAGATCACGGCGCGCCAGCCCCTGCGCGTCGCCATCGCCTCCGGAACGACTGTCTCCGCTCTGCTTCTGGCCTCTGCGGGCGCCACAGGCGCAATGGCTGATGACGTCATTACCGTCAAGCGCGGAGATACGGTTTCACACATCGCCGCCGCTAACAAGGTCTCTGTTTCCTCTGTTCTTTCCCTGAATGGGCTGAAGGGAAGCAGCTACATTTACCCGGGTCAGAAGCTTGTTGTCCGAAAGACCGGCACCAGCTCCACAAAGACTCCTACCAAGACCAGCACGCCAGCGAAGTCCACCACCACCTCGTCTTCACGTTCTTACGTCGTGGAGCGCGGGGACACGCTTTCACAGATCGCACGTCACCTGGGCGTCAGCCTTCAGGCCTTGCTCTCGGCGAATAACTTGAAGGTTACTTCGACCATTTACCCGGGTCAGCGACTCGTTACTGCGGGTGGTTCCACGAGCACCTCAACGGGCTCCACCGTGACCAAGCCAGCTACCAGCACGTCGTCTTTTTCGTCCCGCGTGTACATCGTGCAGCGCGGCGATACGCTCTCTCAGATTGCGGGCAAGCTCGGCGTCACCCTTCAGAAGTTGCTCACTGCTAACAATTTAAAGGCCACGTCCGTGATCTACCCGGGTCAGCGCATTGTCGCTGCGGGCGGCTCCACAACCACCACCACGAAGCCTGCTACCAGCACGACCAAGCCGGCTACCAGCACCGCATCCTCGAAGGTCTACACGGTGGTTCGTGGCGATTCGCTCGATTCGATCGCTCGCCGCATGAACAGCCAAGTTGATGCCATCATGAACGCCAACAAGCTTTCCTCGACGTTCTTGAGCGTGGGACAGCGACTGGTCATTCCTACGATTTCCTCAACGGGATCTACGCTCGTGGGCGGTTCCTTCTTGGGATACACCTATTCCAGCTCCACCGTGAACTCCGCGAACACCAACAAGCAGATCCTGTTGTCTCGTGGTGTTCCGTCCAAGGCTGAGATGAAGGCCATGATCATCCGCACGGCTCGCGCAATGGGTGTTGAGCCTCAGCTGGCTCTGGGCCACGCTATGCAGGAGTCCAGCTTCAACCACGCATCGGTCTCCCCCGCAAACGCCATTGGCGTGATGCAGGTGATTCCTTCGTCTGGCGCTTGGGCGTCTGATCTGGTGGGTCGCAAGCTGGATCTGTTGAACCCACAAGACAACGTGACTGCCGGTATCGCGATCATCCGTTCCCTCCAGCGCACCATGCCAACGATGCAGCAGGGCATTGGTGCTTACTACCAGGGCGCGGGCTCCGTTCGTAAGAACGGTCTGTACTCGGATACGCGCTCTTACGTCAGCAAGGTGCTAGCGTACCGCGCGCAGTTCTTCTAAACCGAAGACCTTTTCAACCGCATTGTTGCTCACGTGTTGAGCAGTGGGGATCAGCGTTCGCGCTGATCCCCTGCGACTTTAACCGACCGCTCCCACCTGGAACTTCAGGGTAACGGTGGTTCCGTTAGGCTTTCGCTCTTCCCAGGTGATGTCGCCGCGAAGGTCGTTGGAGACCAGGGTTTGCACAATCTGGAGGCCGAGGCCCGCGGTGGGTTGTTCGCCGCCGAGCCCGGCGCCGTTGTCGCTGACTTTGACGGTGACAAATTGCATGCCATCTTCGATGCTGCGTTGCGCGTCAAGCCACACGGTGCCGCCTTCCGTGGCGAGACCGTGCTCTACCGCGTTGGAGACCAGTTCAATAATGACGAGCGACAGCGGCGTCGCAAGTTCGCTTGAGAGGGATCCGAAGGTACCGGAACGCTCGGTGGTGATCTTGCGATCAGGTGTGGCGACCTCTGCCGCGAGCCTGAACTGACGGTCGATGAGCTCATCAAAGACCACATTCTGGGTGAGTCCTTGGGAGAGGGTCTCGTGAACCAGTGCGATTGCGGAGACGCGTCGCATCGCTTCTTGAAGCCCCTGCTTGCCCTCTTCAGAGTTCATACGGCGAGATTGGAGGCGCAACAGTGCCGCTACCGTTTGCAGGTTGTTCTTGACGCGGTGGTGGATTTCGCGGATGGTTGCGTCTTTGGACATCAGTTCTAGATCACGACGACGCAGCTCGCTGACATCTCGAACCAAGACTAGGGCTCCATAGCGTCGGTCGTGATCCCGAAGAGGGATAGCTCGCAAGGAGAGATTCACGCCCCCGGATTCGACTTCCGTGCGCCACGGCATCTTTCCAGTCACCACGAGCGGGAGCGATTCGTCTACCAGCCTGCGATCCTTCATGGCCGAGGCTGTAACTTCGGCGAGGGATCGGCCCTCAATTTGGTCGGCTCCGCCGAGACGGCGATAGGCGGAGACGGCGTTGGGGCTCGCATACTCCACCACGCCCTCAGCATTTAGCCGGACAAGTCCGTCACCCACGCGGGGTGCGCCGCGTCGTGCTCCCGTAGGGGTCGCAAAATCAGGCCAGAGCCCTCGCGAAATCATACGAAGCAAATCCTGGGCACACTGGCGGTACACCAGTTCCAGACGAGACGGCATTCGCGAACTGCCCAAGTCCATGTGCATGGTGATTACCGCGATGGCGCGCCCATTACGCGTTACAGGGATGGCCTCGACGCGCATCGCAGAATCGGTAGTCCAGTGATCTTCGCTGGCCCGCTGAACATCTTTCGCGTTGAAAGCCTGATCCACGAGACCGCGAAGCTCGCGCCGGATGCGCTCCCCCACGAAGTCCGTGTAGAACACGGTGGCCGTCGTGGAGGGGCGCACATGCGCGATAGCAACATAGCTTTGATCCTCCACTGGATACCAGAGGACCAGATCGGCGAACGCCAAATCCGCAACCATCTGCCAGTCCCCCACCAGAAGATGGATCCACTCCTGATCTTCGGAGTTAGAGGACTCGTAGTCGCTGATACTTGCGAATATGGCCATTCGCGTCATTCCTTACTTTCGAGCGATAGAACGCAAAACCCGCAAAGCCACGGACAAGGACGCCATGTCGTCGTGGTCAAGGGCGTTGACTTCCTCAAACACCTGCTTTGCTCGACCCAATTGTTCCTCATGATCGCTCAGCCACTCGTTTATTGCGACTTCTGCGTCCACCGGTGCGTCTTCACCTTCCAGCGAGGAGCGCGTCATATCGATGACGGTGGAGTACAGATCATCACGCATGGCAGCTCGGGCCAGGGCCTGCCAGCGGTCTTCTCGCGGCAACGTAGTGATGCGATCCAGCATGGAGTCCACATCAAAGGTTGCGTAGAAGCGGAAGTAGACCTCCGCCACCAAGCGCGCCGGTTTGCCAGACTGGTGAGCAAGCCGTGCGATCTCCAAGAGCGGGAACTCTTCGAAGAGCTGGCCGTAGCGAACAGCAACCTCTTCAGGGGCGCCCCACTCGCGAGCGGTGTCTGCGAAGGCGTTGACTCGTGCCACATCTTGCTCGAGGAGAAGCTCGGGAAGGATAGCGCGTAATTCCGTCACCTTGTCGCGGAACAGTTCCACGTCAGAGGCAATGTCCGTGCCGCTGCCCACGTTGTTGATGAACCAACGCACCGAGCGGTCTAGGAGTCGACGGATGGTCAAGTGGAGCTGCCACCAACCCTCTAGAGGGAAGCCCGCCGGGAGGGAGTTGATGGCGTCCAGGAGTCCGCGCAGGTCAAAGATGTCCATGATGGCGAGGTGGCTTCTGGCCACAACTGCCGCCGGAACACCCGTTTCTTCAAGCGCGCGGAACGCAAAGGTAATTCCACCAGTGTTTATGATCTCGTTGGAGACCACGGTGGAGATGATTTCTTTGCGCAGCGGATGCGTTTGAACCTGATCCCCAAACCGTTCCCCGATGGCGTCGGGGAAGTATCGCGTGAGCGTGTCCTGGAAATACGGGTCATCTGCGAGTGTGGAGTCCGCGAGATCCTTCGTGAGCTGGATCTTCGAGTACGCCAACAAGACGGCAAGCTCCGGAGAGGTGAGAGTCTTACCCTCATCAAGCCGCACTTCGAGCTCCTGATTGCTGGGCAGGAACTCAAGCTTTCGATCGAGATCTGCGTGCGTTTCGAGGTAGTCCAAGAAGCGTTCGAAGCTAGGGCTCCAGATCTTGAGCCGGAACTTGTCGTTGAGCAACGCGACGTTCTGGGCCACGTTGTTCTCGAGAACCATGTCGCCCACGTTGTCCGTCATGGACATCAAGAATTCGGTGCGTTCGCTTTCTGGCAGTTCACCGGCGCGAACCATGCGATCCACCAGGATCTTGATGTTCACTTCGTGGTCAGAGCAGTCAACGCCTGCTGAGTTGTCGATGGCGTCGGTGTTGAGTATGACGCCGTTGAGTGCAGCTTCGATGCGTCCAAGCTGCGTCATACCAAGGTTTCCACCTTCGCCAATGACGCGTGCGCGTACCTCGGCGCCGTCGATGCGGATGGCGTCGTTGGAACGGTCACCCACTTGCGTGTGGGTCTCGGTGGATGCCTTGATGTACGTGCCCACGCCGCCGTTGTACAAAAGATCAACCGGGGCTTTGAGGATCGCACTCAAGAGTTCTGGTGGGGAAAGTTGCTGGACGGAGTCGCCCAGCCCCAGCACCTCACGAACTTCGGCGCTCACCGGTACGGACTTCACGTCGCGGGCGAACACGCCACCGCCGGCGCTGATGAGTTCCCGGTTGTAGTCGTCCCAGCTTGAGCGAGGAAGCGCGAAGAGTCGTTCACGCTCCGCGAAGCTAGCAGCAGCGTCAGGATTCGGATCCAGGAAGATGTGCCGGTGGTCGAAGGCTGCCACGAGCTTCATGGTCTGCGAGCGCAACATGCCGTTACCGAACACGTCTCCGCTCATGTCGCCAATACCTGCCACCGTGAATTCTTCGGTTTGCGTATCTAGGCCAAGTTCAAAGAAGTGACGCTTCACGGATTCCCACGCGCCGCGAGCAGTGATGCCCATGGCCTTGTGGTCATAGCCCACGGAACCGCCTGAGGCGAAGGCATCGCCGAGCCAGTGGCCCACTTCCAAGGAAATGGCGTTGGCAATATCGGAGAAGGACGCGGTGCCCTTGTCTGCGGCCACTACCAAGTAGGTGTCATCGCCGTCTCGACGCACCACGTTTTGTGGAGGCTGCACTCGTTCTTCGCCGTCAACGGTGACCAAGTTGTCAGTGATATCCAGCAAGGAGCGGATAAAGATCCGGTAGGCGTCCTTGCCCGCTTCCATCCAGGCTTGACGATCGACGGCCGGGTTAGGCAGCTTCTTGGCAAAGAATCCGCCCTTGGCTCCGGTAGGAACAATCACTGCGTTCTTGACCAGCTGTGCCTTCACCAGCCCCAAGACTTCAGTGCGGAAATCTTCCGCGCGGTCGGACCAGCGTAGTCCGCCACGTGCAACGTCTCCGAAGCGCAAGTGCGTTCCTTCAACGCTAGGGGCGTAGACCCAGATCTCATGCTTGGGCCGCGGGAATGGTGCTTCTTCAAGTTCGTGTGGAGCAATCTTGAATGACAGGCTCGAGCTTCCTTGGAAGAAGTTGGTGCGTTGGGTCGCTTCAATGACGTCAACGAAGCGTCGCAAGATCCGGTCAGCGTCGAGGGTTGGCACGTGTTGCAAAGCGTCGGCAAGCTTCTCACGGGCAGACTCTACAGCTGGCGTCCGGTCCGCTTCAGAGAGCTCAGGATCAAAGAGTGCGTGGAATAGGGCAATGAGTGACTTGGTGACGTCAGGGTTGGCATCAAACGCTTGGGCGATGAAGCCATAGGTATTCGTGACACCCAGCTGACGCAAGTACTTGGCGTATGCGCGGAGTATGGAAACGTCTCGCCACTCGATGTGATGAGCCAGGACCAAACGGTTGAGCTGATCCGATTCCGACAGTCCGGTACTGACCGCAACGAATGCGGATTCCAGCAAACCGGTTACCGAGTCAAGGTCAATGGACTCGGGGACGCGAACGCCGAGGTCATACATGTGAAATTCGGTGTTGTCCGACCGCTTGAATTCGTACGGCCGTTCGTCAACAACCTCAATGCCGAAATTCTGGAAGATCGGCAGCAAGTGGGTGAGCGATTGCGGTCGGTCCAAGTAGAGTTTCACGCGCGTGGAGGTCGTTGGATGCTCTTGTGTGGGCTCTGGCCGATACACCGAAAGAATCGGGTCACCGTTGTCCGGCGATTCCAGCTGTTCGAACCGAACAATGTCCGTCAGGGCATCTTCGACTTCGAAGTTGACCTTGTACGCGGTAGGGAAAGCATCCCGCCACAAACGAGACGCCTCAGGGGCATCCGCATCTGGAAGATTCTCGGCCAGAACCTGGCTCACTCCGTCTTGCCACGACCGAACGGCCCGAGCAATCTTGGCTTCCAGCTCACGTTCGTCAATGCGAGAGGACTGGCTGTCGCGCGGCAACCGAATGCGGTAGAAGAGGCGGACAAGCGCAGACTCCGTGAGTCTCGCTTCGAAGTCCATCGATTCGCCGTTGAAGGCCTTTTGGAGTTCGTCTTCCACACGAAGACGCACCGAGGTGGTGTATCGATCTCGGGGGAAGAAGATGACAGCGGAGACAAAGCGTCCGTAGACGTCTTGTCGCAGGATGAGGCTGGTGCGGCGTCGTTCCTGAAGACCCAGAATTCTATGGGAGGTTGATTTGAGTTCCTCGTCGCTCATTTGGAAGAGCTCATCACGCGGATAGGTCTCAAGAATGGTCAAGAGGTCTTTGCCCGAGTGCGAGTTTCGTGCAAACCCGGAGCTCTGGAGCACTCGCTTGACCTTGTCCCGCACCAACGGAATGTTTATGACGGAGCTGATGTACGCGCTCGAGGCGAAGAGGCCGATGAAGCGGCGCTCCCCCACCACACGACCATCTGGACCGAATGACTTGATGCCGATGTAGTCCAAGTACACCGAACGGTGCACGGTGGACCGGGAGTTGGCCTTGGTAATAACCAGCGTTTTCCGCTCGCGAGCTTTCTTCCGGCCCGAGTCGGTCAAGTGTTGAACCTTCTGCTCGGGTACTCGGCGAAGCAGGCCTAGACCTGATTCAGGAAGCGGCCGCAATGCATCGACGCCGTCCTCGTTGATCAGTTGATATTCGCGATATCCCAAGAACGTGAAGTTGTCATCCGCTAGCCACTTCAAGAGATCTGTAGACACTGCTAGATCATCAATTTCGGAGGCGAACGGGTACCACGAGATTTCTTCGGTGATGCTGCGCATGCGATCTCGCATGGCGCTCCAGTCCTCGACGGCCGCGCGTACATCGCCGAGGGACCGTTCAAGGGAGTTCTGGACTTCGCGCTGCTGATCTTCGGAGAGCTGCCCTTCAAGCTCGATCGAGATCCAAGATTCAACGCCGATGGACTCATCTGGTGAAGCGACAAGTCCGGAGAGCACGGGTAAAGCTGCTGTGTCTCCGCTGGAGAGTGGAGTTGCGGTTCGCACGGTATTGATTCCCACGAGTTCGTGGGTGTGATTGTCTCGGCGTACCGCGAAAGTGGGGTGAATGACGCGCTCTATACCGAGCTTCATGGCGGTCAGCGCACCGGTCACGGAGTCCACCAAGAAGGGCATGTCGTCCGTGACGACCTGGACCAGAGTGGAGGCTCCAAGATTCGTGACACCGATTTGTGGAGTTTTTGGCGCTCGCGTGTTCCCGAGAGCTAAGTGGCTCTCTAGTACTCGATGGAGATGCGGGTCGTTGTCCTCCTCCGCAACCTCCGGTACGTGTAGGAAATAAGCGGCTTCAAGTTCCGGGGTGTGGAACTTAGAAAGCGTTGGCTCAACTGATGACGTGCCATGTTCGGACACAGTAATCCTCCGGTAATCGGTTTGCCGCGACGTTGCGGCTCAGCTCACACCAGCCTAGCCTTTTCGGCGCCCAAAGGTGGCCAAACGCCGAGATTGTCGAACAATTTTTGGCCTTTGTGGGAGATCTCGGTCACCCAACAGCTTTACGATGGCTTTTCGGAGGCTGCTCTTAGGCGCGGACTCAATGAGAGCCGTGCCGGACAGCAACGCCGTATCCGCTGCGTGCCCGTCAAAAGGCAAGAATCCGGAGATTGAAATCTTGGGCCCAAACCGTTCCCAGGACTCTGCAATCTGAGTCTCCGGTGTGGGGCCAACGGCAGCGGCACGCACTTTGTTGAAGTACACCTCGAGGTTTGCTTCCGGCGTCCGCGTGAGAATCTCATCCACGGCCTTGACCATCCGAGGAATTCCCACCGCGTCGCTGCGTCCCACCGCTATGACACGGTCGGCTTGTTTGACGAGCTCCGCGGCCACTGCGTTGCGTTGCGGTGCAGTGGTATCAAAACTCAGGTCTTCGTCCGTCTCTAGCGGGGAGGCAACGTCCACCACAATGAGGTCGAGTTCGTGCCGGAGCTCTTTGATGGCTCGCATGAGTGATTGCGGCCGAATTTCGGGCCACCGTGAGGATCGAGGAAGGCCCGTCGCCACCAAAAGGTTGACCCCAGCAAGGCTCACTCGGACCAGCGCCCGCTCCATCAACCGGGACGCTGGAGTTGCCTCGTCGGCCAGACGGCACAGGATTCCCACGCCTGCAGCCTCGTCGAAGAGCCCCAGATGGGAAGCAACCGCCGCACCATAGGTGTCCGCGTCAATCAACGCCACTCGGCGTCCCTGAGCAGCCGCCTCAGCCGCGAAATTCACCGCAACCGTTGTCGTTCCTGGCGCACCCTGTGGACCCCAGACAACTACAACCTCCGCGCGCTCGGAAGCTGCGTCGTCGTACTGTGAATCCTCGGTCTCCCCCGGCCGTTCGGCCAACGGTGTGGAACGATGTGACGGCCGTGCGGACGTGCTGGCGTTATCAGGACGCGATGGAAAACTGGAGCGCGCGCGTGGGCTCGCTGCCATGGTTTGGAGCTCAATGAGGTCCGCCACCGACTGTGGATCGGCGAGTGGGTTCTCAATGGCCACCCCGAGCGACCTCAATCGAGCACTCACGTCTGCATCAGCAACGAGCGCAATCACCGCTGTGCCCGCCGCCAGCAGAGCGTCAATGAGTTCGGCGTCAACGTCCTCCCACGAACCCGTCAACAAGGTCGCGTCGATCAAGCCGGAATCGGCCAAAGACACGGCCTCTGGAAGATCCACGCATTGACGAACCACAGTGACGTCGCTGTGGAGCTGTTCTATTCGCTGCGTCCAGTCGTCTCCGTCGCCCCAGACGGCAAGCGAAACCCTCATGACGTGGCGCTCGAGGTGTCGTGAATGACCGTTAATCGGGATTCATTGGCCAGCGCTTCCAGCAGATCCTGAAGCGATTCCTCCGGGACCATCACTTCGATGGAAGCTTTGGTGCCGCTTGAGAAACTGGCATCCGAAACACGAAGCGCAGAGACTTCGGAGCTATCAAGGAGCAACTCCGGAACATCGAACGTGTTTCCCGTCCCGGCCTTCTTGGCGCTCCAGATATCCACTCGACTGCCCGGCGTCACAGCTTCTGGCAACGTGTGGTCAAGATCGATGGTGACGGGCTTCGCGCCTTCATCTTGAGTGCTCGTTAACGCGTGCACGGGGACTAATTCACCCTCGCGCAAGAGCGACGCCGCCCGAGTCCCGGGCTCGAAAGCATGATCCGAGGACACATAAGCGCCACTCAGATCATCGAGCCGAACTTCTTTGACCGTGAATTTTGAGGCGTCCAGCTCTTCACCCAGGGTGATGTTCGCGGTGGGCACCAACATGGGTTGCGTGCGTTCGAGCGCGGAAATGAGGGCCACGATTCCTGCCACGGATGCCAGCACCAAAAGCAGCCCCAGTATCAGTCGCCCGTCTTTCCACCCCGGCCTCTTGAACCTGCCTACTGTTGGTACCTCTGAGATCTCGGTCAATGAATCCCCCTGACCCTCGCTTCTGGATGTTGTTCAAATCCACCAAGGCGAGCTTAAGGGTTCGGGGCACTTGAGCGACGTTTCGGTAAATCACTGTGGAAAACTAGGTGAAATCCTGACGTAGCCCTGTTCCAGATGTGGCGGTGCCGTTTAGTCTTGAGCGTCTCTGCGCAGACTCACAAGCGATTCCCACGGCATTACGAGGACTCCAGAAACCGCACCATGCCGGGAGAATTCGTCTCGAGGGTGTTCGAGGATTTCCAAGAAGTCTTTGCCAGGGGCTGCGAGAGTTCCGGATACCTCCAGACGGTCTGTGGGTGAACTGCGCAAGCGAGCCACCACGGCAGATCGGTCCCGCGCAATCGCGCGCATGGCGCTTCCAAAGCTAATTCGGCGTCGTGGATTTGCAGGATCCGTTTCCAAGTGCGCTCGAGTTGAGAGCTCGGAAATGGCGCTGACAGAACCGAGCGGCACCACCAGTTCGCTACGCCCTTGCCGCAAGCTGATCCAGTTCTCCCCCACAATTCGAAGCTCCCCGCGCTCTTGATCGCTGTTGATCAGGCGCAGGATCAGCGATTGCCCGATATGCCCTTCGAGCCGGTCCACCAGCCGAATCCGCGATCGCTGAACTCGAATCATGTCCTGAATCTCGGACGCTCGGTTGCGACGTTCTTCGCCGGCAAGTTGCGCTTCTAGGTCAATAAAGAGGGACTCCCACCGCATAAACCACAGCGTAGCGGACTCATCGGAAATCCACTGACTTTTATAACCCTTGATAAAAGTGCGTCAAAGTTGCTAATCTCAACTTGAAAGCACCAAATGATATCAAATTGCATGATTGGACTACAGATGATGCGACGGCATGTGCACGATCTCCTCACCCTGATTTCATTTCTTCTTCTCGGCGGCTTCTTCCTGGTAGTCGGCCACAGTCAGCTGACCCTTGCGGGAGCGCGTTTGAGCGGCATTTTTTCCCAGCACGACGCCGCAGCTTACGTCTCGCTCAAAGACGTTGAGTTCGTTGTGGGGCTTGCGTGCGGGACGGCCGGTCTGGCGATTCTCACGTGGCTTGCCGTGGGCGCCCTCTTCGGAACCGTTTCGGTGCTAGCTGCCCGGAGAGGTTTGCACTCGGTCTCTCAAAGGACAGCGAGTTACACGCCGCGCTTCATGAGATCGCTTCTGGCGCTTGTCTTCGGCGTCTCGCTTTTGGCGGCGCCGGGCGCTTTTGCCGAGAACTCCTCTTCTACTCAAGAGGTGCCAAGCCCCGCGTTCGTCAGCCAATCCATCACCGTTGAAACCGGTCCGGCCTCACCACCGGCCGCTCCCAGTAAAGCCGAGCGGGCGGTGCCACAAGCAGAACAGTCCCCCACTCCAGGCATCTCCGCCGAGACGTCATCAACACCTGTGCAGCACGAGGTGAATGAACATGTAGCGAAGAAGCACGAGGCGAAAGAACGCGAAAGCATGCGCGGGATTCCCGCTCAGCACCTCACGAGCGTCCTCTCGAGTGGTCAGCGGCAGAGCACCGCAGATCATCAAGAGATCACCGTGAAGAACGGTGACTCACTATGGGCGATTGTGTCCGAACACCTAGGTCCTCAGGCCACGAGCTCTGAAATCCATGCCGCTTGGCCCAAGTGGTACGAACGAAACCGTGCCGTGATCGGCGAGAATCCCCACGTGATTGTGCCTGGCACCGTCCTCATCAACCCCAATTTCTGAGTAACCCCACTAATTCTTAGGAGCACGTCATGGCACTTTCCACCCACGAAACCTTCGATTACCTAGACCACTCATTTGCCCGATCGGCCACGTCGCTGAAGCGCCCGGAGAGCTCGCGCAATAACGTGATCCATTTGCCGCAGCGTAGAAGTTTTCCGGCGATTGATGGCCAAGGCGCAGAGCCAGAGGGCGCCCCTGCATCACGTGACCTAGAGATTGCAGACTTTGAAACAAAGAGCACGCAGCTAGGCAAAACTCAGCGGCATGAGGCCACCGACATTGTGTCTCATTTGGTGACGTTCGTCAGCATTGCCTCTTTAGAGGCGGTGGCCGGCCAACGAAGCATGACGCAACTCCAACGCTTCGTCTCCGCCGCAGTCTTTGAAAAGCTCAAGCGCCGCGCAGAGCTCTTGGCATCCACCAGCTCTCCGATGGGATCGCGCGTCCATACCCTCCGCACGGCTGAAGGACGGAAACCGTCAAGGATTGCGCATGTGCGTTCCGTGCGCGTGTGCAATATCAGCGATCGCGTGTTTGAGGCTGTGGCGATCATTCAGGATCAAGAACGCGTTCGGCCGATCGCTATGCGCGTCGAGTTCCACAGAAACAATTGGCGTGTCACCCACTACGAAGTGGGGTGACACGCCAATTGTTCTAGGACTGCACTGTGGTGCTAGCTGTTCTTACGAGCCCGGCGGCCTTGCTTAGGTGCAGATTCCGACTTGCTAGGGGCTTCGTTGAAGGCCTCTTCTGCGCCTTCAAGAACGTTGACCTCTTCGACTTCTTCCGCGTCGCCGTCTTCAGTCGGTGCGGTGTAGCGCAAGGTGGCTGGTCGTGCTGGGGCGTTCAGGCCTGGTGTGGATAGCGGCGCCGATTCAGTAAGAACGCGTGCGTCCCGGATACCGGGAAGATTCACGGGTGCTGGCTGCTGACGTTCTACCTTCAGATTGAAGAGGTAGTTCACGCTCTCTTCACGGATGGATTCCATCATGGTCTGGAAGAGCGTAAATCCTTCACGCTGGTACTCCACCAGTGGATCACGCTGGGCCATGGCTCGAAGGCCAATGCCTTCTTTGAGGTAATCCATCTCGTACAGGTGCTCTTGCCACTTGGTACCGATGGTAGAGAGGATGACTCGGCGTTCTAGCTCGCGCATGTTATCTGCGCCAACTGCCTGTTCCCGCTCTTCGTACTGCACCTTGGCATCGGAGGATAGTTCCTTGATGAGGAACTCTGGAGTCAAGCGTGCACGGCTTCCAGCCTCTTCCACCACTTCGTCAACCGTAATTGAGACCGGGTAGAGGTTCTTGAGGTCAGCCCACAGTTTGTCCAGATCCCACGAGTCGCCGTGACCGGTGGCGGTCTGCTCGTTCACGATCGCGCCAATGGCGTCCTCAATGAATTCGAGTACGCGGCTGCGAAGGTCAGTTCCTTCGAGGATCTGACGGCGGTCACCGTAGATCGCTTCGCGCTGGCGGTTCATGACGTCGTCATACTTGAGAACGTTCTTACGCTGTTCAGCGTTGACCGCTTCAACCTGCGCCTGAGCGGACTCGATAACTCGAGAGACCATCTTGGATTCGAGCGCCATGTCATCTGGCATCGAGGGGTTGTTCATGATGGCCTGTGCGGGCTTCGCGTTGAAGCGGCGCATCAGTTCATCCGTCATGGACAAGTAGAAGCGAGATTCGCCGGGGTCGCCCTGACGTCCCGAACGTCCGCGCAACTGGTTATCGATGCGACGGGATTCGTGACGCTCGGTACCCAAAACGTACAGGCCACCGAGTTCGCGGATGCTGTCACCTTCGCGGTCTACTTCAGCCTTTGCGGCTTCGTAGACGCTGTCCCACACGAGCTCGTACTCTTCTGGGTTATCCGCGGCGTCCAGGCCGCGACGTTCCATTTCAGCGACGGCCATGAATTCGGCGTTTCCGCCCAGCATGATGTCCGTACCGCGACCAGCCATGTTGGTGGCAACAGTCACTGCGCCACGCTTACCGGCTTGGGCCACAATGGCGGCTTCACGAGCGTGCTGCTTTGCGTTAAGCACTTCGTGGCGAACGCCAGCCTGCGCGAGCTTGCGGGAGAGGTATTCGCTCTTTTCCACCGAGGTGGTACCCACGAGGACCGGCTGGCCGTTCTTGTGGCGCTCCACGATGTCCACCACAACCGCGTCAAACTTGGCAATCTCATTCTTGTAGATGAGGTCGGCTTTGTCTTCGCGCTGCATGCCGCGGTTAGTAGGAATTTCCACCACGCCGAGCTCGTACGTGCTCATGAATTCGGCGGCTTCGGTCTGTGCCGTACCGGTCATACCGGAGAGCTTGTCGTAAAGACGGAAGTAGTTCTGCAGCGTAACCGTTGCCAGCGTTTGGTTTTCGGGCTTGATCTCGACGCCTTCTTTGGCCTCGATCGCCTGGTGCACGCCTTCGTTGTAGCGGCGGCCGGACAGCGTACGTCCGGTGTGCTCGTCAACAATCATGACTTCGCCGTTCATGACGACGTAGTCCTTGTCCTTCTTGAACAGTTCCTTGGCCTTGATGGCGTTGTTGAGGAAGCCAATCAGCGGGGTGTTCTGGGATTCGTAGAGGTTGTCGATGCCCAAGTGGTCTTCAACGCGCTCAATACCCGGCTCCAAGATGCCAACGGTGCGCTTCTTTTCGTCGACCTCGTAGTCCTTACCGAGGGTCATCTTCTGCACGACGCGCGCAAACTCTGCGAACCAGCGATGCACATCGCCCGAAGCCTGACCGGAGATGATCAGCGGCGTACGGGCCTCGTCAATGAGGATCGAGTCAACTTCGTCAACGATCGCGAAGTAGTGGCCGCGCTGAACCAATTCGTCACGGGACCATGCCATGTTGTCGCGCAGGTAGTCGAAGCCGAATTCGTTGTTCGTACCGTAGGTGATGTCCGCGTTGTACTGCTCGCGGCGCTGCGCAGGATCCATGTGGGACAGGATGCAACCGGTCTGGATTCCCAAGAAGCGGTGGACGCGACCCATCAGATCTGACTGGTACTGCGCCAGGTAGTCGTTCGTGGTGACCACGTGGACACCCTTACCCGTGATGGCGTTGAGGTAGGACGGGCTCGTAGCAACGAGGGTCTTTCCTTCACCGGTCTTCATTTCGGCGATGTTGCCCAAGTGAAGAGCGGCGCCGCCCATCATCTGCACATCGAAGTGGCGCATGCCCAGCGTGCGGTCAGCGGCTTCGCGGACTGCGGCGAACGCTTCCGGCAGCATGATGTCGAGCGACTCACCGTCGATGTAACGCTGCTTGAACTTGTCAGTCTCGGCGCGCAATTCGGCGTCCGTCAACGACTTGAACTCGTCTTCGAGGACGTTGATGGCGTCCGCGTAGCCTCGCAGCGTGCGAAGAATCTTCTTATCGCCGGTCCGCAAGACGCGTTCTAGCAGTGATGCCACGTGGCAACTCCTGTTCGGGTGGGTGTTTTCGGCTGTCCTAGTCTACGGGAGCAAGCTCTCTGCCCCGTGCAAGCTTCCGCAGAGTTAGCTCAAAGCGTGAGAGACAGCCGCTGCAAGATCCCCGCGGGGAACAACTTCCACAGTACTCAGCTTCAGCCATTCGGCGAGCAGTTCGAGCTCTGCGGCGAGTTCGGTCGCCGTATCATCCGTAGCGTTCGCCTCTGCATGCGAGGCCTGCACCAGGAGTCTGCCGGCCGCACGGTCAGCTTTTAGATCCACCCGAGCCACCATCTGATCACGGAGCAAGAACGGAAGCACGTAGTACCCGTAGTGGCGTTTGGGTTCCGGCGTATAGATTTCCAGTCGGTACCGCATGCCAAAGAGGGATTCAAGGCGGTGCCGCTCAAAAACCATGGAATCAAAGGGACTCAGCAGCGCTCTTCCCTTTGCTTGCCGTGGTCTCTTTGCGTCCGGGTGAAGGTAGGCGGGCTCTTTCCACGCCGGTACGACGACGCTGGCTAGCGTTCCGTCCGCAACCATACGGTCCAGGATGGGTTGCACTCGCGAGTGGCGGATCCGGAAATAGTCGGCGAGGTGTCGGTTTGTCCCGATACCCAAGGCTTGCGCTGCCGCTAAGAGCAACCGACGCAACGCGTCGTCGTCGTCTTCCGGATCGTCAGTAATCTCTGGAACGAAACCGGCACGGACACTTGGCGGCAAAACGTTGGCGGTGAGCGCATAACGACGTTCGAAGCTGGAGTTTCGTCCCGCGCTCGAGACTAAGCCGCGCTCGAAGAGGATCTCTAAGGCGCGCTTGATGGTTGACCAGTTCCATCCCCATTCCTTGGGCGCGGAGGGGTCACGCGGCGGAATCAGATGGGAAAGTTCCAGTTCTATTTCGCGATTCGTCTTCGGACCTGAGCTAGAAAGAACCTTGAGGACAGCTTCTTCGGCAATGAGGAGATCTTGGGGATCAAACTGGTGGCTGCTGACCCACCGCCGGTATTGAAGACGGCGCAGGTCGTGGAAGTGTTCTGGCCGGATGTAGCTTGCCTCGTGTGCCCAGTACTCGATCATGGATCGCGGCGCCTTCGCGGACATCGAGTCGAAGTCCGCCACGCTGTAATTTCCGACTCGGGAAAACATCGGCAAGTAGTGGGATCGCGTCAGGACGTTGACTGAATCGATTTGAAGCAATTGGATTCGACGAAATTCGCGCCCCAGGCTTCGGGAGGAAGCTGGGGCGCTGATTCGTTCTTGGGAAAGGCCCTGTGCCGCTAACGCGATTCGTCGCGCTAGCGGCACAGGGATTACCGGTGAGGTCAAAACTTAGCTCTCTTCGGGTGCATGCACGGTGTCTCGGTAGGAGCGCGCGCCTTCAACAGGTTCGCTGCCATTCTCGAGGGAAATGATGCCGTAGGACCAACCGCGTCGACGGTACACCACCGAGTGGCAACCGGTTTCCTTGTCGATGTACAGGTAGAAGGGGTGTCCCACCAATTCCATGCGGTCAACAGCGTCGTCGGCAGTCATTTCATCCGCGGGGAATACTTTACGACGAATTTCCACGGGGCTTTCCGTGAGGGCTTCGAAGTCTTCTGAATGCTGAGATTCAGCGGTAGGTTCGGCGCTCAAAAGTGCATCAGCCAAAGTCACGTTGGTGGCCGCTGGTGGGAGCGAGGCCGTGGCCTCGTGAACTGCCACGGGAGCATGGCGCCCATGATGAACCTTGCGTCGATCTCTAGCCCTTCGTAGCTGTTCAAGCAGCTTTCCAAAGGCGAGATCAAAGGCCGCGAACTTATCTGCGGCGTGAGCTTCAGCGCGAATTGCGGGTCCGGAACCCACCACGGCGATTTCAACACTGACCTGATTGTCGGCATTGCGCGCATGCGGTTGATTGGTGACCTTCAGGTCGAGTCGCTGAACCTTCTTGGCCAGCTGTGAGACCTTCTCGATCTTCTCGGTAGCGTACTCGCGGAATCGGTCCGATACGGCGCCGTTCCTTGCGCTGATGTTCATCTCCACGGTGTCCTCCTTGGGAGTTCGGGTGACACAACAGCGGCACCAAGTTGCCCTTGAAGCCGCTGAAGATGGGGGTGTTTATTCCCGTTTCTGGGTGCCCATACTTCACCGTAGTCTGCTTTTACCGTTAAGCGAAGCTTTCTCGAGAATTAATCTGAAATTTCCAGAAAGCACACTTGTTTCACCTAGTCACCTAGGACTTTGAGTGGCTGCTAGAACTACCGCTCCGCACACGTCATAGCCAGCGTCGGCCAATGCTAGGTGCGCTCGAGCTACCGTTGAGCCGGTCGTTAAGACGTCATCAACTATGAGCACTTTGCATTTTGGCGGACTCGCCAAAACCACCGTCATAGTGCCGCGCCGCGAACGACGATCTCTGGCCCCGGCGCCTTGGTGCGAGCTCGTCCTTGACGAGCTCACCCGCAACAGTTGCGCCGCCTCCACCTGCTCGCTGCTTCGAAAGTTCCGCATGGCAACGTCCAGTAAGACGTTGACGGGCCTATAGCCACGTTTGCGAACACTCGCTGCACTCGCGGGCACCGGAACTATCAAGAGCCGTTCGCCAGGATCGAGCCCGACCCCCTCGATGGCTTCTCGCAGGGATCTGGCCAGCACTCGCCCTAGCTCTTTTCGCAGCGAATACCGTTCATGGTTCTTGAACGCCAAGATGCTTGCTGAGACGTGACCCTTATAAAGACCGGCCGCCCAGACTGGAAGCACACTGAAGGTTTCAAGGTCTAGCGGTAGCGCTTCTGCGGCTTCCTCAGCGCGAAATGGATGTGCGGTAGAGCGGTGCAATTCGCGCGTGCACCCCCGGCACAGGATCGCATCGTGTGCCCCGCAGGCGACGCAATCGGAGGGTAGGAAGACCCACGTCAGATCGGCGATGGCCCGCAACATGTGCTGAAGCCATCCCCACCTGCGAGCGCGATCCAACCAGCGCCATGCCCACTCAAGTTCCATACCCACAGTGTGCCGAGGTGAGGAACGCAAGCCAGCGTCGTCGTACTTTGTTGTGGATGAACCCCCACTCAACGGCAGCGCCAGCGGAACTGTGGGTGAATCCCTACCCGGGGTAGGCGAGCCCGGTAGCTTGGCCCTCGAGCTTGCGCCACGAGTTGCCCGAGCGCACGTAAATGCCCTCCGGGTTCTCCGCGTAGATATTGCGACGATCGCCGGCACCCGCCGAAACATTCGTAAGCCCCAGAAGCGGCGAGAACTCTTCACTCTTTCCGTCGATGGTTGCGCGGACCGGAGCCACCGGTTCCTCCGTGTCAGGGTTCCAAGCGATGATGCTGTCATCGCGCTCCCAGACCGCCCGTGTGAGGTGCTGCGAGAGCTGTAGCTTGACGGGCGTCTGCACGCCGCGGGGCACGCCTGCAGAATCGCGGATCAAACCGGCGATGTAGATCCCGGCTTCACCGTCGATCGTTGCAGCCACCACTACGCGGGCCCCATCGCGGGAGACACGGAAGCTCGTGACCTCGGCTCCGTCTAGCCATTCGGCCGAAATGTCTCTGGCTTCGCCGTCCAAAGCAGTATCGGAGGGCACTGCGATCACGTGCGCCCCGCCGTTGTGATTGACGGTCCACGTCCAACCCAAGTAATCCACGCTGGGCTGCGTGAAATTCGTGCCCGTAATAGCCACTCGCACCGTGCCGGCGTCGTCCACGGTGACGAGTCGTTTCCGGTCTCCCGACAAGAACGCGTAGCGCGTACCCACCGGCGACATGGCCGGATCCACCGGGTTGTAGGCGGAGACGTCCGGGATGTTTCCGATTGCCGTATAGCCGTTGCCCTGGAAATACACCAGAGCCTTATCCGCTACCGCAATTTGCGTGTTCGGCACAGACGCGTTGACTTGGGCCGCCTTGAACTCAGGGTCGGCTGCGCCAAGATCCACGGCTTGCTGATCCACCGTCATCACAACCGAACTGACGTTATCTAGTGAAGAGAGCGTGAGCTCGAGCTGCTGGCGCATGTGTTTGCGGCGCAGATCGGAAGCGTCCGCAAAGACGGTCGCGTCAAAATCGACTCGCGCCTCACCCGATTCAACCGGGACGGACGGCTGAGCGAGAGTAGCGCCCGGCGGGAACGCGCTGAAGACAGCATTGTTCAAGTGCGGAGCGGCGCCTTCCAGCATCGCGGAGATCACGGTTGCTGCGAGGCCCTGCTTGTTAGCGAACCAGCGCACGTCAGGGACCGCGTATTGGAAGGTTGAATCGTAGAAATACAGGGTGTGCGGCGAGAACAATGACTCAAAATTCCCCGCCTCAATGAGCACGCCATCTGGGGCTTGGCTGATACGCCATTGGCCGTTGACTTGGGTGAGCTGAAACGTCAGCAGTTGTGACGAACGATCCGGAAGAACCGCCCGGATTCCGGAATCATCCACGGTGGAGGACACTTCCACCGACACCCCGTAACTGCCTTCTTCAACATTGGAGACCACGGCAGGATCCGCGTCATAGACCGTCGCCTTGGCGGCGGGGTTCCAGGTGCCGGCGAACTCGGTGGTGAGGTATTCGCGCGCCGTTTTGTAGTCGTCGTTCGTGTCGACGCCGGCCTTGTAGAAGCCCTCAATGATTTCTTCGGGCGTCATGCCGTCACGCGGGCTGGCGGCGCTGAAGGAGAGGCTTCCGTCCGGTCCTTGCGTGGGCACGGTGGTGCTTACGCCAAGGGGCCCGGAGGTGGGAATTCCAGCGCAGCCGGTCAGCAACGCCATGACGGCGATGGTGACCGCGGCAACCATGTGTCTACCGTTCACTGCGTCCCTCCTGGTCGGTGAGCTGCTGGACTGGATGTGGTTCCGCTGCTGTGTCCGCAGCGTGTTGGATGGCCTCGGCGGTAGGTTCCTCGAAGGACGACGACGCAGCTTCCGTTTCAGGATCAGCCTCGGCTTCCGCGGCTTCAAGATCTGAGATCAGGGGCGCAATTTCCGGAGTCGGGGCATCCGCGGGGATCAGTGGCAGAGGAGACTCCCCCAGCACCATGTCCTTGGACTTCGGCAAAGTCAGCAGGAAGTTTGAGCCGTCACCCACCTGTCCCCAAGCCTGGAGCAGACCGCCGTGCAAGCGCGCATCTTCGGTGGCAATCGAAAGACCCAGACCGGAACCGCCTGTGGTTCGAGCACGAGCCGGATCCGCCCGCCAGAAGCGGTCAAAGACGCGGCTAGCCGCTTCTTCGGTGAGACCGATTCCATGGTCGCGCACGCTGACTGCGACGGCATGTTCGTTCTCGCCTATGAAAATGTCGATGGGCTTGCTTTCCGAGTGCTCCACCGCGTTGAGAACCAGGTTGCGGACCACGCGTTCGATTCGCCGCGGATCCATCGAAGCAACGATGGGCCCTTGCGGGTAGTGCGTGCGCAGTTCGGAGCCGATGCGGTCCGCGTGGATCTGAGCCATGTCTACCGCGCGCTGGACAATGGGCTTGATGTCCCAATTGTCCGAGTCCAGATCCACCACGCCGGCGTCGAATCGCGAGATTTCCAGCAGGTCGTTGAGCAGACTTTGGAAGCGCTCCACTTGGTTATAGAGCAGTTCGGCGGAGCGACGATTGATGGGGTCGAACTCGTCACGAGCGTCGTGCAGCACTTCGGCCGCCATGCGGACAGTGGTCAGCGGGGTGCGCAGCTCGTGGGACACGTCCGAGACGAAGCGTTGTTGCATGTGGGACAGCGTTTCGAGCTGTTGAATCTGGTCTTGCAAGCTATCCGCCATGCGGTTGAAGCTCTGTGCAAGTCGGGCGACTTCGTCCGCGCCGTGAACTTCCATTCGTTCTTCCAGCTGGCCCGCTGCAAGCTTCTCTGACACAGCCGCCGCATGGGCAACAGGTTGAAGGGACTGTCTGGTCACGTACCAGCCAATTCCACCAATGACGACCAACAGCAATGCGCCCGCGATCCATAGGATCCGGTGGATATAGTTCAGAGTTTCTTGGACGCTCTCAAGGTCATAGACCAGGTACAAGGCGTATTCGCGGCCCGGTGGCAGGGCCACTTTGGTACCGAAAACGAGTCCGGGTGAAACTCCGTCCGAGGTTGGAAGTGCGGTGGATTGCCAATACTGGCCCTGGTTCTCTCGAACCGCCGTGGCCAATTCTTCGGGAACCACAGCTGAGGTGATGCCACCGGAAGCTTGGGCCGAAACGTAGATGTTTCCTTCGCCCGGTAAAGGCGTCAAGATGAAGTCTCGTTGGACGGTGGCGCCGTCGCCTTCCAGCGTGCGCAAAGTATCCCGCACAAAAGCTACGGTTCCCGTACGGTCAGTGGAGCTCACCGCTTCGAGGGTGCTCTTGACCTGGCTCAGGCCTCTGTTGGCTTCGGACTCAACCTGTCGGAACCGTTCTTGAAACAGCCCACTGGCGATCTGCTGGGACAAGAACACACCTGTTCCCAGCAGCGCCAACGTAGAGAGAAGGACCGTAATCACCACGGTCCGGAGCTGCATAGAGCGGGCCCACCGCTGGTGCAACGCCGGAATCCACGTGCCGGGATTTCGCCATACGAAACGTGACTCTTCCGCGGTGATGGCCGGTCCACGGAAGAACAACAGACGTCGCGCGCGATCTCGGAGAACGGCAGACGCGGAAAACGGGACTATTCCACGCTGCGAGGGCGCGTGCTGTGATGCTTTTTCCGTGCTCGCTAAAGGCGCAAGCGTTGAGCCCTGATTCTTCTCGGGATCACGTGAATCGTCTGCCGCCGGTACCGCCTCAGACGATGGATCGCTCAGTGAGTTGGTCAGGACTTACCGGCCCGGTATCCCACGCCACGGACCGTGAGCACTACCTCAGGCGAATCCGGGTCAGTTTCCAACTTGGAGCGCAAGCGCTGAATATGCACGTTGACAAGGCGAGTATCCGCTGGGTGCTGGTAACCCCAGACGGCTTCCAAAAGCATGTCTCGGGTGAAGACTTGCCACGGCTTGCGAGCCAGCGTCACCAAGAGCTCAAACTCCAGTGGGGTCAGCGGGATCGCCTGGCCACCGCGGCGCACTTGGTGGCCAGCAACGTCAATCTCCACGTCAGCCACTTTGAGAACTTCGGGCATGCGGGTGTCGTTATCGCGCAAGCGCGCGCGAACACGAGCCACGATCTCGGCTGGCTTGAACGGCTTCGGAACGTAATCGTCGGCACCGGATTCAAGGCCGCGAACCACATCCGCAGTATCCGACTTCGCGGTGAGCATCACGATGGGAACGTCTGACTCAGCACGAATTTGGCGGCAAATCTCGATGCCGTCCATGCCAGGGAGCATCAGGTCCAGCAACACGAGATCGGGCTTGCTTGCGCGAAACGCTGCAAGAGCTTCGCCACCGTGATGACAAAAGACTGGTTCGAAGTCATCGTTCCGTAGAACGATGCCAATCATTTCTGAAAGGGCCTCGTCATCATCGACGACCAATACGCGCGCTTTCATTGCTCACCTCAAAGAGTTAATTTTCTCCCGCACAGAACCCTGTTGCGGCATCCCTCCCAGTATAGAAGCCAAGTTATCAACAGGCATGATCGGAGCACCGTGATTCTCACTAATCTGAAATTACCGAGAGAGGAACGGATCATGACTCACATCCCAAACGAGCCAATCGACCCCCACCGCCCACACACCACGCACTATTCCTACGAACCGCCTCGCCCAACGACCGTTGGAACCCAATACATCCCAGTTCCCGCACAACCAGGTTCGGTCCCGTTGCGGCCCCTCAACTTCAGCGACTTCCTGAGCGGATTGTTCAAGTCATTCGCTTACTCACCGTCTGTCTACATTGCTGCGTCTTTGGCTGGCAGCTTCTCATGTCTAATTGTTGCTGCTTCGCTCTACTTCTATTCCTTGGCCGGCGCTGTCATCGCTCTGATCTTCGCAACCTACGCGGTTGGCGCCATTTCCATTTCTGTCACACGCGGCATCGCAGGCCACAGGACGTCACTGAGCCAATCACTCAAACTGACCGTTCGCGGCTTCGTGGGAATCGCACTCCAACTCGGGATCCTCGGAATATTGCTACTCTTCATCACCTCGGCCAACACAATCGGAATTTTCTTGATGATGCTGATCGCAGATGTCTATCAGCACGATCCGTCAGTGACGTGGGTTTTGGCGGTGTTCTTCATCTGCCTATTGTTGGCAATTGGTCTGGCGTTCTTTTTCGTCAACTTCGCCGTGGCTCCTGCCGCCGCAGCCGTGGAGAGAGTCGGACTCTTTCGATCACTGAAGAGATCTTGGCGGCTTGTTCGAAAGCGCTACTGGAGAGTGCTTGGTACAACTCTCCTATCCGTCGTAGGAGTGCAGGCAGCCATCGGCATCTTTGGTGCCTTGCTGACAACTGTCGCAATTCCGCTCATCCCCGTCATCGCCCTTCTTGTAGGTGATGGGCTGACTTCTGGTGCGGTGTATCTCCTTGTAGTTCTTCTTGGGCTGCTCGTTGGAGCGGTACTCATTGCTCCATGTTTGGGGTTGGTCGTGATCAACGTCCTGCAATACATTGACTTGAGGTTTCGCCACGAAGGTTTGGATCACGTGATCGCTAGCGAAGACGCAACAGGTCAGAAACCCTTCATCCCAGGAACAGGCGCTTACGCGTCGGCGATGCGCTGACGCCCTGCGTCCACGAGGTCGGTCAATCGCCTGAGCGTGCGCGTAGCGTGCGCCGGCGATTGACTCTGTAGACCTTGGGTGGGTGTGAGAACGGTCTGGTGGAACTGGTCGAAGGACAAGCCCACGTTCCGCCATGGTTGAGAGATGCTCTCAAAGATCTGGGTCACGGGCTCGCGATCGTGAACTGCCAGCCCGGATCGCGACACATCAAGCGCCCCCAACCAGACCGACTTATCAGCCTCAATAAGTTCTGCGACGCCTTCCCACACACCCATGTCAGGTCGGTGTTTGAGGGCATCGACATACCAGCCGTCGGCTCCGATGCTAGCGAATCGGCCCAACGTCTCGGCATGCGCCCGCCCAACGGCACCGGACGTGTCCGAAAGGTTCAGAACGACGGAAGCTGCGTCGTCGTCCTTAATAACGCTCACGAAATTTGTCCATGTAGCCAGGGCCTCGGCGCGATCCACGGCACGAAGTGTCCGGTAACCGCTGATCGTCTTGATCTGTCCGGAAAGTGCGGCGTCTGCGTGGGGTTCTGAAACCAGCACGACGACGCTGCTCACCCCGGTAGCGCGGCGAACGGTGCGTACCCATTCAGAAATTCCGACCGCGAGCGATTGCGCAATATCGCGGCGCGCGCCCGAGTCGGAAATGACCTTTTCGCCGAAGTGCAAGTGCAGGCTCGAGGCGAGACTCAACGGCCCCAAGAACGGGAGCACGAGAGTCTCAGGCTGGTTCTGGGTCTCACCGATCACGTCGGCCATGATTCCCAGATCCGAGGTTCGAGCCGAAACGGCGCTTCGAACATCCTTGCCCGGGGCGTCCGTGACGCGCCAACCGTAAGGCTGAATATCGGCGAAGATTCCTTCAAGTACAGAAACGCTTCGGCCCAGTGTGTCAGAGGTGCGCCCACGATCAGGCAGCTCAAACACGGCTGGTAAATGAGGATGAACTAGCTCCCCGAGCACGACCTTTGCGTTCTCAACCGGGTCCGTTCCCGGCATCTGCCCGTGAACACTTGCTCGTAGCTCACGCTCGGGCATTCGACTCCCGGCTACCGACGCCCTCTTCAGAAGCGTGCTCTTCAGAGATCACCTGGTGATGGTGAATAACCTCGCTGATGATGAAATTCAAGAACTTCTCAGCGAATACCGGATCAAGATGAGCCTCAATAGCCAGTTTTCGAAGACGCTCTATCTGCGCCTTTTCGCGCTGCGGATCGCTCGGCGGCAACTGGTGACGAGCCTTGAGGTAACCCACCCGCTGGGTGGCCTTGAACCGCTCCGCCAACAAGTAGACGAGCGTCGCATCAAAGTTGTCGATGCTCCCGCGAATCGCATACAGCTCGTCAAGAACTGCTGGGTCCGTGGTGTTCACAAGCGACGATGCGTGCGGATCGTACTCTGCTCCAGACGCAGTGGTGGGGTCCTCAATACTCATGCGTTTCAGTCTATAGAGGTGCGCGCTCCGAGTTCGATTTTCGAAACACGCCCGTAACGCTAGACCTTAGATGGATCCCACGCTTGCGAATACGCCGCGTCAATGGTTGCCTGACCCAGCACTCGCGTTCCCTGGTAGAGCACCATCGTCTGGCCCGGAGCCACTCCGCCAAGCGCCTCGTTGAGGGTCGCGATCAACGTGCCCTCCGACGTGACGTGTGCGGTAGCCGCTACGGGATCAGCGTGTGCGCGCACCTGAACGGTGCACTCGAACGTCTCGCCTGTAATGACTTCGGGGATCGGAACGCCGGCCCAAGACACCTTGATGCCTTCAAGGCGATCCACCTTGAGCAAGTCCTTGGGACCAACAACAACCTTGTTTTCCTTCGGGCGCACCTGAAGGACGAAGCGCGGGCGGCCATCGGGAGCGGGACGCGAAATCGCCAATCCCTTACGCTGGCCCACCGTGAACGCTTCGGAGCCAGGGTGCTCACCAAGATCATTACCCTCATGATCCACAATGCGGCCCGGATTCATATCGATGCGCTCGGCAAGCCAACCACGGGTATCACCATCAGGGATGAAGCAAATATCGTGGCTGTCCGGCTTCTGGGCAACGGAGAGTCCGCGGCGTTCCGCTTCGGCGCGAACCTCGGCCTTAGACGGCGTATCAGCGAGCGGGAAGAACGCGTGCTTCAGCTGTTCGTGCGTCAGAACACCCAGCACGTAGGACTGATCCTTGGCCCAGTCAGCGGCGCGGTGAAGTTCCTTATTGCCGGCCTCATCCTCTGTAACCTTGGCGTAGTGACCGGTGACTACGGCGTCGAAGCCCAGCGCGAGGGCGCGGTCCAGGAGGGCCGCGAACTTGATGCGTTCGTTGCATCGCATGCAGGGGTTCGGGGTGCGTCCGGCGGCGTATTCGGAGACGAAGTCGTCAACGACTTCCTCGGCGAATCGCTCGGAGAAGTCCCACACGTAGAACGGGATGCCGAGCTTGTCGCATGCACGCCACGCGTCATTGGAGTCTTCAACGGTGCAACAACCACGGCTGCCGGTCCGCAAGGTTCCGGGCATGCGTGATAGCGCCAAGTGAACGCCGACCACCTCGTGGCCCGCTTCCACGGCGCGTGCCGCTGCAACAGCGGAGTCCACTCCGCCGCTCATTGCTGCCAAAACCTTCATGAAGACCTCTCTGACACGGTGGATTCATGCAACCCCGTGCGGATTATTAGTGAAATTCTCGGTTGCTCGATGCTTATTGGTATCGCTCAGTAGCTACTTACGCCCCGCAGCCATACCGGCCGCCTTGGAACGCTGATAAACGTCGGCAATTACGCTCAATACAGCGTCAACGTCTTCTTGGCTCGAAGTATGCCCCAACGTGATGCGTTGCACGCTTCGCGCGTCGTCGTCATTGCGTCCCATCGCCACCAGGACGTGGCTCGCGCGTGCCACCCCAGCGGTGCACGCGGACCCCGTCGATGTCTGCAAGCCTACGGAATCCAGCAAGAAGAGCAAGGTATCGCCCTCGCAGCCGGGGAAGGTGAAGTGGACGTTTCCGGGCAAGCGCTCCCCTTGATGGTCAGCATCCCGAGAGCCGTTCAGCGTGGCTTCCGGCACGCGCTCTTCGATGCCTGCAATGAGCGTGTCCCGCAAAGAAGCGATCCGCTCGTATTCGGCCTCCAAGTGTCCGACCGCTTCCTCCGCCGCTACCGCGAAGGCCGTAGCCGCCGCAGCGTTGAGCGTTCCCGAGCGCAAAGATCGCTCGTGCCCACCGCCATGTTGGACCGGCGTGAGTTTGACATCTCGGCGCACCAAGAGCGCCCCGATGCCTACCGGCCCGCCGATCTTGTGGGCCGAGATTGCCATGGTGGCTGCGCCGGAATCTTTGAAGGACACAGGCACTGAACCAAAGGCTTGCACCGCGTCCGTGTGCAAGGGCACGCCGTGTTCGGCGGCCGTTCGAGCCACCGCGGCAATGTCCTGAACCGTGCCGACCTCATTATTGGCCCACATCAGCGTGGCAAGGGCAATAGTTTCTGGCTCGTGCGCCACGGCCTTCGCGAAGGCGTCGACGTCAAGACGGCCGTCGCGATCCACGGGAATCACCTCGAGCACAGCGCCCTCGTGCGCTTCGAGCCACTCGGCGGTATCTAGCACCGCGTGATGTTCAATCCCTGTCAGCAAAATACGACGGCGACGTGTGTCCTCGGCTTGGCAAGTCCAGTACAGACCCTTGAGTGCCAGGTTGTCCGCTTCGGTTCCGCCCGAGGTGAAGATGATCTCGGTGGCGTGTGCGCCGGCGGCTTTCGCTAGGCGCTCGCGTGCTTCTTCCATCACTCGGTGTCCGCGCCGGCCGGAGGTGTGAAGCGATGACGGATTGCCAGTAGTGGCAAGCTCGCGGGTCATCGCCTCGAGCGCCGCGGGTGTCATAGACGTGGTGGCGGCGTGATCAAGATAAATGGGGGGATTAAAGGAAGAAGAGATCATTTCTCACCATTTTACGCCGTCTGTGACAGTAAACTGCGGGAGGTCCCACCACCTCATGGAGAGTCAGCCGCATATGTTTGAACCCACCTTCCGAGCGCCAGTCCACACGTTTGTCAACGATCTCACCCAGCAGTCGCGAACCATCGACTTTTCGCGCCGCCTTGTGGTGATGGCGGTGGTGAATCGCACGAAGGATTCGTTCTTCGATTCGGGTGCGACGTTTGCGTTGGATCGAGCCGTCGAGGCGTCCCTGGCTGCCGCAGATTCCGGCGCGGATTGGGTGGACATTGGGGGCGTTTCCTTCTCCCCCGGCCCGGCATTGAGCTGGGAAGAAGAAGCCGATCGCGTGGTACAGGTCATTCAGGCCGTCCGCGAGCGCAGCGACGTGATCCTCTCCGCGGACACCTTCGACGCCAAGGTCGCAAATGCTGCGCTCTCGGCCGGCGCGAACGTCGTCAATGACACCACGGGCCTGAGCGATCCTGATTTGCTGGGTGTGGTGGCGGACCACGGCGCGCATTTGGTGATCACTCACTCCCTCGCCGCGCCCCGGACGGTGTACCCGCGGCCACAGTATGACGACGTCGTAGCATCCGTCCGCAGCTTCCTTGAGGTTCGCATTGAGCGGGCGTTAAGCGAGGGCGTTGCCGCTGACAAGATCCTGATTGATCCCGGTCACGACTTGAACAAGAACACGCTGCACTCTCTCGAGCTGACGCGACGATACGCGGAGATCGCGAATTTGGGATTCCCGGGGTTGGCTGCGGTGAGCAACAAGGACTTCATCGGTGAAGCCATTGGTGTCCCGAAGTTTGAGCGTCAATCCGCGTCCATCGCGGCAGCCACCATGAGCGTGCTCAATGGTGCACGGGTAGTTCGCATGCATAACGCGGCCGAGTCCGAGAAGGCCATGCGCTTCCTCGAGGTAGCGCTGGGGTGGCGAGAGCCCGTTGAACTCAAACACAATATGGGTGACGTGAATCAGCCTGCGGACTTAGCGCCGCTCACCAACGGAGCGCAACCCGCTGACGCAGCACAACGCCGCCTCTAGGATGAACGCATGAGAAACCTGACGGGTAGTGGTGAGGTACTTTCCGAAGACGATCTCTTGGCGCTCTATGAGCCACCAGCGGATTCGTCCGCAGGGTTTGTGCGATTCAACTTCGTCATGACGGCCGACGGCGGGGCGACGCATCGCGGCGTCTCCGGAGATATTGGCGGGCCCGCGGACAAGCAAATGTTCCAGCTGCTACGGCGCTTCGCACACGTGCTGCTCATGGGCGCGGGAACAGTGCGGGCGGAAGGCTACGAGGGCGACGTGCTCAGCCTCGAGGACAAGTCGTGGCGTTCCCAGCGCGGGTTATCCGAGTACCTCCGGGTGGCGCTAATTTCAGGCAGCCTTCATCTTGATCCCCAGGATAAATTCTTTCAGCAGTCCCCTACCGTGCCTCTGATCTATACGTCGGAGAGCTCTTCGCCAGATCAACGCGCCAAGCTGTCGGACGTTGCAGAAATCGTCCTTGCGGGAAAGGACCGAGTGGAGCCACAGCTGGTGGTCCAGGACTTGCTCCAACGCGGCTACTCCATGATTCATTCGGAGGGCGGTCCTACGGTGCTAGGAGAATTTCAACAGGCGAACCTCGTGGATTCGCTGTGCGTGACGCTCGCACCTAAGACAGCCGGCCCGGGCGAAAAGCGCATCGGCGGAGACGCTGGAAACACCGCCACCAACGAGCTGCGGGACATGCAGCTTCATCACGTCCTCAAACAGGACGGCGAGTTGGTGCTCGAATACCGCAAGTAGTTCTTGCGGGCGCAGACCGGACAAAGGGCCAGACCACAAAGCTAAACCAACAGCGAGATCGCTCGAGGAATCACCGTCACGCTGACAGGTGCTGGCCCCAGTGCCTCACCATCACCGAACGCCGTCATGTTGGGGGTCTCTAACGCGACCTGTGTGACGCGCTGATTGGTCATCGCATCACGACTGGCGTGCCTGCCGGAGAAGATTCGTGGGAAAAGGGTAGCAAACTCTCGCAGGTTCAGCGGCCTGATAATGCCCAAGTCAAGCAGACCGTCATCGAGCAGCGCGTCCGGAATAATGCGCATCCCACCCCCGAGGTACTGGCCGTTCGCTACGGAGGCGAGCCACGCCGTCGTACTCCATTGCGTCACGGAACCCGCAGCGTCCGTAGCCTCAATGCGGTAGGTGCGCGGTTTCAAACTGCGAAATTCGCGGGCCAACCCCACCACGTATTTGGCTTGCCCGGGCGGAAACCGCAACGCGTTCGCCCGCTGATTCACGATGGCGTCCACGCCGACGCTCACGATTCCCATCACGATCCTGCTCCCCCACGCCCCGCTGACCTGCATGGCGTCCACCTCGCGAAGGCTGCCGGTTCGCAGGCTGTTCGCCAGTTTGGCCGCAGCCGCCGCCATGTCCCGACGCTGTCTCCGTGATTGCCGGGTTCCGAGCGACCTCACGAAGTCATCTCCACTTCCGACGGGCACGATCCCGAGCGGCACGGGCGCGGGAACTTCGGTTCCTGCCAAGACGTTGGCACCTATATGCACCATTCCATCCCCGCCCAGCACTACCAGCGCAGCTACGGGGGTGGAGGTATCGGCGAGCTCTTGCGTGAAGGCCGCTTCAAGCTCGGTAGCGGACGGCGCAGTCATCAACAGCACGGGAACGCTAGGAATTTCGCGGCGCAAGTGCTCCACGAAAGTGCTGGCCAGTCGGGGGCGGTTGCTGGCCACCAGGATGCGAGATTCCGGGCGGAGAGTCCACGCGCTACGTTGCGCTGCAGGCTGATTCATGACCAGAGCGTACGATACTCCCGCAGGATCGATAAGATTTGTTCACAATTGCGGCCTGACGTGGCCGCCCGAGTTGCTGTCAGCAAGGAGACCCCAGAGTGAGCGAGGCCCCCAGCCACTACCGCGTCTTGGGTGTGTCCGTCACCGCCACCGCCGCTGAAATCAAGAGTGCCTACCGGCGCAAAGTGCGCGAAACTCACCCCGATTTGGGTGGAGATTCGGCGCAGTTCGACGTCGTGCGGCGCGCTTTTGAGGTGCTCTCTGACGAGAAAGCCCGCGAGAGTTATGACCGTAGCTTTGGTTCGCGGCGGCCCGCTGGTCAGCCTGCGAATTACGGTTCGGGCTATTCCGGCGCGGGGTACGACGACGCTGGCCCCGGAAATTCTGGAGCGGACCGTAACGCTCGGATGTGGCGTACGGACGCCCACGGTGACACGCGTTCCGGCAAAGCGAAAGCAACGGATCCGGTGGATTTTGTGCCTCCTTTCCGAGACGGCGAGTATTCCGAGCTGACGCGAGCGCAAGCCATGCAGCGGGTTTACGGCGCACCCCGGAAACGCGGGTTGTTCTCGCAGCGTTCGCGGCTCGAGCGTGAGGCGCGCGTGATTCGTCTGCTCATGAGCAATGTGCTGGAGGCGTTCCCTTCCGCACGGCTGGTGAACGGACTGCACACCCCACACGGCCGCGGCTACATTGATCACGCCGTGCTCTCTGGTTACCGGCTGGCGTTGATCGACTCCATGATGTTGCCCGAAGGCGTGTACCAGTGGGACGGGCAGACCTTGCGCCGTGACGGACGAGTGATCGAGCCTCCGCGCTTGATCGATTCCGTCCGGCTCATGCAATCCGTGTTCCCGGAACTGAATGTGATGGGCTTTGCGATAGTGCTGACCCCTGGAGGGTCTCCCTTTGAACCGGTGATCGATGAAGTGCGGCGCGGGAACTCCGAGTTCACTTCACCGTTGGAGGTCACCAACTCGGCCAACGCTATGCGTGAGCTCAAAATGTTCTTGGGCTCTGGCCCGCAGCCGAATGTGGTGGATGTTGGCTTGTATGCGCGCCTCATTCGGGCGATGCACGACTAACCCAGACGCCCACGCCACTATGATGGCTGAGTGTTTCGCATTCTCTTTGTAAATCCAGAAATCCCCGGTAACACCGGAAATGCCATTCGTCTAGCTGCCGTTACCGGCGCTGAACTGCACATCGTGGAGCCGGTGGGCTTCGACTTTGAGGACGCCAAGCTACGCCGGGCCGGACTGGATTATCACGACCTCGCCGTCATGACGGTGCACCCGAACTTTGAGGCCGCTCTTGAGGCTCTCGGTGAAGGCCGGCTCTTCGCGTACACGTCCCGCGGAGAAGTGCGTTACTCGGATATTGAGTACCGTGCTGATGACATTTTGATGTTCGGCAAAGAATCCACTGGTTTGGATGAAGAACATTTGGTTCACCCCCGCGTCACGTCGCGAGTGAACATCCCGATGCTTCCGGGGCGGCGCTCCTTGAACCTCGCAAACTCTGCGTCACTTGTGGTTTACGAAGCGTGGCGACAGGTTGGCTTCAGCAACGCCGGGTAGTCTGGGCACGTAGTCCTCGCACAACACCGCGACCACCTCAAAAGCCCGCAGTTTCCGCCGTACCAAGGCCGGAACCTCGCCAAGGATTCTTCACATGAGCTTCAATTCGCCCTCCGCCCCTCGTTCTTCTGACGGACGGAGCTTGGACGACCTCCATGGAGTCAACCATCCGGATGCAGACTCTCAGGATGACTTTGGCTTAGACCTCGTTGATGAGCTCAGCGAGCATCCCGAGGAGCCCGCGAACCGTCCGGTGAAGAAGTGGATGCTGGTTGCCGGAATGTTGGCCATTCTGGTGGTCGGCGGAATTGTGTTGCTGACGCTGCTGACGCCTAGGGACTCCTCCGGGAAGATCGTTGACGCCTCCGACGCGCAGACCTCTGCCCAGGACATCACCAATGGCGGCAGCGCAAACATTGTGATCTCAGAGTCCGAAGATGGAATTGCCGTTCAGGCGCTTGACCTTCCGCTGGCTCCCGAAGGTTTTGACTACCAGTGGTCCGCAACCGCGAGCGATGGTTCCATTCGACTCTTGGACGCCCTTGAGGATGACAAGACGGACAAGTGGGTGAGCGTTCACGATCTTGCACGACTCGACGATCTCACCCTGTCCCTTGAGACCGACGGCGGACTCGATGTTCCTGAGGGCGAACCCCTTGTGGTGATCGCAACCCCGTAAGGTCCGCCGCTCAGGAACTACGTTCTAATACCCCGGCACCGGAATCAGAAGAACTTTGTTGTCAGAGAGATTCTGAACTTAGAAGCCGGAGATGGTCGATGCTCCATTGACGGTGACCGCGTGGAAAGCTTCGCTCAGCGCACCTTCTGGCTGTCCCCCGCGACGTGCAACATTCACTAGTTTGTTGTTGACGTGGTCCATCATGCGCGCCGGATCCGGATGCTGGCTCAAGTGAGCCATGAGAGCCTCGTGCTTCTTGTCCAGCACGCTGGAGATGTCCACGAAGTGGTTCTCCCGCTCTTCCGGTCCGCCGAACAGCCACAGTTCGCGCAACCGATACGCTTCAAGCCCTTGAGCCTGCAACTCTGGGAACGCAAAAGGATTCTCTAGCGCCGGGTAGCTCGCACGCACCACGGCCTCTCCCACGGAGAGGTGATCTGGGTGCTGGCTCTGCATGTTGCCCCAGTTCCGCTCGGGATGGTGGGCCAAAACAACTTGTGGCCGCAGTTGGCGCAAGAGCGCAACGATCTTCTTCTGCAGTTCAAGCGTCGGAGCCACATAGCCGTCCCGCTCGCCCAAGAAGTGAACGTCGGCAACGCCTACTCGGGCGGCGGCCGCGCGTTGCTCATCTTGGCGCATGCGCTCAATATCCGGGCGGTGGCTTTCATCGAATCCGCCCGCGTCACCGTTGGTAACGAGGCAGTATTCGACGTGGACGCCGGCCTGGGTCAACCGTGCAATGGTTCCGGCAGCCCCGAAATCAAGATCATCCGGGTGAGCTGCGATGGCTACCACGTGCGTGAGCTCAAAGTCGTCTCCCCCGAGGAATCGTGGCGCTTCAGTCATTGCGCTTCCGAAGCTCCGCTGCAGCCTGTGGCAACACATTCTTCAGATCGCCCACGATGCCGAGGTCAGCGATCTCAAAGATCGGCGAATCGGGATCATCATTGACGGCGACGATCACACGCGAGGTCTGCATGCCGGCCTTGTGCTGGATGGCCCCGGAGATACCGGCGGCGATATAAAGCTGCGGAGCAACCGTCTTACCGGTCTGACCCACTTGAAGATCATGGTTGATCCAGCCCGCATCAACGGCGGCACGGGACGCGCCCACGGCTGCACCCAGTGCGTCGGCAAGATCCTCCACGGGAGTGAAGTCACCATCCACACCGCGACCACCGGAGACCACGATGCGTGCGGCTGTCAGATCCGGACGACCGCTAACGGCCTTCTCCCGAACCTCCACCACACGAGCGCCAGGAGCCGGATCCTCGACAGGAATTTCCAGCAGGTCAGGTTCCTCAGCGGCAGCTGGAGCGGTGTACTCCACGCTGTTTGCCTTGAGCGTCACGATCAGCGGGCCTTCGGTCACTCGAGCCTGCGTGGTGTACGCGCCAGCCAGTACCGACTTGGTCACGGTGCCGTCTTCAGCGATATCCACGGCGTCCGTGACGACGCCGGCGTTGAGCTTGACGCCGAGCCGGGCCGCAATTTCCTTGCCGTTGAGGGAGTTAGGAAGTACGACGCCGCTGGCTTCCGTCTCGCTCAAAGCGATAGCAAGCAATTGGGTTTCGAAAGTGAGGAAGTTGGTGTGCGCTTCAGTGCCTGCGTTTTCAGGAACTACGACGCCGGAGACGCCAGCGGCGCCTAGCTCAGCCACCGATTCGTCGCTGACTGGTTGAGCGGAAACTACCACGGGGTCTCCGAGACGACGGCCAGCCGCAATGAGCTCTAAGGACGCGCCGCTGAGAGGGGAAGAAATCGAATCAAGATAAACCAATGAAAATGCCATGTGTGAAACCCCTTAGAGAACCTTCTGGGCAAGAATAAATTCAGCCAAGCGCAAGCCGGCTTCGCCGTCGTCCGTAATGACGTTGCCGCCCACGCGAGCTGGGCGTTCCTCAGAAGCAACCACTACAGTGCGGGAACCGGCCGTGCCCACCTCATCGGCGCTCACGCCGAGATCGGCGAGGGTCAGCGTCTCAACGGTTTTACGCTTCGCGGCCATGATGCCCTTGAAGTTCGGGTAGCGGGGCTCGTTCGCCTGGTCCGTCACCGAGAGCACCGCGGGAAGGTCTGCTTCAAGCACGTAGGACACTGCGTCAGAATCGCGAGTGATGCGAAGGGTCGAACCTTCGAGCTCCACGCTGTTCGCGAAGGACAACAACGGCACGCTCAGACGCTCAGCCAATTGAGCGGGGACCAACGAGGTCTCGGCGTCCGTGGAAGACAAACCGGTGATGACAACGTCGAACGGGCCAGCCTTCTCAATCGCTGCCGCGAGCACGCGGGAGGTCGCCAACGCGTCCGAGCCAGCAATCGCAGGATCGCTCACGTGAATGCCTTCGTCGGCACCCATCTGCAGAGCCTTCTTGACCGCGTTAACGGCTTGCTCCGGGCCTACGGTAAGAGCCACTACCGTGCTGCCTGCAGCGCTTGATTCTTTGAGCTGCAACGCTGCTTCAACCGCGTATTCGTCCAGTTCCGACAGAATGCTTTCGGTGCGCACCATGCGGTGCTCGGCCGAATCGATGTGCCGGTCAAACTGTGCATCGGGAACGTACTTGACGAGCGCAAGAACACGCACGGGATTGGGTGAACCCATGATGGCCTCTCGATAGTGGGCGGGAAAATAAACCTTCTTTCAATGCTAGTGGGTGCTTCGCAGGCCACCGTCTGATCTAGCTCAGGGTGAAAGGAACCCCACACCGAAAAGTCGATGCGGGGTTCCTCAGAAGGTTGTGCTGTGGGGTGAGCCGAGCTCGCTTAGTTGGCTTCGGTCACTTGCTCAAACGTGACGTCTACCGTCTGCTCTTGGCCGTTACGTTCGAAGGTGACCTTCGCGGTGTCACCCTTGGCGAACTCGCGCACCGCAGCGGTCAAGGACTCGGAATCGCTGACCACGCGCTCACCGATTCCCACAATGACATCGCCCGACTGCAGGCCGGCCTTCTCAGCAGCAGAGCCGCTCGAGACCTCGGCAACTTCGGCGCCGACGCTGAACGAAGTGTTGCTTTCGTTTACGACCGAGGCCTTCGCTTGAACGGTCACGCCCAGGAGCGCGTGCGTTGCTTCGCCGTTATCGATGATTTCCTGGGCCACACGCTGCGCGTAATCCACCGGGATCGAGAATCCAACGCCGATGTTGCCGGTGTCACCCGTGGAGGCGGAGCTGGAGCTCGAAGAAGCAATAGCCACGTTGATGCCAATCAGCTTTCCGTTGACATCCACCAGCGCGCCGCCGGAGTTACCCTGGTTGATCGCCGCATCCGTCTGGATCACGTTCAAGTAGATGGAACCCTGCGAGCTAGTGCTCTGCTGTGGGACGCCCGGGATGTTGAAGTTGAACTGGTCGCTGCCGTCCTCTTGAGTGGACGTATCAGCGGACTCTTCCGGCACTGCCGAGGACTGGACCGAGATGGTGCGGTTCAGGGTGGACACGATGCCGTCGGTGACGGTTCCGCTCAATCCCAGCGGCGCACCAATGGCGATCGCCGTGTCACCGACGTTGAGCTCGGACGAGTCACCAATTTCAACTGGCGTCAGGTTTTCGGCATCGATCTTGATCACGGCAAGATCAGAGAGCGGATCCGTGCCCACTACCGTCGCTGAGTACACCTGACCGTCGGACAACTGAACCGTTACTTGCGGATCGGACACCTCACCGCCGAGCGTGACCACGTGCGTATTGGTGAGAATGTGTCCTTCTTTATCCAAAATGACGCCTGAGCCTGAGCCCGAAGTAGAACCGCTCGAAACCTCAATGGTGACAACGCTCGGGCTCGCCTTAGCGGCTGCCGCGGTCACTGCGGTGACGTTCTCAGGATTATTGATGACGACGGCGCTATCTGCGGTCCCCGAGGACACTTGCGACGAAGAAGAGGTCAGCAAGGAATTACCGGTCAGTGCGTTGACTCCTACGACCGCGCCGCCGCCCACCACGCCACCGAGCAACCCTGCTAGAACCATGCCGCCAACGAGCGACTTTGCCGTAAAACGCTTTGCAGAACGGTTGTTCTCCGCGGCAGCGTCGCTGACCAGAAGCGCTTCCGCCGACTGGTCACCGTTCTCAGTGCTGTATGCCTGGGAATACGGTGACTGAGAATTCTGTGGGGCCTGAGGCACTCCGTACTGACCGTAACGAGGCTGCACGGGAATAGGTGAGGTCCGCGGATCTCCCTGCTCAGACTCGTGGGCTGTAGGAATAGCCTCGGTGTGCTGAGCGTCGTCTTGCAAACCAGCCTGATGGCTCTGACCTGGCGCACGGTTTGGCACCTCTGGGATGCTGGAACCGCTTGCGTTACGAGGAGTTGAGTCATTCATGGCTCGGACCTTTCAAAAAGTTTTCTGTGAACATCTGCAAGCAACTTTGCCATTGCTCACTGTGCCGTTCTCATGTGACTCCTGAGTGTTTTCTGAGTGTTACATGGGGGTGCTCTGTAGTTCGCTCTAGGCGCATGTGTTGCGGTGGACTCAGGAGTTTTTCAAAACATAGACTCTAATAAGACTTGCTCGTTGAGATTTGTCAACGCAGTCGGAACTACCGCACAACGAAGGGTTCCACATGCTTTCGAAGGTCTCCCGCGCCGCGGGGGTTGCTAGCGTCCTGCTCATTGCCGGTGCCTTGACAGCGCCTGCAGCTTTTGCCGAGTCCCCCGTTACCATCCCACCGGGCGAGTTTTTGGTGGACTCCGCAAACGTCTTGAGCTCTGCCGAAGAGTCTGAGGTCAATGCTGCAATCGAGAAGATGCAGGATGAGACTGGCCAGAACCTCTTCGTCATCTTCGTGGATAAGTTCACGTCCCCGACGGATGCGAAGACCTGGGTAGCAGAGGTCGCCAGCAACAAGAGCATGGGAACCTCGGATACGGTTTTCGCGGTTGCCGTTGATTCTCGTGTTGCACGATTGGTGTCTAATTCTTCGTCGAAGTTCGCTTCCGTTGATCAGGCCGTCTACCGAGACTTCGTTACGCCTGAACTCAGCGACTTGAACTGGGTAGATGCCGCAGTGGCCGCTACCGAAGGCTACATCGAGGCAGATCAGAGCGGTTCCACCACCTCGAGCGGCGGAACTTCTTCCTCTTCCGGTTCCTCTTCTGGCGGTAGCTCCGCCGTGCCGTGGATTATTGGCGCGGGAGGTGTCGGTGTCATTGCCGCCGTCATGTACGCACGCCGCAAGAAGGTGCCAAACGCTCAAACTCAGCAAGGACCTCTGCCCGGCCAAGACGGCAAGCCTGTTGATCCGCTCTCCACGTTCTCTGTTGAAGAGTTGCGCACCAAGGCTGGCAGCCTTCTGATTGCCGCCGATGATGCCATCCGTTCCAGCGAACAAGAGCTCGGATTTGCTGAAGCCTCCTACGGCAAGGATGCCGTAAAGGTTTTCGCTGAGGACATCGCCAGTGCCAAGGAGCACATGAACGAGTCCTTCAAGCTCCAGCAGCAGCTCGATGACCACATTCCTGACACGGAAGAGCAGCAGCGCACGTGGCTTGGCGACATCATCCGCCGTTGCGAAGCTGTCAACGAGTCCCTTGAAGAACACCGTGCGGACTTCCAGGCTCTGCGCCAGTTGGAGGACAAAGCTCCGGAAGCCATCTCGGTACTGAAGGCCGAGGCGCCGTCGTACCGCCAACGACTCGCGACCGCAGAATCCTCGCTCTCCGCGCTGGCACAGAAGTACGCTCCTACTGCCCTTCAGCAGGTTCAGGACAACGTAGCCCAGGCCAAGGAACGCTTGGACTTCGTGGATAACGCTGCTGAGACCGCGGAGCGCAAGATTTCAGAAGGAAGCAAGAGCGAAGCCGCGCTTGCTGTCCGAGCGGGCGAAGAAGGCCTACACCAGGCTGGCGTTCTCTTGGACGCCATCGAGCGCACTGGCGCCGATCTGGACAAGGCGCAGCAGGATGTGGAAGTTGCCATCTCCTCAACCGCCCAAGACTTGGCTCAGGCGAAGGCTCTTGTTTCGAGTGGCCAGAACCCTGAGCTTGCTGGCCCCGTGACCCGCGTTGAACAAGCGTTGGCGCGGGTCAAGCAGCAGTTCGCCAGCGGTAAGACGGATCCGAACGCCATTTTGGACACCATTGAGCGCGCGCACGCCGAGCTCGACGGGCCGCTGACCTCCATCCGTGATCAACGTGAACAAGCCGCTCGCGCGTCGTCGCAGGTACAGACGGCCATCCGTCAGGCGCAAGCCAAGATCGCCGGTACCGAGGACTTTATCCAGGCTCGCCGCGGCGCGGTGGGTTCCACGGCTCGTACGCGTATCGCCGAGGCGAAGCGCAACCTCGAAGAAGCTATGCGTCTAGCCGGCTCTGACCCAGTGCAGGCTCTCACCTACGCGCAGCAGGCTAGCTATCTTGCCGAGCAGGCTGCCCGTGATGCTGAAAACGACGTCAACCACTTTGACGACGGCGGCTATGGTGGCGGCGGCTTCGGCGGACGACGCGGCGGCGGCGGACCTTTTGGTTCTAACGGTTTGGGTGGCGCCATCCTTGGCGGCATCTTGATTGATTCAATTCTCCGTGGCGGTACCGGTGGAGGACACTCCTCCGGTGGCGACTCCTTCGGCGGTGGCGGCTTTGGCGGCTTCGGCGGAGGCGGGGGCTTCGGCGGTTTCGGCGGAGGCGGAGGATTCGGCGGCGATGGTGGAGGCGGAAGCTTCTAGCCGGGCCAGACCCCCAAGACGGCCCAACCGCTCCGCGGCCTCGGCCAGCATTCATCCAAGGAAACCCCACTGAAAGGTGACACCGTGGTTAAGCAGTCAATTTTTGGACGTATCACCCAGCTAGCACGAGCCAACATCAACGCCATTCTTGATCAGGCTGAGGATCCACAGAAGATGCTGGATCAGATGGTTCGCGATTACACGAACAACATTGCCGAAGCTGAGACTGCAGTTGCTCAGACCATCGGTAACCTGCGCATGACCCAGGCTGACTACAAAGAAGACGTTGAGTCGGCCAAGGAGTGGGGCAACAAGGCACTCGCCGCGTCCAAAAAGGCAGACGAGTACCGCACCGCCGGCGATGCAGCTAACGCCGACAAGTTCGACAACCTCGCGAAGGTGGCTCTTCAGCGCCAGATGCAGTCCGAGCGCGAAGCTAAGGCTGCCGAGCCCACCATTCAGTCTCAGGAAGAGATTGTTGAGAAGCTCAAGTCTGGCTTGAACGCCATGAAGGGCAAGCGCCAGGAACTCGTTTCCAAGCGCGACGAACTGGTGGCTCGCCAGAAGTCTGCCGATGCGCAGACCAAGGTTCACGACGCCATCAAAAGCATCGACATCTTGGACCCAAGCAGCGAAGTCAGCCGTTTCGAGGAGAAGATCCGTCGCGAAGAGGCTCGCGTCCTCGGCGCTCAGGAACTTGCAGCATCCAGCTTGGACGCTCAGTTCAACTCCCTCGAGGACTTGGGCGAGCAGACCGAGATCGAAGCACGCTTGGCCGCGCTGAAGTCCGGTGGCAAGCCTGCTCCTGCAGCCATCGAGGCGGATTCTGACGACTCCCCTGTTGACTACAGCCTCAACGCTGAAGCACCAACCAAGCAGAACACCTACGAGTAAACCTCAAGGGATTCCGGCCGTTGACGGAAATTAGCTAGGTCAAGCGGCGGGTTCAGAGTTTTCTGGGCTCGCCGCTTTTCTTCTGCCCGCTAGCCACTTTGGAGACAAAAAAGAAGAACGGTCTGGATGAATAAACATCCAAACCGTTCTTTTTCGTTGCGGGGATAGGATTTGAACCTATGACCTCCGGGTTATGAGCCCGGCGAGCTACCGAACTGCTCCACCCCGCGGCGACTTGTTTAACTATACCGGTATCGAAGAGTCGTTTCAAATCGGGAGGGCCTTTTGCGGTGCACATCACAAATAGCCTCTGAGTAGCCCCTTTAAACGGAGAAGGCCACCGGACTAATGTGTCCGGTGGCCTTCCCTCAGATACGTCGTGCTACCTACGGTTGGCTAGAGCTTTCCGCGGCTGCACTCTCACTTGCCGGAGCCGATTCGGTGGAGGCAGCGTCTGAGGACTCTGCAGCACCAGATTCGGTGGCGGCTTCACCGGTGATCTCTTCATCGGCAGCAATGGCGCGAGACAAAGCAGACTGCAGCTTCGTCTGCTCTTCGCCGTACTTCGCGAAGTCGCCTTCAGCGAGCGCTTCCTGACCGGCCTTGATGGCAGCGTCTGCATCCGCAAGCGCCTGCTTGAGGCGAGTTTGGGCATCTACTTCAGCAGGCGGCGTCGTACCACCATCGCCACCGGAAGAAGTGCCATCCTCCTCCGTCACCACAGCGCCGGAGGAACCTTCGAACAAGTCGTCCAAAGCTTCAGACAACGTGTCGGCGAAGCCAACTCGGTCACCGAAGGACACTAGGACCTTACGAAGGGTCGGGTAGGACGTCTGGCCCGTGGATTGCACGTAGACCGGCTGGACGTACAAGATGCCGCCACCCACAGGGAGCGAAAGCAAGTTACCGTTCAGAACGGTCGATGCACCCGTACGGAGCAGGTTCAGCTCTCGAGACACCGTGGTGTTGGAGTCAAAGTTCTGCTGCGCCTGACCGGGACCAGGGACTGAAGTGGAACGCGGAAGTTCCAGCAACCTCAAGGTTCCATAGCCTTCGGACTTGACGCCTGCCTCCCCTGTTCCCGCGTCAGCTTCAGCGGACAAGAATCCGTACAGCACGTTGCGCTGTGCGCCGCTGGCTGCAGAGGCTGGGATGAAGGTGGACGTCAGGGAGAAAGTTTCCTCTTCCTGATCCGGCATGCGCAAGGACAAGTAGTACGGAGGCTGCTTGACGCTAGCTTCGGTCACCGTGGGATCATTCGGGACGGACCATGCATCGTTGGACTCGTAGAAGTCCTCGGGGTTGGTCACATGGTACAGGCTCAGGAGCTCGCGCTGAACCTTGAACTGATCCTCGGGGTAACGCACGTGAGCCATCAGCTCTGCACTCATCTCAGAGAACGGCTTGATGGAGGTCGGGAAGACCTTCTGCCATGCCTGAAGAATCGGCTCGTCCGGCTCCCAAGCGTAGAGCTCCACAGAACCGTCGTAGGCATCAACCGTTGCCTTGACGGAGTTACGCAAGTAGTTGACCTGACCGCTCAAAGCCGCGGTGGTCTGCTGACCAGTCAGTGAGTCCGTGACCGCCGAATCGAGACGCTGCGACTGTGAGTACGGGTACTCATTGCTGGTGGTGTAGGCGTCAACGATCCACTTGACGCGGCCGTCAATGATGGCCGGGTAAGCGTTGGAATCCACGGTCAAGTACGGGGCAACCTTTTCAACGCGCTCGCGAGGTGTGCGGTCGTACAAGATCTGCGATTCCGAGTTCACATCGCCCGAAAGCAAGAGGTCCGTGGAACCGAACTTGATGGAGTACACCAAGCGGTTGAAGAAGTTACCGACGCTTGGTCCGCCGTCGCCTTGGAAGGTGGTTTTCGCATCGCCGGCACCGTCGGACTGATCCTGTGGGCGGTCCAGTTCGCGTGGGTCCCAGTTCTCGGTTGGTCCACCCACTACTGAGTAGCTAGGTGAGGATTCACCGAAGTAGATGCGAGGTTCGTAGGTTGAGTCATCGCCCAGAACACCCGTGGATGGAATGCCCTCGAGCATGAAGGACGGGCGGCCACCGTTAGCAACCTTCGCACCGTACGCTGCCACCACGCCGTAGCCGTGGGTGTAGGTGATGTGCTGGTTGACCCAGGAGTCGTTCGGGTCAACGCTGACTTCGCGCACCGCGATCACCGTGTCCTGCATGCTTCCGTCAACCTCGTAGCGGTCAACGTTCAGCGTGCTGGCGAAGCTGTAGTACGGGCGGAACTGCTGCAATTGGGAGAACGCGTCAGAGACCAGGTTGGGGTCTAGCAAACGGATGTTCGTGGTGGTCGCAGAGTCTTTCGCGAGAGCGTTTTGCTTGGTATCAACTTCAGCGCGGTACGGCTGCATCTGGACGTCGGTGAGCCCGTAGGCGTCGCGCGTCATGTTGATGTTCCGCTCGATGTACTCCTTTTCAAGAGTCTTCTCGGAGGGCTGCACGTTGTATTCCTGCACCACGTACGGGTAGAGACCGCCGGCAACGATTGCCGTGACGACCATCATCGCTGCACCGATCAACGGCAACTTCCAGCGGCCCAGGACGGCGCCCACAATGAACAGAAGCGCAACAATGATCGCGGCAATCGCCAAGATGGTCTTGGTGGGGATGACAGCGTTGACATCCGTGTAGAGGGCACCAGCCACGCGGCCTGACTGGTTCGTCAGCGTCGCGTAACGGTCCAGGAAGAAGGTGACACCTTGAAGGATCAAGAACAGCGCCGCGGCGATTCCCACGTGTACTTGCACGGCGCGGGAGAATTTGATGCCGCCGCGTTCCTCGATACGAATTCCACCATAGAGGTAGTGGGTCAGAATGCCCGCGATTCCGGCGATCAGCACTACGGAAATCAGGTAGCCCACCAAGAGAGAGATGACAGGCAACGTGTTGATGTAGAAGCTGAGGTCAAGCCCGAATTCCGGGTCAGTCTTACCGAACTCCACCTGGTTCAGGAAGAGCAGCACTTCTTTCCACTGCGAAGAAAGCGCGGTAGCGGAGAAGACTCCGAGTGCAATGGGGATACCCACCATCATGAGACGGCGCACGGGTTCCAGCTGTCGCTGGTAGCGGTACAGGCTGTCCGTGGTGGTGTCCGGCGCGTAGACCGGTCGGTGCTTGTAAGCCGAACGAAGGCTGAACCAGACTGGGACGGCCATGAGCACAAAGCCGACCAAGAAGATCAGCGCTCGTGTGATGATCTCCGTCCACAGCACTTCTTCAAAGCCCAGCTGGGTGTACCAGAGGATGTCTGAATAGAAGTTCGCGAAGAACACGAACCCCGCCACCAAAATGGCCACCACAATAATGGTGATCAGTAAGGGCGACGGCTTACCAGGCGTTGCCCCTCCTACCGGACTCGATGTTCTCTCCGGACCGCCGGGGCCGCCAGGGCCTCCGGGGGCTGGGAAATCTGTTCCAAAACTCACAAGTTACCTCAACAAGGTCGAAAATACGGCCACCCCCACCTCACTGTGGAAAGGGGATACTTCCATTCTGCCTTGTTGCAGGGTGCGCTTGGCTAATCATTCCGCTAAGAGGTTCATATCGATACCAATTTGAAACTCTGTTTGGCTCAATAAATACGACGACGAAGCTCACCTTGCGCTGTTTCGTTACGGAGCTGAACTGGTGACGAACGTGCGCGGGTTAGCTCGCAGTGCATTGCGGCAACGAGGAGGTGTCTTCTCCGGCGCCGATGGTTTTCACTGCGTCGATGGCCTCATCCAGTGTGGACACCTTGATGACCTGAAGTCCGTCGGGAATGCGTCCCAGCACGTCTGCGCAGTTGTCCGCTGGGGCCAGGAAATACTCTGCACCGGAGTCCTGGGCACCCACGAGCTTCTGGGCAATTCCTCCGATTGCTCCCACCTGACCGCCGGCATCAATGGTTCCGGTTCCGGCAATGTGCTTGCCTCCGGTGATACTTCCGGGGGTCAGCTTGTCGTAAATACCCAGCGCGAACATCATGCCGGCGCTTGGTCCACCCACGTTGTCGAGCGCAAAATCAACCGACAGCGGGAACGTGTAGCTGGTGCCCAAATAGATTCCCATCACGCGCCCGTTTTCCGGAGACACTTCGGTCTTGATGGGGACCTTTACTTCGGAGCCGTCGCGGCGAACCGTGAGTTCGCTGTCCTCGTCGCCTCTATCCTGAATTTCTTGGCGGAATTGCTCGGTACCAGTGACGGGAACGCCGTTGATCGCAACCAGGATGTCCCCTTCTTCTACTGAGCCCTTGTTCAGGTCCGTGGCAAAGCCAGCAACCTTGATCTCTTGTTCAAAGGAAATATCCAGTGCCGAGAGCGCTGCGGCTATGGAATCTTGTTGCGAGTCGGTCATCGCCAACTCGTTCTCTTCATTTACCTCATCCTGCGAGGTGCCTCGTGGGTAGACGTAGTCCTCCGGCTGAATGTCGTACTGCGGATTCGCCCAGGCGTTGATGACTTCAGCCGTTGTTGCTTGGCGGTCAGTTCCACCGGCAACGTACACGGTGGTCATGTCCAGATTGCCTTCAGCGGGGTAGGTTTCGTGACCTGAAATCGTGAAGAGGTCTTTGCCCTCGTATTGGCCAATGGTGTTGAGCGCTGGGCCAGGCGATTCGATGACATACGGCGAAGGCAAGATGAGCGCAATGGCGCCGATGACAATGGGGACGGTCAGTGACAACGATTTGAGGTTCCGACGATTTCCTCGCGGAGCGCCGCTAGCGGCTGCGTTGCTGGTCTCACCCATAGGTGCTGACCATCCTGGGAGATTCTTGTTCGCTCTTGGCAAGGTTTTCCTTAGAATTGGGCTCGCTTCTAGGGTACTGCCAGTCCGGGCGGGTACCGTTGACACATGGCAGAATTCCCCCCAAACAACAACCCGAATGATCCTGACGACAATGACCCGATGCAGGAAATGTTCAAGCGCATGTTTGGGGGTCAGTTACCACCTGGCTTTGATCCTTCCGCGCTTGGCATGACGCCTGGTCAGGGAGCAGATCCTGTTCAGATGCAAGCTATCTTCCGGCAGCTCCAAGGTCTCTTCGGAGCCATGGCATCTGGCGAAACCGGTCCAGTGAACTGGACGCTGGCTCAGCAATCCGCACGCGAGGCCACAGCGGGTCAGGATCCATCGCTCACCACTAATGCGAAAGCTGCCGTGGAGAATGCCACCAAGTTGGCCGATCTCTGGCTGTCTCAAGCAACTTCGTTCGGTCCTGTGATCCAAGCTCCTCAAGCGCTCACGCGTTCCGAGTGGGTTGATAAGACCATGGCGTCGTGGAAGCGACTCACCGAACCCGTTGCCATCTCGGTATCCCAGGCAATGACTGCTGCAATGCAGGCCCAGGTGCCCGAAGAAATGCGCGCCATGATGGGCGGCGCTCAGGGCATGATGCAGTCGTTGGGCGGCGCGCTCTTTGGCTCCCAGCTCGGTGCTGCCGTAGGCGCGTTGGCACAAGAAGTGTTGGGTTCCACGGACATCGGTCTTCCGCTGTCCGGTGATCGTCCAGCCTTGTTGCCGGTCAACATCACGGGTTTCGGCGAAGGACTCGATCTCCCAGAGAACGAGATTCTGCTCTTTGTAGCGCTTCGGGAACTGGCTCACATGCGCTTGTACCACGCAGTTCCGTGGCTCAAGGATCACGTGATCGGGGCCATCGAGGACTACGCTCGCGGCATCACTATTGATACCTCCCACTTGGATGAAGCGCTTCGAGGATTCGACCCTTCACGCCCTGAAACCATGCAAGATGTCTTCAACGAAGGTCTCTTCACTCCGCAACGTAGCCCCGCTCAAGAGGCTGCGCTCGCCAAGTTGGAGACCGTGCTTGCCCTGATTGAAGGATGGGTTGACGAAGTTGTTGCTGACGCGGCAGTGAATCTTCCATCTGCCGGAGCACTTCGCGAGACCATGCGTCGCCGTCGAGCATCCGGCGGTCCTGCCGAGCAGGCCTTTGCGTCAATCGTGGGACTCGAGCTTCGCCCTCGGCGTTTGCGCGAGGCCTCCCAGTTCTGGGCTCATCTAAAGCAAGAGCGTGGACTTGAGGGCCGCGACGCAGCATGGGATGCAGAAGATCTCATGCCAACCGGCGAGGATCTCGACGATCCAGCAGGCTTCACCTCGCGTCGAGCCCTCGTCAACGCGAGCGACGAAGACTTGGACGCCGCTTTGGATCGCTTGCTCTCTGGCGGTTACGAAGAGCAGACGGAGTCCGGCGATGACTCCCCGTCTAGCGATTCAGGAGATGCGCCTGATTCCGGCGACGAGCCAACCGATCCTCAGGACAAGCCGCAGGGCTAAGGTCGAGATTCAGAGAACCCGCTAACTAGCGACAATCAATAAGGGTGGCCCAGCACATCTCGTGTCGGGCCACCCTTATTGCGTCACGAGCTTTCTCCTAAAGTTCAAAAGGAGCTCTCCTCAGCTTTCTAGCTTTCGCCGTCACCCCGCCGAGTTAGGCGCCGTCGTCATCATCATCGCCGAGGAAATCGTCGTCGAAAATACCCGGCGCCTCCTCAAGTGTTGCCCCGTGGTAATGACCTGAGTTCTGCGCTTGCCACTCGGCGAAGGCTTTTCCATGGCTAAATCCCTGAAGGAAGATATCCGCTTCATCCATTCGGGGGTAACTGGCAATTCGCGCCTTGAAAGCTGCACCGTGACCGTCGGGCGCCACCAGGTGTGAGAGTTCGTGGACAAGGACTGCGTCAATGACCCAGTCCGGCATAGCCATGAGTCGATGCGAAAGATTTATGGACTGCTTGCTATAGGTCGCCGAACCCCAGCGACGGTTTTGGTTTGTCACCCACCGAACGCTCTGCGGATTGGCCTTCCCACCCATATACAAAGCGTTCAACCGAAGGGCTCGGTCCATGAGGTCGTCCTTGCCCTTTTCCCCGTATTTCAGTTCACGTTTTTGAAGTACTCGCGCGGAGAGTTTCAGGGCAACGTCCCGTGTTGCCTCAAAGCTCATGAAGGACGGAGTACGCACTTCAACGTAGTTGGACACCCATCGGGCTTGCGACGAGCGCGTTCGCCGCGGTGACTTGATGATCTTGATGCGCACACCTGTGGCGGTGGTCATCCATGAGATCTCTTCTTTTGAGCTCACAATCTCTCCTGTGGAAAACGGCTGATAGTCAACGATTCGATGGAATCATAAATTTTGTTGGCATTTGATGGAATTTAATGAATTGGGGATAACGTGCGCATCAACCCGGGTTTAAGAATCGTTGATCTGCAAGATGGCTACCTGAGGATCGGCACCGATGACTTCTCGGTGTCATTCTCTGGTCTTACTCCACGAGAACGAGAGTTCATTCATTCTCTCAGCCACCCCGGACAAGGGGCCGGTTATGACGGCCGGGACATCCCCGAAGCGCGTCGCGCGTGGATACTTGGACGGCTCAAAGAAGTGTCGGTACCGTCTCCTCGCTACCGCATCTCTGGCACACTCAACGACGTCCTGAGCCCAGAAATCACCCGCGCTTCGGCGACCTACAGAACGCATGCGGGACCGCTGATCCAACGACGCCACGAATCTCATGTGCACCTCTTCGGGCTGGACCGCTGTTCGGTGCAACTGGCCATCACGCTGGCAAACGCAGGGGTGGGACATCTGCACCTGTACGACCTTGCCGATGTTGATCTGACCGATCTGGGCGGAGCATTGCTCACCATTGCAGATCTGGGTCTCCCCCGCGCCATTCAAGTAGCCAAACAGCTCAAGCGGCTCCATCATCGACTCGACGTGACGGTGCACCGGCAGATCTCGATCTCCCCCGCGGACGGTTCTCTTGTCAACGGGCGTTCCTCCACAGACTCGAGGCCTGTCGTTTCCGTGGCAATGGGAAGAGATAGCCTCCAGCCTGCCGTCCGCGAAGCACTCACGACCTCGGCGCACGCCTACACGCAAGTCATCTTCAGTGACTCGGCGGCCACGCTCGGACCCATGGTTCTGAGCGGCATTCCGGGCTGTTTCGATTGTCTCGATCACAAGATCCCTCCCCTTACGGACGCCGATCACGACGCTTCCACTCAGTTCCCACTGCCACCGGGCGTCTTAATTCCCGATGCTGCGAGCGCCAGCGTCATGGCAGGTCTGGCTGCTCAACAAATCCTGATGGTGCTGGACGGACAGCTGCTTCCTGCGACCGTGGGTGCGCTGATGACGTTTCAGTTGGAGACTGGAGCGACTGTCACCAGGTCCATTCCGGACAACATCCTGTGCGCGTGCCACAGCTCAGCCGCCTAGTCCCGAACGCTACTCGGCGACGTGCTCTTTGAGGATGCCCAACACTTGCTCACCAAAACGCTCCAGTTTGGATTCACCCACACCCGAGATTCGAGAGAGCGCTTCCATGGTCTCCGGGCTGTCCTCGGCGATAGCCATCAACGTGGCATCAGTAAACACCACATAGGCCGGAACTTCGGCGGCGCGTGAGGTCTCTAGACGCCAGGCTTTCAACGCATCGAGCAGAGCTTCGTCGTAGGACGCCGGGCAATCCAGGCATCGCTTGAGTTTGCGCTCAGCCGGGGTGTCCAGAACCTTGCCACACGTACGGCAACGGACGGGACCACGAGCCTTGGCCCGCGGAGCCGAACGGGACAGCGAGGCTGAACCTGCGGCGTCGTCTTCTCGCCTCATCCGGGCCTTCTGCGGACGCAAGCCATCAAGGAATCGGGACGGCGTGCGGTGAGCGCGTCCGCCCGGGGTGCGTGCAAGGGACCAGCTCAAGTGCAGGAAATCTCGGGCTCGGGTGATGCCCACGTAAAGCAGTCGCCGTTCTTCGTCGTAACCGGCTTGGTCTTTCGCGAAGGAGATCGGCAAGAGGCCTTCGCTCAGTCCGGCTAAGAACACGGCGCCCCACTCGAGGCCCTTGGCGGAGTGAAGGCTCGCCACGGTGACGCCTTCAACCTGGGGTGCGTGCTGGGTGGCTGCTCGCGCTTCCATTTCCGCCACGAACTGACCCAAGGATGCTGCGGGGCCCTCCGTGGTTGCGTCCCCTAGCTCTTCGGACAAGGTGACCAAGGCGGAGAGGGACTCCCAGCGCTCGCGGGTTGCTCCACCAGATTCCGGCGCTTGGGCCGAGTAGCCGATGCTCATGAGCAGCTCGGCAACCGTGCCGGAGGCCGGCTCACCGGATCGAGTCTTTGCCGCCGCGCGAAGCAGCATCATGGCCTCACGGATCTCGTTGCGCTGGAAGAACCGTTCGCCACCACGCAACTGGTAGCTCAACCCTGCAGCGGAGAGGGCGCGCTCGTAGGCTTCAGTTTGGCCGTTGGTACGCAAGAGGATCGCGATGTCTCGGGCACTGGTGCCGTGATCCACCAGATCCTTGATGCGTGCGGCGATGCTTGAGGCCTCGGCTTCATCATCCGGGAATTCTTTGAACTCCACGGTCCTGCCGCTCTCGCGCTGAGATACCAAGTGCAGCGGTTGCGGCCAGCGCACGTCGGCGTCAGGCATGTTGCGTTCAATACGCCGCGACTCCAACAGTTTGTTGGCCAGCTGAACCACTTGAGGAGTGGAACGGTAGTCGCGAATCAGGCGAACCACTTTGGCGTCCGGGTAGGTCTTGGAGAACTCCAGCAAGTGACGAGGCGTCGCGCCCGTGAAGGAGTAGATGGTCTGGCTAGCATCGCCCACAACGCACAGCTCGTTGCGATCGCCGACCCAGAGTTTGAGGAGCCGCTCCTGAAGCGGCGAAACGTCCTGGTACTCGTCCACGGTGAAGTGGCGGTACTGGCGGTGAATCTCCCCCAAGATCCGCGGATCCTCTTCAAGGATGGCCACCGTCAGCAGGAGAACGTCTTCGAAGTCGATCAGCACTCGATCCTTCTTGACGTCCTCATACGCAGAGAAGAGCCGGGCCACCGTTTGCGGTTCCAAATCCCCCACTCGAGCACGACCCTCAGCAGCCTTCACATAGCTGTCCGCTGTGAGCATCGAAACTTTGGCCCACTCAATTTCAGAAGCGAGGTCTCGGATCAATGCCCGGTCCGCGCTCAAGCGCAATCGGCGCACGGCTTCAGCGATGTGTGGCGCCTTGTGGTCCACCAATTGAGGAATAGAGCCACCCACGGCCTGCGGCCAGAAGTACTGGAGCTGACGCAACGCGGCGGAGTGGAAGGTGCGCGCTTGAACCAGCGGCGCCCCCAACTCTCGCAATCGTGTGCGCATCTCTCCAGCTGCTCGCGCCGTAAACGTCACGGCCAACAGTTGCTGCTGAACGTACACTCCTGAATGCACGCCCAGGGCAATGCGGTGCGTGATGGCACGGGTCTTACCGGTACCCGCACCCGCGAGGACGCACATGGGCCCGGACAGGTTGCTAGCGACTTCGCGCTGTTCTTCGTCAAGGCCGGCGAGGATTCGTTCCTCAGACATTTCTAGAGAGATGCTCAACTACTTCTTCTTCAGCAAGGAATGGGTGACTGCAGGGATTCTAGTTTTCCAGAACCTTCGGCTCCGGAACGGGCCCGCCGTACCAATCATCTATAAGCGCACGCGCAATGGAGACCGATGAAGGAATTCCCATTCCTCCCTCTTCCACAGCACGTGCCAGTTCTTCACGGCTGAACCACTTCACGCTCAGGATCTCTTCGCCGTCCGCTTTCACCTCTTGCGAGGTGGCTTTCGCAGTGAAGCCCAACATCAAAGACGCGGGGAAAGGCCACGGCTGTGATCCCTTGTAGGTGACATCCGTGACCCACACACCGGCTTCTTCATGGATTTCTCGGACCACGGCAGCTTCGAGTGACTCTCCCGGCTCCACGAAACCTGCAAGAACCGAGTATCGCGTTCCGCCCCAGGCGGCGTTTGCCCCCAAGAGAATTCGATCCTCGTGATCGGTGATGGCCACAATCACGGCGGGGTCCGTACGCGGGAAGTGCTGAGACTGATCCTGCGTGCACTCGCGCACCCACCCGCTCTGCGTGACTACGGTCTTCGCACCGCATCGTGGACAAAAAGCGTGCTTCTCATGCCAGTTCGCAATGGCCACGGCCTCAACGAACGTTCCCGAGTCCACTGGGCTCAGCGTTGCCGCAACATCTCGAAGCCCCAGCCACTGCAGAGATTCCCCAGCCGGAACGGGACCGCCGCCGGCAATGAATTCGCCCAAGCGCTCCACGCTTTCATCCGGCCTGGCAACGGCCAGCACCACATGGCTCTGCGCGGTTCGACCCAAGTACACCACCAGGCGTGGTTCCGCGCCTTCTTGAGCGGCGTCGTCGTACTGCAAAGAATCAGCACCCGCGAACTGCAAGGCACCGTGGCGCACTGGAGCGTTGCCGCCGTGCAGCCACAGCACTCGCGTGGCCGGATCCGTCAAAAGGGTTGGTAGGAACTCGGCATCGGCGCGCTGTTCGCACGCGCGGTCCAAGCCGGTTCGTGAAAGGGGCAAGCGGTCAGTGAATTTTTCCGTCACCCCTCTACCGTACCCACCCTTCCTGACACTTACATCGCCCACAAGAACACTGTGAGTAACTGCGACTCGCCCGCAAGCGCGCAACGGGAGCGCTAGAAAACGTCTACGGTGGAATGTGTGAAACGGACAGCTATGGAACTTGCGGCCCTTGCGACTGCCGCCGTGCCCGGCCTCACTCCCGCTGGCGTGGCCTCGATCCCAGATGAGCCCGAGGATTTTGACTCGGCCATGATCGTCGACGACGCCAACCAGCGTTGGCGTGTGCGTGCTCCTCGGCACGAAGAAGCCTCCATGCGGCTCGAACGAGAGCTCACCGTACTCCACGCATTTTCACCTGCTGTGCGCGCGGAATTGCCGTTTTTGATTCCGTCTGTGGTGGGAACTATCCGCCAGGGTGCCTTGCGAACGTTTGTGTACAACCACGTGCAAGGCACGCATTATGACCTCGATGGCATGGCGATTCTTGGCGAATCCACTGCCATTCAGTTGGGTCGCGCGCTTGCCGCGGTCCACGGTTTGCCGGATGACGTTGCCGAACGTGGCGACTTCCCCTCATACTCTGCGGAAGAATTTCGCCAGCGCCGGCTCAACGAGCTTGATCAGGCTGCGATGACCGGGAAGATTCCCGTCACGCTGTTGCGCCGTTGGGAGCACGCTCTCGAAGACGTCAATCTTTGGCGGTTCAACCCCACGTTGGTTCACGGTGATCTGCATGAGGAGAGCTTCCTCATCAACGATTCCCGTGTGGTGGCTATTTCAGGGTGGACGGATGTTCATGTAGGCGACCCGGCCGATGATTTCGCGTGGTTGCAGGCGTGCCAGGACTCCGCGTTTGTTACGAGCGTTATGGACGCCTACGTTGCCGAACGCGGCGAACATGCCGACCCACACTTGTCCCGTCGTGCCGCCCTTGCCGCTGAGTTTGCGCTGGCGCAGTGGCTCTCTCGATCAATTGCTTCCGGCGACGAGGAATCCATCACCGAGGCCCAGCACATGCTGGAGGATTTGGATAAGGACATCCGCGAGTTCGGCGGTCAGCCGATCAGCGTGATTGAGCAGCCTCAGATGCCAGCTCACTCCCCTACGGTTTCCGTTCTTGAGGACGACGACGCAGCTTCCGTCAGCGACGAGACTTCGTCTATCGCTGTGGTCCCCGTAGGTGACGCCGACGTTGCGGCTGACGAGGAAGACTCTGAGTCCGTGGCTGAGTCTGAGCCTGAGTCTGAGCCTGAGTCTGAGGACGATTCCGAAGAGTCCCCGGTGACGATTTCGAACGAGGATTCTTCCGAGATCAGCGTTGAGGAAGACGAGGCTGACCCGGAAGCTTCCGAGCCAGCCAACGCCAAGGATTCAGACCAGCGCTAGTTCGTCGACGCCGACCTGTAGGTGTCGATCAGCGCTTCGAGTTCAGCTTCGGAATGGAACTCCGTAAAACGTAACGTCTGGCCGTGGTTCACGTAATAGAACGCCGCGCTGACCTTTTCCGGGTCTACTCCGCGACTGCGTGCGAACGCTAGCCGGTACATGGACAGCTGAACCTTCTTGTTTTCCCGGTCCTGGCCGGATGGGACGTGGCCGGTTTTCCAGTCCACGATCTCAAAGGTGTCTCCGTGTTTGAACACGGCGTCGATGCGCCCTCGAACGGGTACTCCTGCGACCAGCTGATCGAAGGGGACTTCCACTTCCTCAGCTTGTTTCGAGGACCATTCGGAGGCCCGGAACTTGTCTTTGAGTACTTCGAGCTGCTGCAAGGATTCCTCGTCCGAGGCTGGCATGACATCTTCGAGGTCCAAGAGCACAGGCGTTTTGTAGAACCGCTCCACCCACTCGTGGAAGAGGTTGCCCAAGTGCGCTTCCTTTGATGGACGCGAGGGCACGGGCCGCAAGTATTGACGTTGAGCGGCTTCGGCATTGGAGGCCGCTTCCACGAGCATCGACGGGCTCAAGTGCTTTGGTACACCCACCGAGTGAATTGCGCGAGAACCCGAAAGTTCCATGCGTCGGGTCAACACGGCGAGGGTCTCCTGAAGAAGGTCCTTGCCAAGATCTGATTGCATCAAGCTTGAAGGATCCGATCCCGGCTGAGTTCTCAGCGTCTCCCACGGCTCGAAGCCATCGCGAACTAGACGGGCGAGTGTGGTCAGCGCAGGCCGACGTGAGTTCAGCGGCTCTTTGACGATCGGCACTTCAAGCTGCGGTCCCCTTTCCGTCACCGTAGGCCCGGCAAGCGGGTCGAAAGGCCAGGCGGCCGCGCTTTCACGTCCCGCTTCAGGGTTGTCTGCTGGGATTTCGTCTTCTTCGAGCCACTCCAGCACGCGTACTGAGGTTGCGTCCGAGCTTTCTTTCAGGGTGTTGTCGCTCAGTTCCTTCACTTCTAAGAGGAATGGAGAGGGTTCGTGTGGTTTGACGGCCGCACCGTAGTAGGCGGCGGCAGTGCATAACAACAAGTCCTTTGCCCGAGTTAGGGCCACGTAGGCGAGGCGCCGCTCCTCGTTCTCTCGATGCTCTTTCTCATCCTCCGCGTACGCCTTCTCTGCTTCAACAACTTCTTTGAGTGTCTCTCCGTCCGTTCGCCATTGCGGGAGGGACCTGTGGTCACCGCGAAGCTCCCACGGCAAGGCGGAAGAACCCACCGTCCACCGCGATGAATTCGACATCGACGGGAATTTCTTAGCCGTCATGGACGGGACAGCCACAACATCCCATTCGAGTCCCTTCGACGAGTGAACGGTAAGGATCTGAATGGTGCCCGGCTTCGGTTCGTCCGGAGCCAGATCCAGTCCGTTTTCATGTTCCGCGGCAGCGTCCACCCAGTCCAGGAACTCTTGAAGACGCGGGCGATCTGCAGCACGCACAAATTCGTCCACCACATCAAAGAACGCATCAAGCTGCTTCCGCGCCGAGTGGTGGTTGACCCCTGGTTTGGCATCCAACTCGATATCGAGATTGGTGGTGCGCTCAACGAGTCGCACCAGATCTCCCAGATCATCGTGCGCGTGGCGCCGCAGGCTCTTGAGCTCAGCAGATAAAGTCTGGAGTCGTTCCCGAGCGACGGCAGACAGCGTTCTGCCGCTACGGCTACTCACCCAATCGGTGCGCGGAAGCTCCTCAATGGCCTCAATCAGCGAAGCCGACTCCAGCAATTCCGTTGCAAAAAGTGGTGTGTCCGCATCATCCGCTACCGCTTGACGCGGGCTGCGTCGTCGTTCAAGCTCTCTGGACCAATCATTCAACGCAATCAGATCCGCGGCACCCAAACGCCATCGCGCGCCCGCAAGCAAGCGCCACAAGTGATCAGGGCGATGAGGATTAGAGATGATCTGAAGCGTGCTGACAATGACACCGACCTCTGGGGCATCCAACAACCCACCCAATCCGGTGGTCTCGTAGGGCAGCCCACGTTCGTCCAACGCATCGGCAATGGCAGCGAAGCCCGCCTTGGTGCGGCTCAAAACCGCCGCAGACTTCAACGGCTCTTTTCCTTCAAGCCCAGGCCTGAGCTCGAGATCCAGTTGCTCGGCGATCAGCCGCGCTTCGGCGACTTCGGTTTCAACGAACGCAATGTGCACTCGCCCTTCCGTTGCTGCCGGGCTTTCGGTGAGCTTCTTGAGTGGAACACTGCGGCCGTCCGCCATCGAGGCGGTCAACAGTGGTGCTGCCACCTGATTTGCTGCGCTCAAGACCGTACGGGAATTGCGCCATGCTGTGGTGAGGTAGGCGACCTTTGCTCGCTCGCGATTACCGTCTGGTTGTACCAGCGGGAACTGAAGCGGGAACTCGTTGAGCTGGCCAGCAGAAGCGCCGCGGAATCCGTAGATGGACTGGTTCGGGTCACCCACAGCGGTTACGGGATGACCGTCGCCGAAGATCTTCGAGAACAACACCATCTGCGCGTGTGAGGTGTCTTGGAATTCGTCCAGGAGCACCACTTTGAAGCGGTCACGCTCGGTCTGACGGGCAACGGGGACCCTCTCAGCAATATCTGCCGCAATGGCTATCAAGTCACCGAAGTCCAGGAAGTCGTGTTCGTGCTTGTACCGTTGGTAGGCGCCCACGAGCTCGGCGACAATTTCCCGCTCAAGCAGCTTGCCGAGAAGCTTCGTGTCAGCTGCGATTCTCTTTTTTCGTCCGAGGGGAAGCGCTTCTAGCTGCAAGCGAAGTGATTTCAAGTAGTCTCGAGCCTGCTCCTGAGAAACCTGATGCTCCGCGAGCTCCCCGGAAAACTTCAGCACGGCCTGGGTCAGGGTGCTGGCATTCGAGTTCTCGACGCTTTCGAGATTGCCCGAATAATTGCGAACAATCCTGTGCGCGATTTGCCACGCTTCGGCCTCGCCCAGAAGCCGCGCGTCCGGTTCAACCCCGAGTCGCAGACCGTAGTCCTTGACCAGATCGCCAGCGTACGAGTGGTAGGTGGAGATGCTGGGCGGAACTGGGGTGTCCTCCATCGGACCGATCCCAGCACGTCGAAGCATGTCCAATTGTGCGTTGATGCGTGCCGTGAGCTCGCCCGCGGCTTTACGGGTAAAGGTCACGCCAAGAATCTCTTCCGGTTTGGCGAAGCCATTGGCAACGATCCACACCACGCGGTCAGCCATGGTCGCAGTCTTTCCGGAACCCGCGCCGGCCACCACCAAGAGCGGTTCGAGCGGACTCTCAATGATCCGCGCCTGATCTTCCGTAGGGAAAATCTGTTTGCCGCGGTACTGATTCAACACGGCGGCGAGCTCGTGAGGCGAGTATTTCACTGATGCTTCGTTGACGAGTGGTTGGTTGTTCATGGTTGCGTCACTTGCCTTCCGCTCGCACACAATGGGCACATCAAGCCCACTCGGCAATTTCCGTTTTCTCCCTTGGGGTGGATTGACTCGAACTGCGAGTCCCCCATCAATTCGGCAGCCTTGAGCACCAGATCTTTGGCCCAGTTGTCCCCCGGGTCAATTCCGGGCTGATCGCGTTCGCTGGGGCTGACCCCCGTTACACCCACATACACGAGCTTTGCACCAGCTGTCTGCTGCCCAACGCTCGGAATTGCGCCTTCAACAATCGCGGCTTGATAGGTGGCCATCTGAGGATTCTCCACGGCATCACCATTGGCGATTGCAGAGCCTCCCGTCTTCAGATCCACGACGAGCGGAAGGCCGTCCTCTCCCACCTCGAGACGGTCAATTGACCCACTGACTATAGCAGTGCGTGACCTGTGCTCGGCCTCAAGTCGTGCCTCAAAACGAAGTTCTCGATGCTCCACTGTCCGCTTTTCCCTGATGGACTTGGAGAAGTACTGAGCGAGGAGATCGATGATGTGCTCGGCCCGGACTCGCAGGCTGTGGGAGATCCAAGAATCGTCAAGTCCTAACGTGTGCCACCGCTGTTCCAAGGCTTCCAGAAGGACATCACGAGGCGCGTCGGGATACTCTTCGGCAATAGCGTGAACCAGGCTTCCGAGGGCGCTCGCGGCGATCTCACGAATCTCTTCACCACCCGAGGCTGAAACAAACCAGGCAAGCGGACTCTTCAGCGCCATTTCCACTTTGGAAGGCGAAACGCCTACGGGCTCGTCGAGAGGCGTCACCGGCTGGTCGGAAGAGAGCTCGAGCAATCCCCACCACTCGTTGGGGTCCGCTCCGCGCACCGGTGGCGCGGCAGACGCCAGCAGGGACAGGACAAGTCCCAAATCGTGAACCAAAGACACCGAGCGAGGGTCGGTACCGGATGGGTCAGCTTCGAGGGCCTCCTCGGCTGTTCGGCGGAGGTACCCCACCATGCCGGGCAGGGTTCGAGGACGCTTTACAGGGGTGATTGGCCGGGCTGACTCTGGATCCGTCCAGGGGTCAACGAAGTCCAGGAAGGATGACGGCGCGGATTCTTCGCTACTCACGCCTATGCATAGAAGTTCTTTGCGCGCCCGACTGCAAGCCACGGCGAAGAGCCTGAGCTCATCTGCGCGCACGGCGTTCAACAGAGTCGAGTAGGTCCTCTGCCCCAGAATTTCGGTTCCGTAGTCTGCAACATCAGCGATGGCGTCAGCACCGAGGAGCGCTCCGCGCAAGCGCGTATTGGGCCACATGCCCTCTTGAAGACCCACCACGATGACAAGGTCCCATTCCCGTCCGGCGGCGTTTGCTGGCGTAAGAACTTCCACGCCAGGCGCTATGTGCGATGGCCGCGCGAGGGTATCCATAGGCACGTCTTGATCCAGCAAGAACTCTGCGAACTGGCGCGCGCTGGCACCCGGGTTCTGAGAGCTGAAGCGTTCCGCGGCTTGGGTCAGAGACATGACAGCGTCGAGGTCTGCATTTGCGCGGTCGATGTCCTCAGCAGAAACGCCCTGTTTCTCGCCCGCAAGCACGCGTTCTTGCCATTCATCCGCTAAACGCGCGGCCTCCCAGATGGCCCAGAGGACGGTCTGCGGTGTGGCTCCTGGCTTAGCTTGTTCGGCTAGTCCGGCGCGCGCCATGCTGAGCACCCGCAAGATGCCACGAGACCTGTTGCCCGCAAGCTTCCACATCTCTTCGTCGCCGGGCTCACCGAAAACCTGCTCTTCGAAGTAAGCGGCGAGAAGTTCCGTGGAACCTCGCAACCCGTTCCCGGCGCGTTCACGGTTGAGCAGTCCGCGGCGGATTCTGCGCACGTCCATCACGGTGGCTTCGCCGTAGCGTGAAGCCAGCAAGGACTCAATCAATGCCACGCGATCCTCGAGACCTTGACGGCGCACCACGTCCATGACGCCGTCCTCATCCCCCAGCGTTAGCAGAGGTGTGGGGGCTAGCATCATGAGATCCAGCAGCGGACGCACGGCCGGCGCATCCTTGAGTGGGATCTCAGACGGCGGCACCGCTACCGGAATTCCCTGAATGCTCAGATGACGCGAGAGCGTCCGCAACCGTTGCCCGTGGCGTGCGATCACCACCATGCGATCCCAGGGCAGCCCCTCGTCAACGAAGGCTTCAAGGAGTCTGTTGGCCACCATTCGCTCTTCATGAAGCGGCGTATCAACGAGGGCTACCTTCGCGATGCCATCTTCTTGACCTTCCCGCAGGGCTTGACGACCTCGACCACCCACGGCCACGGGAATCGACTGCGCCATACGCTCCCATGCCGCGGCAATCGATCGAGGCAAGCGGAAGGAGCCTTCAAGCTCGCTAGTCTCGGCTCCGCGAACGCTGCCGCCGAAGATCTCATCAAAGCGGGACAGCATGTCTGGGCGCGCACCGCGGAAGCCTTGGACCGCGGATTCGGGGCTGGCAAACATGACGACCCGTGGCGCCGGATCTGAACCGGCCAGAACGTTCAGCAGTTCCCACTGTGACGGGGTCATCTCTTGAGCATCGTCCACCATGATGAGGTCTAGGCCTGCTCGCTCGTCGGCCAAGAATTCGGGCCGTCCGTCCAAGATAAACGCGGCCGCCGAGATGAGTTCTGCGGGGTCGTAAGCGTTCTCGTTGGAGATCCCCAAGAGTTCCAGGTATTCGCGGTACACGGAGGCGGTGGAGATCCAGTCGGGACGGCCTACCGCACGGCCCATGTCGCCGAGCGCTTCGGGGGCTAGTCCGCGCTCAGAGAGACGGTCAAACACTTCGCGCAGCTCAGCTCGGAATCCGCGTGTCTGCACAGCCTCGGCGAGATCGGCTGGCCACTTTGGGTCGCGTCCAATGCCGCGCGCGTGCCCCTCGAGGATGTGCCCAATGAGGCGATCCTGTTCGGCTCCGGTGAGGAGTCGTTCACGGGAGCCGAAGGCGTTTTCATCAAAGTAGTTGCGTTCGCGACGGATGACGTCGAACGAATAGGACTGCCACGAACGTACGGGCGTCTCGGCGAATTGCGCGCTTCCTTGCGCGCTCAGTAGGTCGCGAATCGAACCGGCAGAAAGTCGTGATGGTGTCAGAATCAGCAAGCGTGACGGATCCATCCCTGCACTCAAGGACGAGCTCGCAAGCCCGAGCAGCGTCGTCGTCTTCCCAGATCCCGGTGCCCCGAGAACTAAGCGGTGCGCTGTATCTTCTTGCATTTTCTCCCCGCCGTTGACCCATCGTTTCTGAATTCCATTCAATCAGCACCCGCTGACACTTAGAACGTCACGGCCTGCTCGATCGCGTCAAAGTCCTCATCTAACGGTTGCCAACGTGCCGTCGCTATGCGCACTGCCGCCTCGCCGTCCCCAGTTTCACGCACAGGCGTCTGCTCGGAAACCCATGACGGATGTGCAAGCGCGGCAAGATCCGCCGGAAGCGTGCCGTTCGATCGCACCACCCGCCACCACGGCAACTGACCGTCGCTCGTGGACATGATCTTCGCTACTTGCCGCGGCCCTCCCCGGAGTTGAGGCCATTCGCTGAGAATTTCCGCGATATCCCCATAGGACAGCACGGTTCCCGCCGGAATCAGGCGCACCAGTGCGTAAACGGCGGCCCGGTAATTTTCTTGCACGCTTAGACATTACGACGACGCAGCTCGGTTTCCAGCGTCGCTTTCGTGGGGAGGTTATCCCCACAGCGGGCGGTGGCATTCTGAAAAACGTGCAGGCTTCGATAACTTGGAGCCATGAACAACTGGCATGAACTTCCCCGAGCAGCATTTGACCTCGAGACCACGGGGCGCGATCCACACGCCGCACGAATCGTCACGGCGTCGATTCTGGTGGTCAACGCGAAGGCGGAGATCCTGCAGCATCGCGAATGGCTCGTGAATCCGGGCGTCCGCATCCCTGAGGAAGCCAGTGACATTCACGGTGTCACCACGGAGATCGCCGAGCGGGACGGTATGGATCCACGCCAAGCGGTCACCGAAATTTCGGAGTTCTTGGACGCGCTCTTCCAGACCATGCCGGTGATGGTCTTCAACGCCCCCTACGACTTCACGGTCCTGCGCCAAGAGGCCGAGCGCTACGGGGTGGCCCAAATTGATCCGCGACCCGTGATTGATCCGTTCATCATCGACAAGCAAGTGGATAAGTACCGCCGCGGCAAGCGCACGCTGGTAGCGATTTCCGAGTTCTATCAGGTTCCGTTGATCAACGCCCACACTTCAGTTGCTGACGCGGCCGCGACCATCGCCGTGGCGGATCGCCTCGCGGAGAAGTATCCGAAAGAGCTCCAGATCGATCCCCTGCTGTTGCACTCAAACCAAATTGAATGGTCCGCTGATCAGGCTGCGAGCTTCCAGGAGTACTTGCGCCGCCGCGATCCATCTGCCGTCGTTGACGGTGAATGGCCGCTCAAGCAACAGCACTAGAACATTCTTGGCGTGACGGGCGTAACATTTCGCCCGTCACCTTGCCGGGAAACCGGCGCTCTAACCGTTGAATCTTCGACTAAGAGGGCGACTTCTCGCGTCATTATTTGACAAATTCCGCAACATTTACGTGAGTTACGAACGGAATACACCAAAATAGGCCGATTGGTTTAGTTTTGTTCGAAGGTGCTGTAATGGTACGTCCGCTGTTCATGCGGCCTGTTTACCAATCGGCAGTTTTTCGAGAGGCTGATTTGATCTCCGTTACTGATCTCCGCAAGGTTTACCGTCAAGGTAACCGCGAAGTTGTTGCGCTCGATGGCGTGACAATGGATGTTCCTCAAGGATCCATCCATGGCATCATCGGCCACTCTGGCGCGGGCAAGTCCACGCTAGTGCGTTGTTTGACTCTGCTCGATCGCCCTACGTCCGGCTCCGTTGCCCTCAACGGTAAAGACCTGACCAATGTGAGCGACAAAGAGCTGTTGACCGCACGCCGCCGCATCGGCATGGTGTTCCAGCACGCAAACCTGTTTGACTCACGCACCACGGAAGAGAACGTGGCGTTCCCACTGGAACTCACGGGACAATCCAAAGAGGAACGCGCCAAGAAGGTGCAGGACCTCTTGCGCTTGACCGGTCTCACCGACTTCGCAAAGGCCTACCCCTCCCAGCTCTCCGGCGGTCAGCGCCAGCGCGTGGGCATTGCCCGAGCGCTCGCTGCAGACCCCGACGTGTTGCTGTGTGATGAGCCAACGTCCGCGTTGGACCCACGCACCACGGAAGAAATTCTTGACCTCATCCGCTCGTTGCGCGATCGCCTCAACATCACCGTCTTGGTCATCACGCACGAGATGCACGTGGTCAAGCGCATTTGCGACTCGGTCTCCCTGCTTGAAGGCGGAAAGATCGTAGAAAGCGGTGCCCTGTCTGAGGTTGTCTCCGCGGGCGGACGCCTGTCTGAGGCCGTCTTGCCGCTTCCTGGAAACGCAGCGACCATCGCCGAGGGACCCATCCTTGAACTCTTGTACTCGGGAGACCAGGCGTACTCGCCCGTCATCTCTGCGATCACCAAGACTTTCGGCATCGACGTCAACGTTTTGGCCGGATCCATCGAGGAACTGGGAACCAACAAGTTCGCGCACTTGCGCTTGCAGCTTGATCCCAGCACAGACGTCGACGCGGTCCTCCAGTTCCTGACTGACCGCGGTATCTCTGCAACCGTGAAGGGGACATAACGTGGACTGGTTTACAGCACTTTTGAACAACCCGGGCATTACGCGGGCCCTCCCACCGGCAATTCTTGAAACGTTGCAGATGGTTGCCATCTCCGGCGTTGCCACCATTCTCATTGGTTTGCCGCTCGGAATCCTGCTCTTCACTTCGCGCCCCGGCGGCCTCGCCCCGGTGCCGTGGTTGCACGCCATCTTGTCCAATATCATCGTGAATATCACTCGCTCGGTGCCTTACGCCATCTTGATGGTTGCGCTGATCCCGTTCACGCAGTTCATCGTGGGCACCGCCATTGGTCCCATCGCAGCAACCGTGTCCCTCACCATCGGTACCGTGCCGTTCTTTGCACGCCTGGTGGAAGTGGCATTGCGCGAAGTCAACAGCGGAAAGCTCGATGCCGCCCACGTCATGGGATCAACTCGAATGCAGATCATCCGCAAGGTGCTGCTGCCTGAATCCCTCCCCGGAATCATCTCCGGCATCACCACCACGCTCGTCATGCTGGTGGGATACTCCGCGATGGCTGGTCTGATTGGCGGCGGCGGCTTGGGCCGGCTCGCCTACAACTATGGCTACCAGCGCTTTGACACCACGGTCATGGTCATCACGATCATCCTGATGGTGGTTTTGGTCCAGGTGATTCAGATCATCGGTGACCGCATCGCCCGCGCAGTCGACCACCGCTAACCCACCCAATACTTTCTCTCCATTTTCACAACACTCACCCTGAAGGAAACACAATGCGCAACAAGCTTATTCTGTCTGTCGCCTCACTCGCAGCAGCTGTCTCTTTGACGGCCTGCGGTGCGTCCACCACCGGTTCGACGTCCTCTGCCGCTTCCTCCGCCGCTTCCGGCGAGGTTGCAGTAGTCAAGGTTGGCGCCAACCCAGTTCCACACGCAAAGGTCCTCGAGTACATCGATGAGAACTTGGCCAAGGATGCTGGCATTGATCTTGAGATCACCGAATTCGATGACTACCAGACGCCAAACATCGCACTGAGCGAAGGCAGCATCGACGCCAACTACTACATGCACGAGCCATTCTTCAACGATCAAGTGAAGACCAAGGGCTACAAGTTCGAGCACGGCGCTGGCGTCCACATTGAGCCATACGCTGCTTTCTCTGAGAACTACAAGACCACCGAAGAGATCCCAGAAGGCGCAACCATCGCCATCACCAACGATCCAGGCAACCAGCCACGCGCACTCAAGATGCTTGAAACCGCTGGCCTCTTGCAGAACATTGAAGATGACTCTGCGGCTCTCACCCTGACGGATGAGCAGAACCCTAAGAAGCTCAAGTTCGAAGAGAACCAGCCAGAAATCTTGGTACAGGTTGCCAAGGATCCAAAGGTTGACCTTGCGATCATCAACGGCAACTACATCCTTCAGGCCGGAATGTCCACGAAGGACGCCGTGATTGTGGAGTCCACCGAGGACAACCCATACGCCAACTTCCTTGCATGGCGCACCGGTGAGCAGACGGACGCTACCAAGAAGCTGGACGAGCTCTTGCACTCTGACGAGGTCAAGAAGTTCATCGAAGAGACCTGGCCAAACGGCGACGTCATTCCTGCCGCCTAATTTGCAGCAGAACAGCGCAACCTAGCGCACCGTACCTCACCCGTACATAAGTGAAGGGCCCGAGTTCAATGAACTCGGGCCCTTCACCGTTGTAGAACTCTGTAGCCCTACTTAGCCGGGACGGCACTAGCGGCTGCCTTGGCGGCCGCGGGAAGTGCGCTGATAATGCGATCCATCGCTGCGTCGTCGTGCGCCGCCGACAAGAACCAGGCCTCGAAAACGCTCGGCGGCAAGTAGACACCAGAATCCAAGAGCGAGTGGAAGAACGGTCCATAGCGGAACGCTTCCTGAGCCAACGCGTCTGCGTAGTTGTGCACGCCGCGCTCGGAGGTTCCGAACGAGACGGAGAAGAGGTTGCCAGCGTGCTGGATCGAGTGGTCCACACCTTCGGCCTTGAGCGCCTCTGAGAGCGCCGTGGAGAGCTGCAAAGAGCGCGAGTCCACCGTCTGGTACACGCGGTCGTCGGCGAGCGTCAGCGTCGCGACACCAGCAGCCATAGCCACGGGGTTACCGGACAGCGTGCCTGCCTGGTACACCGGGCCCAACGGCGCGAGGCGATCCATCACCACGGCCTTGCCGCCCACAGCAGCGGCTGGCATGCCGCCACCAATGACCTTGCCGAACGTGAACAGGTCAGGCGTCCAGCCCTCTGCAGCTCCCGTAAGACCCCAGTAGCCGGCAGGTCCGGTGCGGAATCCGGTGAGAACCTCGTCGAGGATCAGCAATGCGCCGTTCTCCGAGGTGATGCGAGCCAGCGAGGCGTTGAAGCCATCGCCGGGCGTCACCACACCCATGTTGGCAGGAGCGGCCTCGGTGATGACGGCAGCGATGCGGTCACCGTGCTGGGCGAAGACTTCGCGGACAGCTTCGATGTCGTTGTACGGAAGCACCAGCGTCTCGGCGGCGGTCGCGGCGGTGACACCAGCGGAACCCGGAAGAGCCAACGTAGCCACGCCGGAACCGGCCTGCGCCAAGAGCGCGTCGAGGTGGCCGTGGTAGCAACCGGCGAACTTCACGATGAGATCGCGGCCCGTGTAGCCGCGCGCCAAACGCACAGCGGTCATGGTGGCCTCGGTGCCGGTAGAGACCATGCGCACGCGCTCCACACCGGGAACGCGCTTCATGATCAGCTCAGCCAAGCGGGATTCATCCAGCGTGGATGCGCCGAAGGACAGACCGCGGGAAACGGCCTCCTGAACGGCGGCGATCACGTCTGGGTGCGCGTGACCTAGCAACGCTGGCCCCCACGAGCACACCAAGTCCACGTATTCGTTTCCGTCGACGTCCGTGAGGTACGCGCCGCGAGCCGATGCCATGAACGGCGGCACACCGCCCACGGAACCAAACGCGCGTACCGGCGAGTTCACGCCGCCTGGCATGAGGCGCTGGGCGTTCTCGAAATATTCAGATGACTTCGTCATGCTTATCGTCCTTCTCGTAGCCACTGGGCAATTTCGCTCGCCCAATACGTCAAAACGGTGTCCGCGCCAGCGCGGCGAATGCTCAAAACAGATTCCACAATGGACGCTCGGCGGTCAATCCAGCCGTTCGCTGCGGCCGCTTCGATCATCGCGTACTCGCCGGAGATCTGGTAGGCGGAGACAGGAACTGGGGACATCTCGGCAACGTCCGCCAAGACGTCGAGGTAGCTCATGGCCGGCTTGACCATGATCAGATCAGCGCCTTCGGCAAGGTCCAGTTCTACTTCGCGAATGGCTTCGCGGCGGTTGGCCGGATCCATCTGGTACGTGCGGCGATCGCCCTTGAGCTGGGAGTCCACGGCTTCGCGGAACGGGCCGTAGAACGCGGAGGCGTACTTCGCGGCGTAAGCCAGGATGCTGGTGTTCTGGAGTCCTGCGGCGTCGAGTGCTTGGCGCATGACGGCGACTTGGCCGTCCATCATTCCGGAGGGGCCTAGCATGTGAGCGCCGGCCTGTGCCTGCACCACGGCCATCTCGGCGTAGATATCCAGGGTGGCGTCATTGTCTACGGAGCCGTCTGCGGCAAGGACGCCGCAGTGGCCGTGATCGGTGAATTCGTCGAGGCAGACATCGGACATGATGACCAGGTCATCGCCCACTTCTTCGCGCACGGCTGCAATGCCGCGGTTCAGGATGCCGTTCGGGTCAATGCCAGCGGTGCCGCGCGCGTCGCGGGTTTCCGGGATGCCGAACAGCATGATGCCGCCGAGCCCCAGCTCCACGGCTTCCGCGGCCGCACGACGCAGCGTGTCTTCGGTGTGCTGGACGACGCCCGGCATCGAGACGATCGGGTTGGGTTCGGTGATGCCTTCGCGAATGAAAGCGGGCAGGATCAGCTCTTGGGGCTGAATCTTCACTTCGGATACCAACCGGCGCATGGCGGGGGTGGTACGCAATCGGCGTGGTCGTACCGCTGGGAAATTCATGATGGTTCCTCTCCGTTCAAGAATTCTTGGTCTCAAGCTGTGCCAACATCGAGGCGGCATCGGGGCGTTCGGCAATTCCGGCCACGGTCAGGCCAAGCGCGGTGGCTTCCGCACCGGTGCTCTTGCCGATCGCTACCACGCGGGTTTCCGGGGGCACGGTTCCCACGAGTTCAACGAACTTGCGTGCAATGGACGGCGACGTCAACAGCACGGCCTCAATTCTGCCACTGCGTACCTCTTCCGCGAAGTCTTGCGGTTCCAGCGTGATGCTGTCATCCAGTACGACGCCGCCTGCACCGGACATTGCCACCTTCAGTGGGGCGGTGATGCGGTGGGTGGGATCTGCTGGAGCATCCACCGTGAGGTAAGCATCAACGGCGTCGACCTCATACCCCAAGGCCTTGAGTCCGATTTCGAGCTTGGGGTCTGCGAGATTGGCGTGCGGCAAGTAAATCCGCTGTCCGCCATTTCGGATGGGTTCCTTCGAGAGCATTTCGAGGATTCCTGCCGCGGATTGCTCCGGCGACGGCATCCGATCAACTCCGAAGCCTTCAGCTTCGAGGGCGCGTTTCGTGGGATCTCCCACGGAGATCAGCTCACCTGCCGGGCGCTCCCACTGCACGGATGCGCCCGAAGCGCCGAGGGCGATTGCTCGCTGTTTGAGCGCGCGGACAGTGGTGATGGACGTGAAGATGGCGGCGTCGTACTCCCTCGCAAGCCACCGCTTGAGTGAGCGGTCGATCGCCGTCGTATTTTCTGGGAACGCGAAGTCGATCAGTGGGCACAGTACCGGGGTGTGCCCACTGTTGCGGATCTCGGTGACGAAGGCGCCTGCTCGATCCGCGCTTCGCAATACCGCAATGCGCATGTGAACTCTGATGCCCTACCGAGTGAGCCCGGCGATGTCCGCCGCGCCCGCATCAAGTAGCTCGGTGGCCAGCTGGACGCCGAGTGCACGCACATCCGCGAGGGAGGCGACGGTCTTTTGCGCACGGCGGCGCATCATCCGCGAGCCATCTGGGCTGCATGCAACAGCTTCCAGGACCAGCTCGCCTGCTACTGAGACCGAGCTGTGCTCGGAACCTAGCGTGAACCGTCCCAGCGCACCGATGGGTGCTGCACAGCCGGCCTCGAGGTGACCCAAGAGCGCTCGTTCAGCCGTGACTTCCCAACGGGCAGCCTGATTCTCTACGGTGTGCAGAGCGGTGCTGAGCAAGTCACCGTTGAGAGCAGTTTCTGGCCGGCACTCGATCGCGAGGGCACCTTGCCCAGGAGCGGGCAACACGATGGACGGATCCAAGCGTTCGGTGATGAACCGTTCGAGTCCCAAGCGTTCCAGTCCGGCGGTCGCCAACACCACGGCGTCCAAGTCAGAGCGCAATTCTCCACCGACCCCAACGTCTACCAAACTAGGGTCTTCGCCGAAGACGCGAGCCAAACGCGTCGGCACGTTGCCGCGGATATCCACGATCGTCAGATCCGGACGAGCAGCCAGCAGCTGAGCCGCACGACGCGGCGAACCCGTGCCGACCTTGGCGTTCGTTGGCAGGTCATCAAGCGTCAAACCATCCCGCGCGCAGAGTGCATCGCGCACATCGGCGCGCTCAGGAACCGTTGCAATGACCAAACCCTCAGGCTGAGCGGTGGGGAGGTCCTTGAGGGAATGCACCGCGAGATCGCACTTGCCCTCCAAGAGGGAGACTCGCAACGCGGCAGCGAAGACGCCGGTTCCACCCAACTGGGCCAAAGGCCCGGTAACAATGTCTCCCTCGGTCTTGACCTGAATGAGCTCGAACCCAAGACCACTGGCCTGCTCAAGGAGCTGCGCGGTGGCCGTCGATTGCGTGACTGCGAGCGCAGACCCACGGGTTCCTACCGTGAACTGCGAGCGCGGTGTTCCAAGGGATTCGCTCACAGTGCTGGTGCTTTCACTTCGGCGTCGACCGCGGCGATCGTGGGCTTTGTGGTGCCATCACGCATCACCTTGACGCAGCATTCGGGGCGGCAAACATCGAACCACGCGCCGCACGTGGTGGCGGCTGCGCGACCGGTGGACAGGCCAAGGCGTTCCTTGACGAGTCCCACGAGTCCTTGCACGAACGCGGGGTGCGTTCCTGCGGTAGGTGCGCGGTGGAAGGCTAGGCCAAGATCCGCCGCGGTTTGCTTTGCTTCGGTGTCCAGGTCCCAGAGCACTTCCATGTGATCGGAGATGAAGCCGATCGGCATCACCACCACGCCTGCTACGCCTTGCTCTTTGTATTCTTCGAACGCGTCGTTGATGTCAGGTTCAAGCCACGGAATGTGTGGCGCCCCGGAGCGCGATTGGAACACCAACGAGTGCTCGAGCCCGGCAGCTTCCGGAACCTGAGCAAGGATCTCTTGGGCCACCGCTAGGTGCTGCGCGCTGTAGAGATCGGCGGCGGGCCACTCCTCTACTGGGAACGTGCCTTCAAGGTAGCTCTTGTCCCGCGGTCCGGCAGCGTCGGCGTCCGAGTTCGGGATGGAGTGCGTCGCAAAGACAATCTTGATCTGCCCATCGGGGTTGCCCGACTGAGCCAATTGTTCGCGAACGGAGGCGAGGCCTTCCTTCAATCCCTCCACGGACGGCTGGATGAAGCCAGGAGTGTTGAAGTACTGACGCACCTTGTCCACTTCGAGCTTGCCTTCAAGCCCGGACGCTTTCAGTGCCACTCCGGCGTCCTCGCGGTACTGGCGGCAGCTTGAGTACCCGGAGTAGGCGCTCGTGGACAGCATGAGCACGCGACGGTGACCGGATTCGTACATCTGCTCGAGCGTGGGCTGGATGAACGGATCCCAGTTACGGTTGCCCCAGTACACCGGCAGGTCGATGCCCTGAGCTGCGAGCTCTGCTTCGAGCGCAGCCTTCAGTGCCCGGTTCTGTTCGTTGATAGGGCTGACGCCACCGTTTGCACGGTAGTGGGTGGCCACTTCTTCGAGGCGCTCATCAGGGATGCCGCGGCCTCGCGTGACGTTGCGCAAGAACGGAATGACGTCCTCTTGCCCTTCCGGTCCACCAAAGGATGCGAGCAACAACGCATCGTATGGCTTAGGGGTCATCACACCTTGTGCATCGTAATCAGCTGTGCTGGTCAAGGCACTCTCCAGATCGTTCATAGATGTCGAATGGGGCCGAGTTAGTGAGAGGGAAGCTCCTCGGCACTACAACACTTCGCTGCCGTGCATTACGGAAGCAAAGCGCGGGATCTTTAGCGCAAAACTTCAGCGATTTGCGCGGTGGTGATGCGCTTGCCCGTGTAGAACGGGGTCTCTTCGCGCACGTGGTTGCGGGCCTCGGTGTAACGCAAGTGACGCATCATGTCCACGAGGTCAATGACGTCCGGGGCCTCAAGAGCGATCATCCACTCGTAGTCGCCAAGAGCGAAAGCGGCAACCGTGTTGGCGAGGACGTTCGGGAAGTCGCGGCCCAGGATGCCGTGATCGCGCAGCATCTTGCCGCGTTCCTTGGGATCCAGGATGTACCAGTCGTGGGAGCGCACGAATGGGTAGACCGTGAGCCATTCCAAGGGCTCAGCACCGCGAGCGAAGGCTGGGCTGTGATCCTTGGCGAACTCTGCTTCGCGGTGGACGCCGAAGGAAGACCAAGCGATCTCCGCGCCGTCGAAGAGGTAGGTGCGGCGAATCTGTCGGACAGCCGCCTGAAGACCTTCAAACGTGGGGCCGTGAAGCCACACCATGACGTCAGCATCTTCGCGCATAGCGGAGACATCGTAAGCACCGCGCAGGGTCACGCCCTGAGCCTTGAGCTCTTCCACGAGGGTGTCGAAGGCTTCTGCACCCTCGGAGCGGTCTTCACCGGAATCTCCACGACGGAACACGGTCCAGAGCGTGTAGTAGAAGGTGTCGTTCTCGCGTTCGCGCTCACCCATGACCGGGCTCGCGTGCGTTGGACGGTATTCGCTAGGAGTGGTTGATGCTGCTTGTTCCGGGCGTTGCGCCTGATCGCTCATGGGCTCTTTCCTTCTTGTTGTTAATCGTCGTTTAGGACTGTGAGCTAGCTGAGACGCGTCTTCGCGTATCGGCAACTACTGCCGCAAGTCCTGTTCCTGCAATCCATGCTCCTACAACGTGGAGCCCTTCATGCTGTTCCAGCTGCTCCCGCAAGGAAGCCATGTGCTGGCGATGGCCGGGACGTGCAAAGGGCAGGCCGGCGCGGAAACGAACCACGTCAGAAGCCAGCACGTCAGCGTCAGAAAGGCTCACGCCCAAGAGCGTACTCGCGTCCGCGACGGCGGCGGCAACGAGTGCTTCATCTTCCGAAGTCGCGGAGACGGAACCTGCGCCAGAACCCGCACCTTCAGCTGCCACATCATCCAACCGGCCAAAGGACAGTCGCACTACGTGGGTTCCAGGACCTGCTGCGTCGGCAAGCCATTGCCACTTGGCGCTCGCGTGTGTGAGCGCCTTCGCGGTGACCCCGGGCGTTCCCGGTGCTACCAAAAGTCCGGTTCCTCGAGGCGCTTGATCCAGCAGCGGGGCGTCCAACACCAACGTGACGAGGGCAATCGGAGCACCAGTGCTGGGTATCTGGCTGTTGACCGTCTCAGTGGCGTGGGCGAACTGCTCTGGCAAGAGCGCGGCGGCGGTTGGCCCGTCCGTTGCCATGACCAGGTGCTCGGTGGCAAAGGAGTCTTCGCCGGTTTCCAGGCGCCACGATTCGTCATCGGCCTGCGTCACCGACACCACGGAAGTGTTCAGCAACAGCTCCGCGCCGCGTTCTTCAAGATCGCTCACAAGCGCCCGCGTGAAGCTCTGCATGCCGCCCACCAATCCGCCCACGGCGGACCCGGCGGGTGCTGCTGCCCGAAGCGATGCGGCAGCCCGCGCTAACGAGCCCTCGCGAGCGAGCGCTGCCCGCAAGCCCGGGGCTGCGGCGTCGCAATCCAAAAAATCAGGGTGAGCGGATAGCACGCCCGCAACCACAGGGGTGACCAGTCGGTCCAGGACGGCCTCGCCCATGCGGGCGCGCACCACCTGACCAAGGCTGACACCAGGTTCGAGCAACGCCGAATCCACGGGCAGCTCAAGATCGCGGGCGGCTTCAATTGCGGCCGCCTCACCAATGATGACGACGACGTCCGCTGCGGTCGGGTCAGCCGGAATTCCAAAAAGCCCCTGCTTCGGGGAGGGGAACGCTTCCGGCACGCCTTCGCTGTTGACCGTGTAGAGCCACGAACCGCCTGGCCGTGGGATCACGATCTCAGAGTCCAGCCCCAGTTCCTTCAACAGATCCGGAACGGCCGTGGACTTCGTCGCAAAAGATTCCGCTCCGGCATCCAGGCTGAGGCCATCGAGTTCGTGCGCGTACACGCAACCGCCCCAGTGCTCAGCAGCTTCTAGGACGGTCACTTCGAAACCTCGCACCGCAAGCTCGCGCGCGGCAACGAGGCCAGAAATTCCGCCGCCCACCACGATGGCCGGCTGCGCTGGCGCTGACTGTGCTGTGTCCTCAGCCATGATCTAGGAGTTCATCTCCGTTGCCCCAGCGACCGGAATGGAGTGGATCAGTTCAACTACGCGTGTGAGGATTTCCGGGTCCGTTTCCGGCGGGACGCCGTGACCCAGATTGACCACGTGGCCTGGAGCGGATTCGCCGGCAGCAATGACTTCGCGAACGTGCGCTTCGAGAACCTCCCACGGAGCGCTCAAGAGAGCCGGATCAATGTTGCCCTGCAGCGGAACGCTTCCACCGAGGCGACGGTTCGCTTCATCGAGCGGGAGACGGTAGTCAACGCCCACGACGTCCACGCCAACATCGCGCATGGCCACCAAGAGCTCCGAAGTGCCGGTGCCGAAGTGAATGAGCGGGGCGCCCAGATCACGCACATGATCCAAAGCGCGCGCCGATGCCGGAGCGGCAAACTTGGTGTAGTCGGCAAGCCCCAAAGAACCCGCCCATGAATCGAAGAGCTGTCCTGCGGAGGCGCCAGCCTCAAGCTGGGCGCGCAAGAACTTTCCGGAAGCGTCCGCGGCCCAGTTAGCGAGCGCCGTCCAGGTTTCCGGATCTGCGTGCATCATGGTGCGCGGGCCCAAGTGATCGCGGGACGGCTTTCCCTCAACCATGTAGGCAGCCAAGGTGAACGGTGCCCCCGCGAAGCCGATCAGCGGCGTCGTCCCTAATTCTGCAACCGTCAGCGCAACCGCCTGGCGGATTGGTTCGAGTGCCTCGTCCGTGAGCTCGGGAAGGTAGGCAACGTCCGCAGCGGTGCGAACAGGCGATCCCAGCACGGGTCCCACACCGGGGACGATCTCCACGTCAACACCTGCGAGCTTGAGCGGAATGACAATGTCAGAGAAGAAAATGCCTGCGTCTACGTCGTGACGACGCACTGGTTGCAGGGTAATTTCGGAGGCGAGATCCGGTCGCAAGCACGAATCCAGCATGGAAATACCCTCGCGAAGCTTGCGGTATTCGGGCAACGAACGGCCCGCTTGGCGCATAAACCACACCGGACGGCGGGAGGGCTTTCCCCCGCGCAACGCTGTCACGAGGGGTGAGTTTGAAGTACGACCATCAACAAGCGGGTGATTCGCAGAAAGGCTCATGAATCAATTCTCGCCAATTTAACCTCAGTTCTATAATCCGTTCACCTGTAAGCCGAAGAGTTGTGGGGTTATTCACTCATTGCCAAATTAGGCTTCCCTAACAGGTTCACGTGGCACTGACAGGCTATCCTTGAGGCACTGTGGTTTTAGTTTCACTCGTTGCCTCTCACTCGAATTTAGACCTGGAAACCGTTGCCCGCTTAAGCGAAGGCGCCTCCCAGGTCGCTTCTCGCGTGCTTGAAGCCGACGTCCCAGTCAAAGGCGCAGTGGTTCTCTCCACGTGTAACCGCTACGAAATCTACGTTGAAGCCGAATCCGCGCAAGACGTCCACACCGCCCGCGATGCCGTGGTTTCCCACGTTGCCGACGCCGCCGGATTGGACATTGAAGACGTCACCAAGGCGCTCCAAACCAAAATTGATGACGACGCCGTAGCTCACCTCTTTTCTGTCGGCGCTGGACTCGATTCCGCGGTCATTGGCGAACGCGAAATCGCCGGTCAAGTGCGGCGTGCGCTGATTGAGGCACAGCAAGGCGGGACCGCTTCAGGCTCGCTGGTCCGTTTGTTCCAGACCGCTTCCCGCACGGCCAAGGATGTTGGCACCAAAACTTCGCTGGGTTCGCGCGGACTCTCCATTGTCTCCGTGGCACTGGATCTTGCCGCGGACCTGGATTCGCGTACCTGGGCTGAGAAGAACGTTGTGGTCTTCGGAACCGGCGCTTACGCTGGCGCCACCATGGCGTTGCTGAAGGAACTCGGCGTCAAGAACGTCTCCGTGTACTCGCAGACCGGCCGCGCCGAAACCTTTGTAGAGACCCGCGGCGGCGTTGCACTCGATGCCATGTCCTTGGGTCCGGCGCTTCTGAACGCAGACGTGTTGGTAGGTTGCTCCGGCGGCGGCCAGCAGATCTCCGCCGCAGACCTGGCCGTCGACGGAAACCGTGCACACCCATTGGTGCTCGTTGACCTTGCCTTGACGCACGACTTTGACCCAAACATCGACGAGCTGGACGGCGTTCATTTGATCTCGCTCGAGTCCGTTCGTATGGCCGCTCCTACCGAGACGGCCGACGCGGTCCGTGCCGCCCGCCGCATTGTTGAGGTCGCCACCTCCGAATTCACCACGAGCCTCAAAGAGCGCTCGGCTGACTCCGCGATTGTCGCTTTGCGCAAGCACACCATGAGCGTGCTGGACGAAGAGATGAACAAGGTTCGTGCTCAGCACGGTTGCACCGCAGCGGCTGAAGAGGTCGAATTCGCGATGCGCCGTATGGTCAAGCAGCTGTTGCACGTACCCACCGTGCGTGGTCGCGAGCTTGCTGCTCAGGGCCGTGCCGATGAGTACGCGAAGGCGATCGAGACCCTGTACGGCATCACCGTGGAAGACAAGCGCGCTGAGGCTACAACTCCGGTAGCAACCGAAGTGGCCCCGGCTTCTCCAGTGGATACTCCTGCCGCCGAGTGCCCGGTGGATCACCGCCTCATCGGCTAATAGCAGTCGCTGTTAATACACCGATTAGTACACCGACCCGCCAGGTTGCCCCGAGGAAATCCACGCGTTGACTCCCCCACGTACGTGGCGAACGTGCTCGTAGCCCTGCGCCATGAGGAACCTTCCCACTTCGGCTGAGCGCCCTCCGGACTTGCAGTGCAAAATAATCTCCGCGTCTCGCGGCAGTTCCACTTCGCCGGACAGGACGTCGGCGCGTGGCACCAGTGTTGCCCCCGAAATACGCGCGATATCCGCTTCTCCTGCTTCTCGAACATCAATGAGCTCGAAGCTCTGCGTTCCCGCTTCGCGCGCGTCGAGTAGCTCTTTGAGCTCTTGAACGCTCACTTCGGGAACCTCGATGCTGGGTTCGCCCCGGGACGGCATCCCGCAGAATGCTGGATAGTCCGCCAAAAGCTCGCGCGGTTGAACAGTCTCCGGGTCCTTCTCGAGAGTCACTTCGGTCCAGGACATTTCCAGAGCATCCAGAATCATGACTCGACCCACCAGCGGGTTGCCGATTCCGGTGATGAGCTTGATGGCTTCGCCGGCCATCACGCTACCAATTTGTGCGCATAAGACTCCGAACACGCCAGCCTCCGCACAGGACGGCACAAGGCCCGCGGGCGGCGCTTCCGGGTAGAGGTCCCGGTAGGTTGGACCCTTCTCATTCCAAAAGACGGAAACTTGCCCGTCAAAACGCAGGATCGATCCCCAAATGAGTGGAATCCCCGCGATAGCGGCCGCGTCATTGACCAAGTAGCGCGTGGCGAAGTTATCCGTCCCGTCCAGAACCAAGTCATACCGGCGGAACAGATCTAAGACATTGCTCGAGTCAAGGCGCAGCTGGTGCCTGACGACAGTCACGAGAGGGTTCAGGCCATGAACAAAGTGCTGCGCGGAATCCACTTTCGGCTGGCCCACGGCGTCTTCACGGTGGATGACTTGGCGTTGCAGGTTGGAGCTGTCCACCACATCGTCATCAACGATCCCAATGGTCCCCACGCCCGCCGCCGCGAGATACATGATGGTGGGAGCGCCCAAGCCACCGGCGCCGATGATCAGTACGCGCGCATTCTTGAGTCGTCGCTGACCTTCAAGACCCACTCCAGGCAAGATAATTTGTCGCGAATAGCGCTCAATTTCTGCAGAGCTCAGAGTTTCGGCGGGTTCCACTTGCGGATCAAAGCCAGACATGCCCTCCAGCTTAGTCCGCCTGCGCCCACGAGAGGCTGTGAGTATTTAGCCGAGGATGAGGACGTAACCTTGTCCCCCGGGATACCATGCAAGTGAGCAGTACAGATCCCCAGAAAGGCCCACTCGTGTCATCCGACCCCAGTCCCACTGGACGAACCGTTCGCATGCCGCGGGACGAACGCCGCCGTCAACTCCTCAGTGCCGCGCACAAGGTCTTCGTGGACAGCGGCTATCACGGCGCCTCTATGGATGAAATCGCCGAACTCGCACAGGTTTCTAAGCCCGTCTTGTACCAGCACTTCCCTGGTAAGCGAGATCTGTACCTCGCAATTTTGGATTCCCATGTGGAGTCTTTGTTGTCCAAGCTGCTCGATGCCGTCCAGTCCACAGACAACAACAAGGCACGCGTACGGGCAACCATCGGTGCCTACTTTGAGTTCGTTGCCTCGGACTCTCAAGCCCACCGGCTGCTCTTCGAATCGGACGTCGCACGAGACCCTGATGTTGCGGAGCGTCTGGAGAACTTCAACCAGACCTTCGCTGAAGCGGTTTCCCGCGTGGTCCACGACCAGACCAGCCTGCCGGAATCCTCCTCGATCCTGCTAGGTCACGCGTTGATTGGGATGTCCCAGGTTGCGGCCCGCGCGTGGCTCGACCAAGAGGGATCGGTAGATCTGGAAACAGCCATCGATCTGGTGTCTCGTTTAGCTTGGCGCGGAATCGGGCGCGTGGATCAAGAAGCACCGGCCGAATAACATAGCGTTAGAACACGTCCACCCTTTGTCTTAGGAGCAGTCATGGAAATTCGCGTCGGAATTCAGCATGTCAACCGCGAAATTGTGCTGGAATCAAACAAGACCGCTGAGGAAATCATCGAGGCTGCTTCCCGCGCCACGAATGGCGGCACGGAGCTTCGCCTCGAGGACTCAACCGGTCGCGTGGTGTTGATTCCTGGAGCCAACATTGGCTACGTCGAAGTTGGCGCCGAACAGATTCGCCGCGTGGGCTTCGCTCACTAGTCCGTCAGCGATGACGCACCAGTAGGCCTCACGCCTAGATTCCGAATTGCTCTCCGTAGCGCGCTGGCTCGGCGGTCCCGCCTAGTTCAGCAGCCGTTGCGGAGAGCAATTCTGCTAAATGGGCATCCAACGTTGTGATCTGCGAACCTTTCGAATGAGTTGAAAGGGCCAAGAACACCGTATTCCACCGCCACTCGAGGTCCGGGTGGTGGTTTGCCTCTTCCGCGGCCGCACCCACGCGCGCAATAAATTCCACGGCCGTTGCGGATCGCTTGAACTTGAACACCGCAACTAGTCGTGACGCGTCTTCGCGCCAATCCGTAAGGGTTTCTAGCACGGTGATAATGGCCGAGGTGGATAAAACTTTTGGCTGATCTTCAGACTCGCTCATGGTTTCAGCGTACGCGCAGCCACTACGCCTCGGTAGGGTAACACCATGGTGCATCAGCATATTGACCTCAGCAGTAGCGCTCACAGCACGCGGTTGGAGAAGGCGCTTTCCGCGCTGGTTCTCAAACTCGAGCTGCCCACGGATTTCCCTGCAGCCGCCGTGCAGGAGGCCCAAGAGGCTGTCGCGCGCAAGCCGCTTCAGGAAGAGGACCGCACGGACATCGAGTTCGTCACCATTGATCCTGAGTCCTCCACGGATCTGGACCAAGCTGTCTGCATTCGGCGCGAGAACAGCGGATATCGGGTCTTTTACGCCATCGCGGACGTTCCCTCCTTCATCCTTCCTGGCGGCGCACTCGATGCCGAGACGCGTGCCCGAGGGATGACCATCTACTTGCCGCAGGGTCGCATTCCGCTGCACCCCGAGGTCATTAGCGAGGACGCCGGTAGCTTGCTGCCGGATCAGGTGCGCGGTGCGTACGTCTGGGATTTTGAGCTCGACGACGCAGCTCAGGTAGTGCGCGTGGGCTTGGGTCGGGCGCAAGTGAAGAGCCGCGCCAAGCTTTCCTATGTGGGAGTGCAAGAAGAACTCGATTCCGGGAAAGCTTCGGAGAATCTGCAGCTTCTCAAAGAAGTAGGTCAAAAGCGCATCGCTTTGGAACGGGCTCGCGGCGGCGCAAGCCTTCGCATCCCCGAGCAAGAAGTGGAAGCTGACGGCAGCCACTATAAGTTGGTCCAGCGAGCTCCTTTGCCGGTGGAGGACTGGAACGCCCAGATCTCCCTCATGACAGGCATGGCCGCCGCCTCCATCATGGTGGAGCACAAGGTGGGAATCCTCCGAACCATGCCTGCACCGGATGAGTCGAGCGTTGCCAAGTTCCGAGCGCAAGCTCGTGCCCTGGGAGCGCCATGGTCTACCGAGGTGCAGTACGGCGAGTTCTTGCGCTCACTTGATTTGAACGATCCCAAACAGCTGGCGCTCATGCATCAGGCTGCGAGTCTCTTCCGCGGAGCGGGCTATACAGCTTTCGACGGTGAAGTGCCTGCAGACCCAACGCAAGCTGCTATCGCGGCACCCTATGCTCACACCACGGCACCCCTGCGACGTCTCGTAGACCGCTTCGTGCTGGAACTGTGCGATTGCCTGGTCAACGGACGCGAGGTACCTCAGCTTCTTCGTGAGTCCCTCCCGTTGCTGCCTGAGCTCATGCAGAAGGCGGGCCAGTTGGTGTCCAAGGCGGAGCGCAGCGCTATGGATACAGTGGAGGCTGCCATCCTCGCGAGCCACGTCGGGGAAGAGTTTGAGGGCGTCAGTATTGAGGGCCCGGATGCTCAGCAAGTGGAGAAGGCTAAACAGAATGGTCGGTCTCCTTACGGCACCGTGCAGCTGACGAACCCGCCGGTCACGGCGAAATACGTCGGCAATATGCCGGTGGGCCAAAAGATTCGGGTGGTGCTCAAGGAAGCAAACATTGAAGAGGGCAAGGTTTCCTTCGACGTTGTTGGCGGTTCCGTGGAGGGCGACGATGCGGCGCCTAACGGGGAAAACACGGCCGACACGGTAGACTAAGCACGTAGTTAAGGATGCCCGGTCGTATCTTTCAATTTTTCTCACAGGATCTCCCAGCGAACCTGTACGCGAGAACGCTCAAGCTTTTCGCACGTTAGCCCACGATCGGCTCCGCTGGACAGCGCTCCCCTTCCGCACCATTACGCCACACGGCGATGCGGCACTACAGGGTTGAGGCGCACGAACGAATGTGAATATTGCACGTGAACACCACTGATCTAAATACGAGTGAACCCATTGAAGAAGAATCACTCGAAAACTTGCCCCTTGCCGGGGACATCGAGGTAGAAGCCACTCGCGAGGCCATCGAAGAGAAGACGTTCGCCGAATACGGCGTGCGCCAAGACATCGCTGATTCCCTCGCAGCGGATGGAATTCTGCACCCCTTCCCCATTCAGGCCATGACACTCCCAGTGGCTCTGGGCGGAAATGACATCATCGGCCAGGCCAAGACCGGTACCGGTAAAACCCTCGGCTTCGGCATCCCAGCACTTCAGCTGGTCGTCGGACCGGACGACGAAGGCTACGCCAGCCTTCCCGTTCCTGGCGCCCCTCAAGCACTCATCATTGTTCCCACCCGTGAGCTCGCCGTTCAGGTCGGCGCGGATCTGAACACCGCCTCGAAGTACCGCAACGCTCGCGTTGCCGTCATCTACGGTGGCCGTTCCTATGACTCGCAGATCGAAGAGCTCAAGCGTGGCGTTGAGATCGTCGTGGGCACCCCCGGACGCTTGATGGACTTGCAGCGCCAGCGCTTCTTGAACCTCAAGAACGTCAAAATGGTCATCCTTGATGAGGCTGACGAAATGCTGGATCTTGGCTTCTTGCCTGACGTAGAGAAGATCCTCTCCAGCATTCCTGCCACCCGCCAGACCATGCTGTTCTCCGCCACCATGCCCGGTCCTGTGATCGCCATGGCGCGTCGTTACATGTCCCGCCCCATGCACATTCGTGCGGCTGATCCTTTCGATGAGTCCATCACGAAGAAGAGCATCCGCCAGCTGATCTACCGCGTCCACCAGCTGGACAAGGAAGAAATGGTGGCTCGCCTCCTTCAGGCTGAGGGCCGCGGACGCACCATCATCTTCACCAAGACCAAGCGCAGCGCCGCAAAGCTTACCGAAGAACTGTTGGACCGCGGCTTCGCAGCCGGCGCACTTCACGGTGACCTCGGCCAGGGCGCTCGCGAGCAAGCTCTCCGCGCGTTCCGCAATGACAAGGTGGACGTCCTTGTAGCAACGGACGTCGCCGCTCGGGGTATCGACGTAGACGATGTCACTCACGTGATCAACTTCCAGTGCCCTGAAGACGAAAAGGCGTACCTGCACCGTGTGGGCCGCACTGGCCGCGCGGGCAACAAGGGTACTGCCGTGACGTTCGTGGACTGGGAGGACGTCCCTCGCTGGAGCCTGATCAACAAGGCCCTCGGCCTGGATTCGGCAGCGCCGCAGGAAACGTACTCCTCATCCCCACACTTCTTTGAAGACCTCAACATCCCAGCAGGCACGAAGGGCCGTTTGCCACGCGATAAGCGCGTTCGCGAAGGTTTGGGTGCCGAGGAGCTAGAGCGTCTTGACCCCAAGAAGGACAACAACCGTGGCGGCGGATCGTCCCGCGATTCCGCACGCAGTGGTTCCCGTTCTTCCGGCTCGCGCACGTCCGGTTCTCGGTCCGCTGGTTCCGGTTCCACTTCCGGACGCTCGCGCACCACGCAGCGTACGGACAAGCCTGCTGACGGCGCGCAAGCAACCGAGTCCACGGACGAAGGCACCCGCGCACGGCGTCGTCGTCGTACGGTCAAAGCTACCGACGCAACCGCTGAGGTAACCCCGAAGCGCGAAGAAGGCGAAGGCAAGCACGGTCACTCGCACGGTCGCGCTGATCGTCCGCATGACGAGCACAAGGCACCACGCCGTCGCCGCACGCGCCGCGTGGTAGGCGAGGGCGAGTCCTCCAACCAGCAGGACAGCAACGAGTAGTGACAGCGCATGTGGATACGGCGGACTCCCCTGCGGAGTCGCCCGTCCAGCTGATTATCCACGGCGATAACGCGGACGTTTTATCTCAGCTTCCGGATGAATTCGCGCAGGTCATTTACGTTGATCCGCCGTTCAATACGGGGCGCGCGCAAGTGCGTCAAGAAGTGAAGACCGTCCGCGCTGCGCCGGGCGAGGGTGATCGTCGTGGCTTCAAGGGCAAGGATTACGCCACGGTGTTGGGCGCTTTGCACCGCTACGACGACGCCTTCGCGGATTACTGGGAATTCCTGGAACCGCGCATGCGCGAGGCTTGGCGCCTCCTTTCCCCCACCGGCACCCTCTACGTGCATTTGGATTATCGGGAGGCGCACTACGTCAAGGTCATGCTGGACATGATTTTTGGGCGCGAGTGCTTCCTCAACGAGATCATTTGGGCCTATGACTACGGCGCACGTTCGAAGTCTCGCTGGCCTACGAAGCACGACACGATCCTGGTGTACGTCAAGGATCCAAAGAACTATCACTTCGACGCGAGCGCTGTGGATCGCGAACCGTACATGGCTCCTGGCCTGGTGACGCCGGAAAAGGCTGCGCTGGGCAAGCTGCCCACGGATGTGTGGTGGCACACGATTGTCTCCCCCACGGGCAAGGAAAAAACCGGTTACCCCACGCAAAAGCCGTTGGGAATTCTGCGGCGCATCCTTAGCGCGTCGTCGCGTCCTGGGGATATTGTGCTTGATTTCTTTGCGGGCTCCGGAACCACGGGTGCCGCGGCGGCGGAGTTGGGCCGCGGTTTTGTCCTGTTGGATCAGAACCCTGCCGCGATTTCCGTCATGACTGCGCGCATACCGTCCGCTACCGTGATGATGGCCGGGGATTACGACGACGCCAGCTTGCGCGCCGCCGTAGGCGAAGCTTTGTCTGGTGATGGGCTAGCGAATCCCGACGCTGTGACTTCCGGTCCCGAGCTCGAGGATGCGCTCTAACTGATCCCTCGCGGTGGAGTTTTCGCCGAGGCGGTTGGGCTTTCCGGCGCCGTGATAATCACTTGAACCGGTGACGATGAGGCGCTCTTTCTGCGCCATCTCCAACAGTCGTTGTTGCGCGTGCGCAGGATTGTCGCGATGGAAGACTTCCAAACCGGCGAGTCCGGCATCGATCATGTCGTGAAAAACCTGGTCCTGAACCACTCGCCCGCGCGCTGCTGCGAGAGGATGCGCGAAAACCGGCACGCCGTTTGCTTGCTTGACGAGCTCAACCGCTGTCACCGGATCCATCGCGTAGTGACCCACATAGTATTTCGAGCCCGGAATCAAGATTCTCTCGAATGCCTCAGACCTGTTCTCTACCGCACCAATGGCAACAAGCGCGTCCGCGATGTGCGGGCGGCCAATAGTGGCGTCGCGGTGGGAGTGTTCGAGCACAAGCTCCCACGAGATGGGGTAGTCCTCTGACAACATCTCAACCATGCGCTGAGCGCGCGTCACGCGGGCATCGCGGGCTTTGTTGATCTCGGCCAAGAGCGCCTCATTGAGCGGATCATGCAAGTAGGCCAACAAATGCACCGAAATGTGGTTGTCAGTGCGGCACGAAATTTCGATGCCCGGAACCAGTCCGATTCCCACTTCTAGGGCCGTCTCGGCCGCCTCTTGCCAACCGGACGTTTGGTCATGATCCGTCAGCGCCACGACGTCCACACCCTGCTCCGCAGCCGACCGCACGAGCACCTCTGGGGATTCGGTGCCGTCTGAGACGAAAGAGTGGGTATGTAGGTCAATTAGCATGTAAGTACCCTACCGATTTCCGCGATTGATGCGGCAACCGGGCAGGTTGGCTGATGCCATGAGTTTTTGAAAGACTAGCGGGATGAACACTGCTGCCGATCCCCAATCATCTTCTGACTCCTCTTCTGACGCCCAGCCGCTTGCTGAGCGTGTGGAAAACCGCAGCCAACGCCCTTCATCCAGCGCTTTCAAAGAATTCATGGCCTCGCAGTGGGCGCCAGCGTCCACCGATGTTGCCGGATTGGACGCTTCAGCGCCTTTCGCAGCTCAGCGACGCTCAGCGCTCTCGGCCATCTTCCCCGAGGATCGTCTTGTCATTCCCGCTGGCCCGCTCAAGGTCCGCTCGAACGATACGGACTACCGGTTCCGCCCCCATTCAGCCTTCGCACATTTGACCGGTCTGGGCCTCGATCACGAACCAGAAGCCGTCCTAGTCCTGGAACCTGTTGCCGCTGGCACGGGCGATTCGGGCAGCAACCACATGGCTACCTTGTACTTCCGCCCCATGGCCGGCCGTGACAGCGAAGAGTTCTACTCCAACTCCCGAACCGGAGAGTTCTGGATTGGCCGCCGTCCCACCCTCGAAGAGTTCCAGGCACGTCTTGGACTACCAACGCTTCATATGGATCTTCACCTCGAAGACGCCATCACGCAAGATGCCGGCCCCAAGGAATTCGGTGGCAAGCGCATTCGCTTGATGCGTGACGTGGACCTGACGTGCGATGCCCTCGTGGACACCTCCCGCATCAACACGAACGTTGATTTGGAAGAGTCAGATGGTTTCGATGCCCAGCTGGCCGAGGCCGTCTCCGAACTTCGCCTGATCAAGGATGAATGGGAAGTAGAGCAGATGCGTTCGGCCGTGGAGGCCACCATCAACGGCTTCCATTCCGTAGTCAAGGCGCTCCCCCGAGCCGTCGAACACAAGCGCGGCGAGCGCGTGGTGGAAACCGCGTTCTTCGCCCACGCTCGCGAAGAAGGCAACGATCTTGGCTATGACACCATTGCAGCCTCCGGCAACAACGCCACGGTTCTTCACTGGATCCGCAACAACGGTCAGGTAAACACGGGAGATCTCATCCTCGTGGACGCCGGAGTTGAGGCTGATTCGCTCTACACCGCCGACGTCACGCGTACGCTTCCAGTCAACGGAACATTCTCCGAGGTTCAGCGCCGTGTGTATCAGGCCGTGCTTGACGCTGCAGATGCCGCGTTCGCTGTGGCAGAGCCAGGCGCGAAATTCCGCGATGTCCACGCGGCCGCCGTTAAGGTGCTCGCCGAGAACCTAGACCAGTGGGGATTGCTTCCGGTATCGCTCGAGGTTGCTTTGTCCGAGGAAGGTCAGCACCACCGCCGGTGGATGCCGCACGGTACCAGCCACCACTTGGGTCTCGACGTCCACGACTGCGCCCAGGCAAAGAAGGAGCTTTACCTGGACGGCGTCATCCAGCCTGGCATGATCTTCACCATTGAGCCGGGCCTGTACTTCAAGGCTGACGATCTCGCCGTGCCTGAGGAGTACCGTGGAATCGGTGTGCGCATTGAGGACGACGTCCTGATCACCGAAGACGGCAACATCAACCTCTCCGAGTCGCTTCCTCGCAGCCCTGACGACGTTGAAAAGTGGATGCGCGGATTGCTTCAGCCATAGAAGTATTTTCGCTGCTCCCTTAAGCGAAACGCCGGTTCCCTTCCCCACAGTGTGGGCGAGAGGGAACCGGCGTTTCTGCGTTTTGTCGCGGAGCTAAAGGAGCATCATCTCAGGACCTTGCGGACGGAAGTGACAAAGACCTTTACTGCTTTTCTGGTTCGTCTTTCGATGACGGATCCGAAGACTCCGGCGAAGCTGCTGGTTCTTGAACTCTCGAAGGAGTCTGCTGAGCAGGATCAACCCGAATGCCATACTGCGGGCGGCCATCGGGAAGATCCGAATAGCTCGTGCGAGCCGTCTGGTCAGGTGTTTGGGTTGGTGCCTCAGCTGATCGTGGCGACGCACCTGTTTGCTGTTCCGAAGTTCCAGCCGCGGCGGGCTGCGTAGGAGCGCTGGCCGTGGGCTGGGTGCCGAACTGTGGTGGGTTCACTGGTTGCTGGCCTGCGAATCCTCCGCCCTGAGCGGCAAAGTTGCCGCGCATCGGAAGCTTCGCAGCGAGCGCGCGCGCCGCTTGCGCGTGTTCAAAGCCCACCACCACGTCATAAGAGGTTGCAAGCACTTGCTGTGACGACGCGAAATCGCGCTTACCACCGCGCATCGAATAGGTGATCACTCCGAAGATCATCCAGATCGCCATGCCCAGCACCACGGAGGTGATGACCTGGAAAATGTCTCCGGTCCCAAACATCGAGAGGATGATGCCCACGAACGCCCCGAAGAGCGCTCCTTGAGCTGCACCAGAGAGGGCAACTTTCGGGTAGGACAGCTTCGCGGTCACGCGCTCCACCATCTTCAAATCGTTGCCCACGATCGAGACGTTTGCCACAGGAAAGTTGTTATCCGCGAGGAAATCAACGAGCTTCTGCGCATCGAGGTAGGACTCGAACCGTCCCAGCAAATCGCCTTTCGGCAAACCAGAATCAAGCAGAGCGGATACAGGAGCGCCATAAGGAGTAGACATATTCCTATTCTGCCTGTCACACCGGCAAATGCGTGGCATTTATCGCCACTGGTGAACCGCGAACTAGGCTAGACCTATGAATATGCCCAAAGTCTTCGTCGCGCGCCTTCTGGGCCTCGACGTATTTGATCCCCTGGGAGATCGACTGGGCCGCATGCGAGACGCGGTCGTTGTTGATCGTGGCCCCAGTAAACCTGCCCAGTGCGTTGGCCTGTTGGTGGAAGTTCCGGGAAAGAAGCGCGTTTTCGTGCCGATGACTCGCGTGCAATCAATTGATTCTGTCCAGATCATTTGCTCTGGACTGGTCAATTTGCGCCGCTTCCAACAGCGCGGCGTGGAAACTCTTGTGGCCGCCGAGCTTTTTGACCGTCAAGTCACCTTCCGGGACGGCTCCGGCGCCGGCATTGTTGAAGACATCGGCTTGGAGCGCCAGCGCAGTGGCGACTGGGTGCTCTCTGACTTCTACGTGCGCCGTGGAGACCCTTCCGCTTTCGGTTTCAGGGCCTTGCGCCGTGGTGAACGAATTCTTGCGTCGTGGGATGAAACTTCGGCTCAAGGCCATTCGAATCCTCAAGGTGCCACGAACTTCATTGAGGCCCACGAAGAGATGAAGGCCGCCGACTTCGCTGATGCGCTCCACGAGATGAGCGATAAGCGACGTGTTGAGGTGGCTCAAGAGCTTCAAGATGATCGTTTGGCTGACATTCTTCAAGAGTTGCCGGACGAAGAACAGGTCCAGATTCTTGAATCCCTCGAGATTGAGCGTGCAGCTGACGTGCTCGAAGAGATGGACCCGGATGACGCGGCTGACCTCTTGGCGGAGCTCCCGGAGCACCAGCAGGAAGCGCTGTTGGAATTGATGGAGCCCGAAGAGGCTGAAGACGTCCGCCGTCTGCTCGAGTATGAGGAAAATACGGCGGGTTCCATGATGACTCCCGTGCCCATTATCTTGCCTCCCGAAGCCACCGTTGCAGAGGCGCTTGCCTATGTGCGCCGCGAAGAAGTTAGCCCCGCGCTCGCCTCTTCCGTGTACGTGTGCCGTCCGCCGTTGGAAACTCCCACGGGCAAGTACCTTGGCGTAGTTCACACCCAGGCGCTCTTGCGCTGGCCCCCACCAGAGGCTCTGGGCAAGATCGTCGATAAGGATCTTGAACCTATTAGCGACCAAGCCGATGTCAGCGAAGTCGCGCGCATGCTCGCTACCTACAACCTGACCGCCGCTCCCGTGGTGAGCCAAGACGGTCGCCTCGTAGGAGCGGTCACCGTCGATGACGTGCTGGATCATTTGTTGCCGGACGATTGGCGTACGCGCGATGATGACGACGTTGAACGCCCGAAGAAGAAAGCGTCCAGCCAGCTTCCACGTTTGAATCCGCTCAACGCTAAGAAGGGAGGGGCACGCCGTGGCTGAGCGTACTCCGATCATCCCCGTTGACTCCAAGGGACTAGACACCCCCATGAAGGCGAAGGAGCGTTTCCTTCCGCGCTTCTCCCCCAACCCGGACGCGTTTGGCAGCGCTACGGAAAAGTTTGCGCGCTTCATGGGCACCCCGTCCTTCTTGGTTTGGATGACCATCTTTTGCATCGTCTGGATCATCTGGAACACGGTCATGCCGGAGCCTGTTCGCTTCGACTCCGCCGCTCTGGGCTTCACGGCGTTGACGCTGATGTTGTCCTTGCAGGCTTCCTACGCCGCTCCGCTCTTGCTGTTGGCGCAGAACCGTCAGGATGACCGCGACCGCGTTTCCGTGGCCGAGGATCGCCAGCGTGCCGAGCGCAACCTCTCCGACACCGAGTATTTGACTCGCGAGCTTGCTGCCTTGCGCATTGCCTTGCGCGACGTGGCCACTCGTGACTACGTACGTTCCGAGCTCCGCAGCGTTCTCGAGGAACTCATCGAGACCAGCGACGGCGAGGAAATTCGCTTGCGCAGTAAGTCGAAGAAGAAGGATCGCGACCCGCAGACCACCACTATCAAGCAAGTTAAGCCCAAAAAGAAGGAATCAAAGCCGGAGAACGACGACGCAGCTCAGCTCCCCGAGGCCGCTTCCACCTCCGAAGGGGTCCAGAATGATGTGGTCAAGACTGAGGTAGATAAGAACGAAGGGGACGCTGTATAGCGTGACGGAATTAGAGAACGCGGTCAGCGCGGCATTAGCTCACGTGCAGGATCCGGAAATCCGCCGACCCATTACGGATCTTGGAATGGTCAAGTCCGTGGTGGAGAACCCGGCTGGGGATACCCCTGGGCTCGTGGAGGTCTCAGTCCTGTTGACTATTGCGGGATGCCCGCTGAGCACGACCATCGAGAACGATGTGCGCTTGGCTGCTCTGTCCGTCCCTGAGGTGACGAACGTGAGCGTGAACGTGGGCGTCATGACGCCTGAGCAGCGCGCCGAGCTGATCGGTTCCTTGAAGCGCCGGACGATTCCCTTTGCCGACCCTCAATCGCTGACCCGCGTGATCGGTGTTGCCTCCGGCAAGGGCGGAGTGGGAAAGTCCACCGTAACCGTGAATCTGGCAGCGGCGCTGGCCGCGCAGGGTTTCAAGGTGGGCGTGGTGGACGCGGACGTCCACGGCTTCTCCGTGCCCGCGCTCATGGGACTCAGCGATACCAAGCCCACTCGCGTAGGCGAGTTGATCCTTCCGCCGGTCGCTTACGGTGTGAAGGTGATTTCCATTGGCATGTTCCTCGATGAATCTCGACCCATCATGTGGCGTGGGCCCATGTTGCACCGTGCGCTCGAACAATTTTTGACCGACGTGCACTTTGGGGATCTGGACTTCTTGCTCCTAGATCTGCCCCCTGGCACCGGCGACATCGCCATTTCTGCCGCT